>CALAGN010000073.1 GCA_937891785.1 uncultured Octadecabacter sp.
CGCGCAACCGAACGGCTGGAAAGTCCCCTCAATCAAGCCCAGCAGCCTGCTAATGCGGGTAAAGTCAGTCCAATTTGCCGGAATTCATTAAATATTAAAAATTGTAGGTGCGGTTATAGTGAACAAGGCTAGGGTAGGTCCAATTGCCCGACGTTGGCGCGCTATCGTCGGAAAACAAGTCCAAGGAGCACACTGTGCCACAAGCCCCCAATCGCAACAAAGAACCATCCTTTCGTGAATCCGTTGATATGATGTTCAACAGGGCTGTGGCCCTCATGGATCTTTCGCCCGGATTGGAAGAAAAGATCAGGGTCTGCAATGCGACCTATACCGTGCGTTTCGGCGTGCGCCTGCGGGGAACTATTCATACGTTCACTGGTTATCGGTCCGTTCATTCCGAACATATGGAACCGGTAAAAGGTGGTATTCGTTATGCGATGGGCGTCAATCAAGACGAGGTCGAGGCGCTGGCGGCGCTGATGACCTATAAGTGCGCCCTTGTCGAAGCACCGTTCGGTGGCGCCAAGGGGGGGCTTCGTATCGACCCGCGTGAATGGGAAGAACATGAGCTGGAACAAATTACCCGCCGCTTTGCTTATGAATTGGCAAAACGTGACCTGATCCACCCCAGCCAGAACGTGCCCGCCCCCGACATGGGAACCGGCGAGCGTGAGATGGCGTGGATCGCTGACCAATACCGTCGCATGAACACAACCGACATCAACGCCGCAGCCTGTGTGACGGGCAAACCGCTGAATGCCGGAGGTATTCAAGGCCGTGTTGAAGCGACGGGGCGGGGTGTGCAATATGCGTTGCAGGAGTTCTTCCGTCACGAAGAAGACAAGAAAGCTGCCGGCCTTGAAGGCAAACTTGAGGGCAAGCGCGTCATTGTGCAGGGCCTTGGCAATGTTGGTTATCACGCTGCCAAATTCCTGCGCGACGAAGACGGCGCTATCATCATCGGCATCATCGAACGCGATGGTGCGCTTTTCGATGAAAAAGGCCTTGATGTTGAAGCGGTGCACAAATGGATCGCCAGCCACGGCGGTGTCACGGGCTATCCCGATGCCACCTATCACGCCGATGGCGCAGCTACCCTCGAGGCCGCCTGCGATATCCTTATTCCGGCGGCCCTTGAAGGGGTGATCAATATGTCTAACGCCGACCGGATCAAGGCCCCGCTGATCATCGAAGCGGCGAACGGCCCCGTGACTGCGGGCGCCGATGAAATACTGCGCGACAAGGGCTGCGTGATCATTCCCGACCTGTATGCCAACGCGGGCGGTGTCACGGTGTCCTATTTCGAATGGGTCAAGAACCTTTCGCATATTCGGTTTGGCCGGATGCAGCGCCGCCAGGAAGAGACGCGCCACCAGCTTGTCGTGGACGAGTTGGAGCGGCTTGACCGCTATCTTGGCGATGCATGGACCATGACACCCACCTTCAAGGAAAAATACCTCCGTGGCGCAGACGAGCTGGAACTGGTGCGCTCGGGCCTCGATGATACGATGCGGATTGCCTACCAGTCGATGCGCGAGGTCTGGCATTCCCGTGAAGATGTGCGTGACTTGCGCACCGCCGCCTATCTTGTGGCAATCGGCAAGGTAGCCGCCAGCTATCGTGCCAAAGGGCTCTAGCGCGCCTGCGGCGAACGGGGAGGGGCTCTGCCCCCGCCCGGTCGGGCTCCCCCGGGATATTTTCGGCAAGATGATGTTGGTGCGACATGAGTCGTAGTTAGCGTCTATTTTGTCGAAAATCGGCGTTGCGCTGCTGCGCGGGGTTGATAGGGTCGCGGTGTTGTTACAATGGGGCCGCTATCATGGGCTATTCCGGATTTCGCGTGATCAAAGAAGGCCTGTTTGGCCAAAAGGGCTGGACGCCGCAATGGCGCGATCCTGAGCCCAAGGCTGAATATGATGCCGTGATCATCGGCGGCGGTGGGCACGGGTTGTCCACGGCCTACTATCTGGCCAAAGAGCACGGGATGACCAATATTGCCGTGCTGGAAAAAGGCTATATCGGGGGCGGCAATGTGGGTCGCAACACGACCATCGTGCGCGCTAACTATTTCCTGCAGGGCAATTCGGAGTTCTACAGCCACTCCCTGAAATTGTGGGAGGGTCTGTCGCAAGACCTGAACTACAACGTCATGCATTCCCAGCGCGGGTTGATTAATCTGTTTCATAGTGACGGGCAGCGCGATGCCTTTGTGCGGCGTGGAAATGCGATGATTAACCAAGGCGACGACGCGGTGCTGCTGGATCGTGAAGGTGTGCGCAAGCACCTGCCTTATCTTGATTTCGACAACGTCCGTTTTCCGATCTATGGCGGTTTGCTGCATCCGCGAGGTGGTACGGCGCGTCATGATGCGGTGGCGTGGGGTTATGCGCGCGGGGCGGACCAGCGCGGCGTTGACTTGCTTCAGAACTGTGAAGTGACTGGAATTGATATCGAAAACGGTGTGGTCAAAGGCGTCCAGACCACCCGCGGGGCGATCCGCGCCAAGAAAGTTGGCATCGTCGTGGCAGGGCGTTCTGGGCAGGTTGCGGCGATGGCGGGGATGCGCTTGCCGATTGAAAGCCACGTCTTGCAGGCATTCGTGACCGAGGGGTTAAAGCCGATCATCGACCATGTGGTCAGCTTTGGAATGGGCCACTTTTATATCAGCCAGTCCGACAAGGGCGGCCTCGTGTTTGGCGGCGATCTTGATTTTTATTCGTCCTACGCGCAGCGCGGCAATCTTCCGATGAAAGAACACGTCATGGACGCCGCGATGACCCTGATGCCGATGATAGGCAAGGCGCGCGTGCTGCGGTCCTGGGGCGGGATCATGGATATGACGCCCGATGGGTCACCCATCATCGATAAGACGGACACCGATGGTTTGTTCATCGATTGCGGCTGGTGTTATGGCGGGTTCAAGGCTGTGCCTGGGTCTGGTTTCAGCTTTGCCCACCTGATGGCGACGGGCAATCACCACGCCCCCGCCGCCCGTTTCCGGCTTGACCGCTTTCGCACCGGGGCCGGGTTGATGGATGAAGAGGGCACCGGCTCTCAGCATAATTTACACTAGGAGCTACGTTCGATGCGCATCACATGCCCCAATTGTGGCGAACGCGACCGCCGTGAATTTACCTATCAAGGCGATGCACTGGCGCTTGATCGTCCTGCGCGGAATGCGGGCGCGCATGCATGGGACGACTATTTGCATAACCGCGAAAACCCCGCCGGTGATACCCGCGATCTTTGGTATCACGACGCCTGTGCGACATGGGCCGTGGTCAAGCGCAATACCGTGACCCATGCTGTCCATTCCAGCATCGCAGCCACAAAGGTTAAACGATGAGAATTCACGGCAAGGGCATTTACGGTAACGCGGCCTCTGTCCCGTTCTCGTTTGACGGGCAAAGTTATGCTGGCCGCGATGGCGATACGCTGGCGGCTGCACTTTTGGCAAACGATGTGCGCCTCGTGGCGCGGTCGTTCAAATATCACCGGCCGCGCGGGATTTTAACCGCCGGATCAGAAGAGCCCAACGCGTTGGTGACCATTGGCACGGGCGCGCAGGCTGACCCGAACCAACGCGCCACAACGCAAGAGATTTTCGCCGGTTTAAGTGCGCAAAGCCAGAACCGCTGGCCGTCGCTGCGCATGGATGCGATGGGCGTGAACGATCTGATCTCGCCGTTTCTGGGGGCAGGGTTCTATTACAAGACCTTCATGTGGCCGCGCGCGTTTTGGGAGCGTGTTTACGAACCGATCATTCGCCACGCAGCTGGCCTTGGCGCATTGAGCGGGGCACATAACGACGACACATATGAAAAGGCCTTTGCGTTTTGCGATCTGCTCGTGATTGGCGCGGGGCCTGCTGGTTTGATGGCGGCCCTGACGGCGGCGCGTGCAGGCGCGAATGTGATTTTGGCCGACGAGGACGCACGCATGGGCGGGCGATTGCTGGCCGAAACGCATCAGGTTGACGGGGTCGCGGGGCACGTTTGGGTGGATCAGATCTTGGATGAATTGCGCGGTATGGACAACGTCCGGCTGATGACGCGCACGACCATCACCGGCGCCTATGATCAAGGCACCTATGGCGCTTTGGAGCGGGTTGGCCACCACTGCCCCCGCGCGGATGGACTGCCGCGCGAGTGTTTCTGGAGGATCGTCGCGAAACGCACTGTGCTGTGTGGCGGTGCCTTGGAGCGCCCTATTGCGTTTCCCAATAATGACCGCCCTGGAATTATGACGGCAGGGGCCGTGCGCGCCTATCTGAACCGCTGGGGTGTTGCGCCGGGACAGGCCGTGACGGTTTTTGCCAATAACGACGATGCGCACCGCACAGCGTTAGATATGATCGATGTGGGGGTCACCGTAGCTGGCGTGATCGACAGCCGCGATGATGCGCGCGCTTTGGGTGATTACCCACTGTTCACCGGTGCGCTGGTTACGGCCACGCGTGGTCGCCTAGGGCTGGAGCAGATCACGGTCACCCATAATGGCGGCACCGACAAGATTGCGACCGATTGCCTGGCGATGTCGGGTGGCTGGAACCCATCGGTGCATCTGACATGCCATATGAACGGGCGGCCAACGTGGCGGAGCGATATTGCGTCGTTTGTGCCCACGCCCGATAGCGTGCCGGGAATGACAGTGGCGGGGGCCGCCAACGGGCACTTTTCGACAGCGGCTTGTTTGGCTGATGGGGCTGCAGTTGCCGTAGCGGCGCTGGACGCGTTGAAAATTAAGGCGAAACCAGCCGCGTCGCCGCAGGCCGAAGACACAGCCTATCGCATGACGCCGCTTTGGTTTGTCGAAGGCAAGGGCCGCAAGTGGCTCGATTTTCAGAACGACGTGCATGTAAAAGACATCCGGCTGGCAGCGCAGGAAAACTTTCGCAGCGTCGAGCATATGAAGCGCTATACAACCCAAGGGATGGCGACCGATCAGGGCAAGAATTCGAACGTTGCCGCACTGGCCGTTCTGGCCGATGCCACAGGGCGTGGCATTCCCGAAACCGGCACGACGACGTTCCGCCCACCCTATGTGCCAGTCGCGATTGCGGCGATGGGCGCGGGATCGCAGGGCGTGGGCTTTGCGCCGCAACGGTTCACTACATCGCATAATGCCAGCGTCGAACGTGGCGCGCCGATGATCGAAGCGGGCTTGTGGTATCGCCCTTCATTTTATCCCGCAAACGGTGAAACAACTTGGCGGCAGTCCTGTGATCGCGAAGTGAACGCCGTGCGCAATGCGGTCGGGATCTGCGATGTCAGCACGCTCGGCAAGATCGACATTCAGGGTCCGGACGCCGCCGCATTACTTGATTTCGTATACTGCAATACGTTTTCTAGCCTCAAGGTCGGGCGGGTGCGTTACGGGTTGATGCTGCGTGAAGACGGGCAGGTCATGGATGATGGCACGACCGCGCGCTTGGGTGAAAATCACTATGTGATGACGACAACCACGGCGGCGGCGGGGCTTGTAATGCGTCACTTGGATTTTGTGGCGCAGGTCTTGCGTCCCGATCTGGACGTGCAGTGCATTTCCGTGACCGAACAATGGGCGCAGTTTGCCGTGGCGGGGCCAAAATCGCGTGAACTGTTGAACGATCTATTGGATAGGAAAATCGACAATGAAAGCTGGCCGTTCATGGCTTGTGGCGAGATGGGCGTCGCTGGCGTGTCGGGGCGCTTGTTCCGTATCTCGTTCAGCGGTGAACATGCCTACGAAGTCGCTGTGCCTGCCCGCCATGGCGCTGCACTTTATGATCTGCTGGTTGAACGCGCCCAAAGCATGGGCGGGTGTGCCTATGGCATGGAGGCGCTGAACGTGCTGCGGATCGAAAAGGGCCATATCACCCATTCCGAAATTCACGGGCGCACGACCGCGTTTGATATCGGCTTTGGCCGGATGGTGAGCCAGAAAAAAGACTGCATCGGCAATGCGGCCTCGCAACGTGACGGACTGCTGGATGAGGACCGCGAACAGCTTGTGGGACTTAAACCGGCGGGCGCCGTAAAACAGATCACCGCTGGGGCGCATTTGTTTGCCCAAGGGGTCGAACCTGTGCGCAGCAACGATCAGGGCTATGTCACCAGCGTCGGGTTTTCGCCGACGTTGGGTGCCATGTTGGGCCTTGGGTTCTTGCAAAACGGGCGTGCGCGCCACGGCGAGGTGATCACGATGGTCGATCATCTGCGCGGTGTGACAACGCAATGCGAGGTTTGCGATCCGGTGTTTGTTGATCCGACAGGAGGGCGCTTGCGTGGATAATCTGATTGCAACAACGCCCTGTGCGGGCCTTTTACCGATCACCATCGGTGCGCTGATCCTGACCGAGGTAGAGGCCGGCGTCATCACATCGGTTGCGCCGCATGCGGGGCAAGACAAGTCAGTGTCGGCGGTGGTTAAATCCGCCATCGGTATCGCATTGCCCGCCGCCAATCGCACAACATCCAAGGGCAGCGCGCGCGCGATGTGGTTTGGTAATAGCGTGGCGTTTGTGATGGGCGTGGCATTGCCCGACGTTGCGGGCGCAGCGCTTACCGATCAATCAGATGCTTGGGCGATTGTGCAGCTAAACGGGGCTGGGGCCGAGGATGTCTTGGCCCGATTGGTTCCCGTCGATCTGCGCGCCGCGCATTTCAAAAAGGGCCACACCGCCCGCACGATGCTGTCGCATATGACCGCTAGCGTGACACGCGTCGGGCCGCAAACGTTTGAAATAATGGTCATGCGGTCCATGGCGAAAACGCTGGTGCATGACCTGAGCGTGGCGATGACCAGCGTCAGCGCTCGGGGCTAGTCTCGGGCGCGCGCGATCCTTGCCAAAACACTTGCGTGGGTGATCTTGCCGATGGGATTCCCGCCTTCTGTAACGCAAATATCGCCGGCATCCCCAAGCATCGCGATGATGTCGCGCACTGTCGTTTCGGCTTCCACCACAGGTCCTTTACTGTTGCCATCAATCATCACGTCACGGGCGCAAAGCACCCCAAGCGGGTTCATATTTGAAACGAATTCAGCCACATAGCCGTTAGCTGGCGCCGAGAATATCTCGCGAGGGGTGCCGACCTGCACGATTCGCCCGCCTTCCATGATGGCGATGCGATTGCCGATTTTGAACGCTTCGTCCAAATCATGGCTCACGAAAACAATCGTGCGGCCCAATTTCGATTGAAGGTCCAGAAGTTCGTCCTGCAGCCGTGTGCGGATCAACGGATCAAGCGCGCTAAACGGCTCGTCCATCAGCAGGATCGGCGCATCGGTGGCAAAAGCGCGGGCAAGCCCGACGCGCTGTTGCATCCCGCCCGACAGCTCGCCGACCAGCGCATCCCCGCGATCCGACAATCCAACAAGTGCAAGCTGGCCTTCAACTACTTTGCGGCGTTCCGCCTTGTCCATCCCGTCCAGTTCAAGGCCAAGCCCGACATTGTCTCGTACCGTGCGCCACGGCAGTAGGCCGAACGCCTGAAACACCATCGACACACATTTGCGGCGCAAATAGCGCAGATCAGCGGGCGAGGCACTGCCTACTTCGGCGCTCCAATCGCCAGCGCGCACGGTCACGCTTCCGCGGATCACAGGGTTCAGCCCGTTCACAGCGCGTAGCAACGTGGATTTACCAGACCCGGACAGGCCCATCAGGACCAAGATCTCGCCCTCTTCGACGGTCAGTGAACAGTTATGCACGCCCAAAACCTGTCCGCAGGCGGTTTGAATGTCAGGGCGGTCCTGGCCTTCATCCATCAAAGGCAGCGCGCGTTCGGGATGATCACCAAATACGATCGACACGTTATTAAATTCTAAAGCGCTCATTTGCCGCTCACCCGTAGCATCCTGTCCAGCATGATTGCGACGACGACGATCACAAGGCCCGATTCAAACCCTTTGGCCGTGTTCACCGTGTTCAAGGCGCGCACTACCGGCACGCCCAAACCGTCCGCGCCCACAAGGGCGGCAATCACGACCATCGACAGGGACAACATAATCGTCTGGTTCAATCCGGCCATGATCTGGGGCAGGGCGCTGGGCAGTTCGACTTTCCACAATGTCTGCTGGCCGGTTGCGCCAAACGCCTGCGCGGCCTCTAACAATGGCGTCGGTGTGCTGCTGACACCCAAGTGGGTCAGGCGGATCGGCGCAGGCAGAACAAAAATCACCGTTGCGATCAAGCCTGGCACCATGCCGATGCCAAAAAATACAATCGCGGGGATCAGATAAACAAAGGTCGGCAGCGTTTGCATCAGGTCAAGAACGGGCCGCATCCACGCATATAAGCGCGGGCGGTGAGCAACAGCGATACCGATCGGCACGCCAATCGCCATGCATACCACACAAGCCGAGAGCACAAGTGTGAGGCTTTCGGTGGTTTCTTCCCAGTAGTCTTGATTCAGGATGAACAGGAACCCGAGGGCGATCACCATGCAGGTTTTCCAGTTGCGCTGAAGAATCCATGTGCCAGCGACGAAAAATGCAATCACGACTAAGGGATGCGGCGTCTGCAAGACCCAAAGAAAGGCATCGATCATCGCCTCTAGGGCAACTGCAATAGCGTCGAAAGCGCCTTGAAATGTGACTTCGAGCCAGTCAAATACGCCCTCGGCGACCTTCCCCACAGGGATTTTGTTGTCGGTTAACCAGTTGATTTCACCAGCCCCTTATCATGCCGTCAGGAATTATTGCTTTGATAGAAAATAGGGGCTGCATCAGCGACGCAACCCCAAATTGCTTACATGCCCAGTGCGGCCTTCACGGCTGCAACTGCGTCGCCACCGTCCTTGGTCGTGACGCCGTCGAGCCAGCCCATGAATGCGTCGGGGTTGGCCGACAACCATGCGGTAGCTGCATCGGCGGGGTCTTTGCCGTCATTCAGGATCGCGCCCATGATTTCGTTTTCCATGGCCAGCGTGAATTCCAGATTGTTAAGCAGCGCGCCAACATTCGGGCAGGCATCAACATAGCCAGCGGTCGTGTTGGTATAAACCGTTGCACCGCCAAGGTTGGGACCAAACCAATCATCACCGCCCTCAAGATAGGACATGTCAAAGTTGGCGTTCATCGGGTGGGGTTCCCAGCCAAGAAAGATGATCGGCTCGCCACGGGTGGAATTGCGATCAACCTGTGCCAGCATGCCCGCTTCTGAGGATTCAGCAACCTCGAACCCGGTCAAACCAAAGGCATCTGCCGCGATCATGTCCATGATCAGGCGGTTGCCATCATTGCCAGCTTCGATGCCATAAATTTTGCCATCAAGCGCGTCCATATGCGCGGCGATATCGGCAAAGCTGGTGATCCCCAACGCGGCTGCAGCGGCGTTGACGGCCAGCGTATATTTTGCGCCTTCAAGGTTCGCGCGGACCGTATCAACGGTGCCTGCCTCGCGGTAAGCGGCGATATCGCCTTCCATTGTTGGCATCCAGTTGCCAAGGAAAATATCGACGTCACCCTCGGCCAAGGACGTGTATGTAACCGGAACCGACAGCACTTTGATGTCAGTTTCATACCCAAGTGCCTCAAGCACGACGGTGGTTGCAGCGGTGGTTGCCGTGATATCCGTCCAGCCGACATCAGAGAATACGACCGAATCACAGTCTGCAAGTGCCGGTGCGGCGGCGCAGATAGCCAGAACGGAGAGTGTTGATTTCATAGACATTTTAGCAGCTCCCTAGAGGTTGTTTTTTCTTGATTGACCAGTCAATAAAGAACGATCTACTGTCGCAGTGCAAGTTATTTCCGGAGAAATCATGCCCAAGCTCGGGATGGAGCCTATACGCCGCGCAGCTTTGGTGAAAGCCACTATCGCCGAAGTGGGCGCTGCAGCGTCACTTGACGTGACCGTGAGCCAGATCGCGAAACGGGCTGGCATGTCCTCGGCGTTGGCACACCATTACTTTGGTGGCAAAGACCAGATATTCATCGCCGCGATGCGCCAAATATTGCGGGACTTTGGCGACGAGGTGCGCGCCGCCCTTGCCGTGGCCCAGACGCCGCCCGAACGCGCCCGCGCGATTATCCGCGCTAACTTTGCGCCAGCGTTTTTTGAACCGGCCACCGTAAGTGCGTGGATGGCGTTTTACGTTCAGGCGCAGACCAACCCGCAAGCGCTGCGCCTGCTTCGCATCTATCAGAACCGTATGCGCAGCAATCTGACCCATGCGCTGCGCCCGTTGTGCGATGATCCGCGTGATGTGGCCGGAACGCTCGCGGCACTGATTGACGGGCTTTATATCCGTGCAGCCCTTGCGCAACCAAATGCGGACGCCTGCGGGCGCACGCTGTCGCTCCTGACCTCACTCACCAAAGGTGCCGCATGACACAACCTAACGTCCTGATCATTATGGTGGACCAGTTGAACGGCACGTTGTTTCCCGACGGCCCCGCCGATTGGCTTCACGCGCCTAACCTCAAGGCGCTCGCGGCCCGCTCGACGCGGTTCAAGAACGCCTATACCGCCTCGCCGCTTTGTGCGCCGGGGCGCGCGTCGTTCATGTCGGGCCAACTGCCCAGTCGCACCGGCGTCTATGATAACGCCGCCGAATTCGTATCCGCCATCCCGACCTATGCGCATCATTTGCGGCGCGCGGGTTATCAAACCTGCCTATCGGGCAAGATGCACTTTGTCGGCCCCGACCAGATGCACGGCTTCGAGGAGCGCTTGACCACAGACATTTACCCCGCCGATTTCGGCTGGACGCCGGATTATCGCAAACCGGGCGAACGGATTGATTGGTGGTATCACAACATGGGGTCCGTCACCGGCGCAGGCGTGGCCGAAATATCCAACCAAATGGAATATGACGACGAGGTGGCCTATAACGCGACCCACAAGCTTTATGATCTTGCACGTGGCGGCGATCCGCGCCCTTGGTGCCTGACCGTCAGCTTCACCCACCCCCATGATCCCTATGTTGCGCGCAAGAAATACTGGGACCTTTACGAGGATTGCGCGCATCTGATGCCCCAAGTCTCGGACCTTGGTTATAACGCGCAAGACCCGCACTCCAAACGGATTTTCGACGCCAACGACTGGCGCAGTTTTGACATCACCGACGATGATATACGTCGCTCGCGCCGCGCCTATTTTGCCAATATCAGCTACCTTGACGACAAGATCGGCGAAATTCTGCAAGTCCTGACCGACACCCGCCAAGAGGCAACGATCCTGTTCGTCTCAGACCACGGTGACATGCTGGGCGAACGCGGCCTGTGGTTCAAGATGACCTTCTTTGAAGGCTCTGCCCGCGTGCCGCTGATGATCTGCGCACCTGAAATGGAACCGGGCCTCGTCACCACCCCAGTCAGCAATATTGACGTCTGCCCGACCCTATGTGACCTCGCAGGTGTCAGCATGGCCGAGGTCATGCGATGGACGGACGGCGAAAGCCTCAAACCACTTGGCCAAGGCGGTGCGCGCAACACGCCGGTTGCGATGGAATATGCCGCCGAAGGCTCGAACGCGCCGCTGGTCAGCCTGCGCGTGGGTAAATGGAAATACATCCGCTGCGATCTGGACCCAGATCAGTTATTTGATATCGAAGCCGACCCATCAGAGCTGAACAACCTTGCCGAAGTTGAAAAATATCAAGAGACGCGTTTGCATCTGCGTACTATTTCCCAAGAACGCTGGGATCTTGCACGCTTTGACGCGGATGTGCGCGAGAGTCAGGCGCGCCGCCGGGTGGTCTACGAGGCCCTGCGCAATGGCGACTATTACCCGTGGGACTACCAGCCACTTCAAAAGGCATCCGAGCGCTATATGCGCAACCACATGGACCTGAATGTCCTTGAGGAAAGCAAACGATTTCCCCGTGGGGATTAGCACTCTCAACTTGCCCGAAATATCCCCGCCGGAGGCACCATGACCTATCCAACGCAACCCACCGCCAGCCACTTTATTGATGGCGTCTATGTAGAAGATACGCGCGGTGACCTGATCGAAGTGATTTATCCTGCAACAGGCAAGGTCATCGCACAGGTCCATGCGGCGACGCCTGCGATCATTGACCAGGCCCTCGCCGCCGCAACCCGCGCGCAAAAGCAATGGGCGGCCATGACCGGCGCTGAACGCGGGCGCGTTTTGCGGCGTGCCTCCGACATCATGCGGACGCGCAACCGCGATCTTTCGGTGCTGGAAACCTATGATACCGGCAAACCGTTGCAAGAAACTCTCGTGGCTGACGCGACAAGTGGTGCGGACGCGCTTGAATACTTCGGCGGGCTTGCCGGGGCGATCACCGGCGAACACATCCAATTGGGGGACGATTTTGTCTACACGCGCCGCGAACCCTTGGGTGTTTGTGTTGGCATCGGCGCTTGGAACTATCCCACTCAGATCGCTTGCTGGAAGGGCGCGCCAGCGCTCGCCTGCGGTAATGCGATGGTGTTCAAACCCAGCGAAACTACCCCACTGTGCGCATTGAAAGTAGCCGAGATTTTGCTTGAGGCTGGCGCGCCTGCGGGTGTGTTTAATGTGGTTCAAGGCATGGGGGCTGTTGGCGCGTCACTGGTCGCCGACCCGCGGGTTGCAAAGGTGTCCCTGACGGGTTCAGTGCCGACGGGTCGCAAGGTTTACGCGGCGGCTGCCGAGGGTATTCGCAACGTCACGATGGAACTTGGCGGCAAGTCCCCTCTTGTGATTTTCGATGATGCCAACCTTGAAGATGCGGTTGGTGGTGCGATTTTGGCCAACTTCTATTCCAGCGGTCAGGTCTGTTCCAACGGCACGCGCGTCTTTGTGCAAGGCGGTATCCGCGCGGCGTTCATCGCCCGACTGTGTGAACGGCTTGACCAGATCAAGATGGGTGATCCGATGGACGAAACCACTAATTTCGGCCCAATGGTCAGTGAACAACAACGCAAGGTTGTGCAGGGCTTTATCGCGCAGGGTATCGCCGAAGGGGCTACATTAAGTTACGGTGGTCAGGTTATTGATAAAGAAGGGTTCTTCATTCAACCGACGGTCTTTTCTGACGTAACGGACGATATGGTTATCGCGCGTGACGAAATCTTTGGCCCTGTGCTTTCAATCCTTAGCTTTAGGGATGAAGAAGAAGCGCTAGAGCGTTCTAATAACACAGAATTTGGACTTGCTGCTGGTGTATTTACCCAAGACCTGACTCGTGCCCATCGTATGGCGGCAGGATTCGAGGCAGGTACGTGCTATATCAACACCTACAACCTTGCTCCGGTTGAGGCCCCCTTTGGCGGATCCAAGCAATCTGGCGTCGGGCGCGAGAACTCAAAGGGCGCGATCGAATACTACACCCAAGTCAAATCGGTCTACGTGGCCATGGGCCCCGTTGAAGCCCCCTTCTAGGACAAACACAACATGCAAGCAGATTACGTCATTGTTGGAGCGGGCAGCGCGGGCTGCGCCATGGCCTACCGTTTGGCCGAGGCAGGCAAATCGGTATTGATCATCGAACACGGTGGAACTGACGTGGGGCCGTTCATCCAGATGCCTGCCGCACTGTCCTATCCGATGAATATGAAGCGGTATGATTGGGGCTATTCGTCAGAGCCAGAACCGTATCTTGGCAACCGTCGTTTGGCCTGTCCACGCGGCAAGGTTATCGGCGGGTCGTCGTCGATTAACGGGATGATTTATGTGCGCGGCCATGCGCGCGATTATGACCATTGGGCCCAGAGCGGTGCGCAGGGTTGGGGCTACGCGGATGTGTCGCCCTATTTCAAACGGATGGAAAACTGGGACGATGGCGGGCGCGGCGGTGATCCTGCATGGCGTGGCTCGAACGGCCCGCTGCATGTCTCGCGGGGGCCTGGCAAGAACCCTTTGACGCAGGCCTTTGTCGAGGCCGGTGAGCAGGCCGGTTATCCGGTGACGGGCGATTACAACGGGTATCAGCAAGAAGGGTTCGGTCCCTTTGATGCAACCATTCACAACGGCCAGCGCTGGTCGGCGGCGCGCGCGTATCTGCGCCCCGCACTTAAGCGTGCCAATTGTGATTTGGTCAACGCGCTTGCTTTGCGGGTTGTCGTCCATGAGGGCCGCGCGACCGGCGTCGAAGTCCAACGGGGCAACACAACCGAAACGATTACAGCCAACGTCGAGGTGATCATTGCCGCATCCGCGATCAATTCACCAAAGTTGCTGATGCAATCGGGTATTGGCCCCGCTGCCCATCTCGCGGAACACGGAATCAGCGTCATTGTGGACCGCGCTGGCGTAGGCCAAAACCTGCAAGATCATCTGGAAATGTATATCCAGATGGCCGCCTCGCAGCCGGTATCGCTTTACAAATATTGGAACATTTTCGGCAAGGCGATGATCGGCGCGCAGTGGCTGTTTACCCGCACGGGGCTTGGGGCGTCCAACCAGTTTGAAAGCTGCGGGTTCATTCGCTCCAAGGCGGGGATTGATTACCCCGATATCCAGTTTCATTTCCTCCCCATGGCCGTGCGTTATGACGGGCAGACAACTGCCGAGGGGCACGGATTTCAGGCCCACGTTGGGCCGATGCGGTCTGTGTCGCGTGGGGCGGTCACGCTTGCGGGCGCTGATCCGCTGGCCCCGCCGGAAATCCGGTTCAATTACATGTCCGATCCACAGGACTGGGAGGAATTTCGTAACTGTATCCGCCTGACCCGCGAGATTTTCGCGCAAGAGGCCTTTGCGCCGTTCCGCCGCCACGAAATTCAACCGGGGGACGCTGCGCAATCGGACGCAGAGCTTGACGATGCAATCCGCGAACACGCCGAGAGTGCGTATCACCCCTGCGGCACCTGCAAGATGGGGGCGGCGGATGACCCAATGGCCGTCGTTGACCCGGAAACCCGCGTCATCGGAGTGGATGGATTGCGCGTGGCTGATAGTTCCATTTTTCCACGCATTACCAACGGAAATCTGAACGCGCCATCAATCATGGTGGGTGAAAAGGCATCCGATCATATTCTTGGGCGCGGCATGATGGCCGCGACGAACGAGACACCTTGGATGCACCCAAATTGGCAAACGCAACAGCGCTAGCGCCATATTAACCGTTTGGGGACTTCGCCCTTGCGGTGGGGCGAAATTAACCTTTTGTTAAGGATGTGTTCCGCTTATGTTCGCCCCTGATTCTGGCCTTTATTGCCCATGCTGCCATGGCTGGCCCCGATGGTGTGTTGCGCGTCATCGATGGTGACACCTATGAAATCGCTGGCGAAACGGTGCGTTTGTACGGGATTGATGCGCTTGAGACCGCGCAGACATGTACCACGGATCAGGGCGGGATTTGGGAATGTGGTGCATGGACCACGCTGCAGGTGCGCATGCTTTATCAAGGGCGGCGGGCACAGTGCGATACCGTTGATATCGACCGCTATGGACGATCTGTTGCGACCTGCACCGTGGATGGTGTGGACATGGGCCGCGCGATCGTGCGGGCAGGTTTGGCGACAGCATACCGGCGCTATTCCATGGCCTATGATCTTGATGAAAAGGCTGCTGCCGTGGCAGGAATCGGCATCTGGAGCGCGCAGTTTGAAACCCCCGCGACACACCGTGAAACCCAGCGAGCAGACAATCTGCAAGGCGCGACACCTGTGGACGTAAACTGCGTGATCAAAGGCAATATCTCGCGATCCGGTTGGATTTATCACATGCCCCACAACCGTGATTATGATCGCACCGGCATAAATCCCGCCAACGGAGAACGCTGGTTTTGCACCGCGGCCGAGGCTCGTGCTGCAGGGTGGCGGGCAGCACGCAATTAAGGCGCACAATCCCGCATTGTTTGATCCCTGTCAAAGTGGCGGGCTGCGCCGCGCGCTTGCGTAGGGTGCAAACATAGGGAGGACACCAGTTGTCACACACACCACATGAACTTGCCGAAGAATTTCCTGAGCACGTCGAAACGATGCACAAGCTTAAGACTGACGATACGCATTTCGCGAATCTGTCGGAAAAGTATCACGAGCTGAACCGTGCCGTGCATCGCGCTGAAACGAATGTTGAACCTACGGATGATTTGCACATGGCCGAAATGCGCAAGCAGCGTCTGGCCCTCAAGGACGAAATCTCGGGCATTCTCCGCGCCGCGAGCTAAACACAAGATCAGGCGGCGAGGATAGTTCTCGCCGCCGTCATTGTTCTTGAAAGTTAGATAGTTGCCAAGCAGTGCCTACTTAGTCGATCTGATAGGGCAGGGTGCCGCGGTGGTTGGGTTCAACCCGCAACTGGCGTCCAAGCGGCGGAACGGCGCGCTGATGACAGTTGCGGCGTTCGCAAATCCGACAAGAAATCCCAATAGGTTCATAGGCTTCGGCAGTATTCACATCCAAGTGATCGGCATAGACAAGCGCGCTGGCATGGCGCACTTCGCAGCCCAGCCCGATAGCATAGCGCCGCGTCGGCGCATCAAATGCTCCGCCTGATTTACTGACATCTCGCGCCAGACAAAAGTAACGCACCCCGTCCGGCGTTTCTGCCAATTGCCGTAACCAGTTGCCGGGCGTTTCAAAGGCGCGGTGCACGTTCCAAAGCGGGCAAGCGCCGCCGTATCGCGCGAATTGCAGCGTTGTGGCCGAATGCCGTTTGGTGATTGTGCCTGCCGGATCGACACGCACGAAAAAGAACGGGATTCCCTTGGCGCCGGGGCGCTGCATCGTTGAAAGTCGGTGCGCAACCTGTTCAAGCGAGGCCGCGAAACGATCAGCCAGCCGTTCAAGATCGTGGCGGGTATCTTGTGCGGCTTGCAGAAATGCGCCGTAGGGCATCAGCGTGGCCCCTGCGAAATAATTCGCCAGTCCGATCTTGGCGATGGCGCGGGCTTGTGGTGATTGAAAACGGGCGAGATCAAGCGTCGCCTCAAGCAGTTTTTCCTGCGTCACTAATGCCAGCTGCATAAACAGCTGAAACGCCTGCGTCGGGGCCGCGGCACGGGTCGAGATATGCAAACGCCGCGTTTGCGGATCAAAGTGGCGCAGCGCCCCGTCTTGGTCGCCAAAATGCACGGTGATCCCATGCGTCCCAAGTGCGGAAACGGCTGCCGCCACGGGGCTTGGTTTGGTGCTGGACTGCGTGGCGAACCGTTCTGCGGCGCGATCAACCGCATCAATGTAGTTGTCGCAATAATGAAAGAAGTCGCGAACCTCTTCCCACGGGCTGGGTTGCAGGCGGGCATCCTCGCGTCCCAATGCTTCGTCAAGCGATGCAAGGCGTTCGTGGGTCTGGCGATAGGCAGCATGCAAGTCCAGAAACGCGCGGGTAAAGGCGGGGGCGTTGGACGCCGCAAGTCGTAAATCTGCAAGCGGCGGGGCTGGGCCGGAAAAGACCGGATCGGCCAGCGCCTCGCGCATGTCGCCGACAAGGCGGGCCTCGTCGCCTGATTGTAGTTCGGTTACGTCAAAGCCGAATTCCTGCGCCAGATTGACTACCACGGTCGTGCTGATCGGACGGTTGTTGTTTTCCATCTGATTGAGATAGGGTAGGGACACGCCCAGCTTTTGCGCAAATGCCTTTTGCGTCAGCCCAAGGCGGCCCCGCAATTCACGCAGCTTGACGCCCGCATAAAGTTTTTGAACAGCCATCGTCCCCTCCGCAACTTTGCATATCAAAGGTTAGGCTTTGCAAACTTACTCGGCAAGCCCCAGCGCGCGTTCGCGCCATGTCACGAATAGGACCGATAGCAGGGCCGCGACGGCAGTGGTGAACATCAACCATTGCAGCGGCAGCGTGCCCGTTTCGACATTCAGCATCCCACCTGCGAGCTGAGCCAACGCGGCGCCACCGGCCACCATCAGCGCCCCGCCAAGGCCGCTGGCCGTGCCGGCCAGATGCGGACGCACTGACAACAGGCCGGCCATCGTGTTTGGGAGTGCTACGCCATTGCCGAGACCGAGCATTGTGCAGAATCCAAAGAACAGCAGCGGGTGATTAAAGCCCAGTAGCGTGATCACTAAGGACGCCCCCATGCCGATAATCAGGATGATTGACCCGTAGGTCGCCATGGCATTCACCCCGACCCGCACGGAATAATTGCCTGAGATATAATTGCCGACCGCATACCCGATCGCAGGTGCACCAAGTGCGACACCGCTCCAGAGTGGTGACAGGCCGAAAACCTCGCCTGCGATAAAGGACGCGCCACCAAGCAGCGCAAAGAACGCACCCGAAGCAAATGCAGCGCAAAGCGAGTATCCCCAAAACCGTGGCGAGCGTAGCAATTCGGGATAGCCGCGCAATTGCTCGGCAAAACTAACACCGCCGCCCTTGATTGTTTCGCCTTGGTCGAACCACGTTAGGAAAAATACCCCCGTGCCTGCGATCGCCAGAAATACGAACGTTGCATGCCAGTCATAAAGCTGGTCCAGCAAGCCGCCAATCATCGGCCCGAACATCGGCACAAGTGCCATGCCCATGGTTACATAACCGATCATCGACGCGGCCTGATTTTGTGGCACCATATCGCGCACAACGGCGCGCGACAGCACAAGGCCCGCCGCGACGATGGCCTGCATCATGCGAAAAAACAGGAATGCCTCGACATTGGTGGACAGCAGTGCTCCGATGGTGGCGAAAACAAATACTGCGAGCGAAATCAAAGTGATAACACGACGCCCATAACGATCCGAGATTGGCCCAATCACCAGTTGCAGCAGCGCCGTTGCAGCCAGATACCCCGACAGCGCGATCTGCATGACAGCATAATCGGTGTCAAAATAACGCGCCATACTATTCAGCGACGGCAGGAATATCGACATATTCAGGGCCGAAATCCCCGCAATCATGATTAGCGTGAATATGTGGGGCGGGGACGTGCGATCAAGAAAGCGCACTAAGTGTTCATCTGTCATCACGTTTGACTACGCCCGCTTCACGAGGCTGTCCAATACTAACTGCACCGGATCGTTTAGTTTGCAGTGTTGCAGTTATTCAATTTGACTAGGTAGTGGGTTTGCAAATTTGCCCATTCGGCCTTTCCCACAACGCAAATGCACCGTAGTGTCCACCGAAGAGGCGAGGGCACTTAACATGACCGATATCCTACAAGAACTCGAATTACGCCGCGCCATTGCGCATAAGGGTGGGGGCGATGACCGCATCGCGGCCCAACACAGCAAAGGCAAGCTGACCGCGCGCGAGCGTATTGACCTGCTGTTGGACGAAGGCAGTTTCGAAGAATTCGACACATTTGTCGCCCACCGCTGCACCGATTTTGGTATGGAAAAACAACGCCCTTACGGTGATGGCGTCGTCACGGGCTGGGGCACGGTCAACGGGCGTCAGGTTTATGTCTTCAGTCAGGACTTTACGGTTCTGGGCGGGTCGGTCAGTGCTACCCACGCCGCCAAAATCTGCAAGATCATGGATATGGCGATCCAGAATGGCGCACCAGTGATTGGCCTGAACGACTCCGGCGGTGCGCGTATCCAGGAAGGCGTCGATGCCCTTGCAGGCTACGCCGAGATTTTCCAACGCAACATAATGGCCAGCGGCGTAATCCCGCAGATCAGTGTTGTCATGGGCCCATGTGCCGGTGGCGCCGTGTATTCTCCTGCGATCACCGACTTTATCTTTATGGTTAAAGATAGCAGTTACATGTTTGTGACCGGCCCCGATGTGGTCAAGACCGTCACCAACGAAGTCGTCACTGCCGAAGAACTGGGCGGGGCCAGCACCCACACCAAGAAATCCAGCGTCGCCGACGGTGCGTTTGAAAACGATGTCGAGGCCTTGGCCGAAGTGCGCCGCCTCATTGATTTCCTGCCGCTCAACAATGTGGCCAAGCCGCCTGTGCGACCTTTCTTTGATGATGTGGGCCGCCTTGATCACAGCCTCGATACGCTGATCCCCGATAGCTCAAACGCGCCATACGACATGAAGGAATTGATCCTGAAACTGTCGGACGAGGGTGATTTTTACGAAATCCAGGAAGAGTTCGCCAAGAACATCATCACTGGATTTGTGCGCCTTGAAGGATCGACCGTGGGCGTGGTTGCCAACCAGCCGATGGTGCTGGCGGGCTGTTTGGACATTGATAGCTCGCGCAAGGCCGCGCGGTTTGTGCGGTTCTGTGATGCCTTTGAAATTCCTATCCTGACGCTGGTTGATGTTCCCGGCTTCCTTCCCGGCACTGGGCAGGAATTGGGCGGCGTTATCAAACACGGCGCGAAACTGTTGTTTGCCTACGGCGAAGCGACCGTGCCCAAAGTGACGGTCATTACCCGCAAAGCCTATGGCGGCGCCTATGACGTGATGGCGTCCAAGCATCTGCGCGGCGATTTCAACTATGCATGGCCTACGGCAGAGATTGCTGTGATGGGGGCCAAGGGTGCTACCGAAATTATCCACCGTGCCGATCTGGGGAATGCTGAAAAGATTGCGACGCATACACAGGACTATGAAACCCGTTTCGCCAATCCGTTTGTGGCAGCTGAACGCGGCTTTATTGACGAGGTGATCATGCCCCATTCGACCCGCAAACGGGTCTGTCGCGCCTTTGCGTCTTTGCGTGGCAAGCGCCTGACAAACCCGTGGAAGAAGCACGACAACATCCCGCTATGATGGGTGTCATGCGACATTGCGCTTTGGCACTGGCTGCGATGGCCACGCCCGTCTTTGCTGATCAGCAGGTCGTGCCGTCTGGTTATGTTCTGAGCCAGTTCGAGACGATCTACGAAGAGGTAGGCAACATCTGGCGCTATCGGTATCAGAGCGACGGGCTGACGCTGGAAAGCTATGAGGACGTGGCGGATGACTTCTTGCATCTGTGCGAAGCCTACATCCTACCGAGCATGATCGCGAACGGGCAAAACGCTGAGCAGATTGTGATCTCGATTGCGGATCGCGAGGTGCCGTTTGGTGCAACAGACCCCGACGCGGTCCAGTTTTTTGAGGCGTTTTCAGTCGAAGATGCCACCTGCATATGGGAGAATTTTTGATGCGTGCACAATATCTTGCGGCTTGTTCCTCATCCATGTGCGCGAATGATGCAGCCATGTCACAACCTTTGAGAGCGCAAATGGCCACATATCTTTTCCAATGGTTTTCCGGTAGTTTTCCACAGGGTTACACCCAAGTAACTCAACCAAGCAAAGGGGATCGGGATCGGCCAATACGTCGAACGATCCTTGTGGATAGAGACAGGAGATACCTATGTCTAAGAGCATCACGAGCCTTATGGCGCTTAGCCTGCTTGCCCTCGTGGCAGCATGTGGCGGCAACACCGGTGACGTCGAAGAATACGTTGTCGTTGACCCGGATCCAGTTACCGTTGAGCCCGTCTACACAGGCAAATACAACTAATAGCCGTGCGGGGCTGGCAAGTGCGTCAGCCCCCACATCCTGCAGCCCGCAACCGGAGGGGCTGTAATGGAAAAGCACCGCGGATTCCCAGGCCGCCTTCCTGGCACCGATTATCAATTCACAATCAGGCGCGACTCCAAGGCGGGGCCGACCAAACTGATTGCGCGCGAACGTTTCGCGGATCGTCGCCCGCCTGACCGGCGCGCCGACGAAGGTTTCATGGCCGCCCTATGGGCAAACTTCGGGGCCGAACCATTTGTGCGGGGTAATCTGGACGCGGGTCGCCTCAGTTGGTTGTTTGGCCGCGAGGTCGTAGCGGGCGAGAATCCGTTTGATCCCCTTAGCTATGACGCGATGCTGGTGATCGACGAAAAGCGTGCGCGGATCAACTTTCCCGATGCTTTCGGGGTAGGCCGCTAGAATGATCGGCGGGAAACAGCCCAACGCAATGCAATTCTGGCGGGAAAATGCCCAACGGGCACCTGCCAATGTCGGGGGCGTTGCGCCGCCGTTTTTGGTGTGCAAGCCTGTTCGTGCAGTTGGTTTTCTAAGCATTATCTCAACTGCACATCGTCAATACCCTTCCCCTAGCCGGTTTGCCCCTCCCCGGAGCAGACCGGCAACCTTTTTTCGCCGCGATTTGTTTGGATTTGCGCGCCGTGCGCAGATTTATGTTGATATCGCTAGGCAAACCGCCGACTCTCCAAAACATAGCAAAACTCATAAAGGCAGTGCCAAATGGCTAAACTCCGTCTCTTCCTCGTCGCGACCGCGGTCGTTTCCCTTTCCGCGTGTCTTGACACCGACCTTGAGCGTGGCCTCGCCGGCGCCGCAGTCGGTGCTGTCATCGCTGACGCAACTGGCGGCAACGTCGTCAACGGTGTCCTCATTGGCGGCGCAATTGGCGCAACCTGTGACGGATACACGCGCGCCTGTAACTAAGAATTTCCGCCCCTCGGGGCGTCGACTAACTTGAACCGCCGTTGGTGCCCACGCGCGCCAGCGGCGGTTTTGCTTTCAAAGGACCGTTTCCCATGTTTAAAAAAATCCTGATCGCCAACCGCGGCGAAATCGCTTGCCGTGTCATCAAGACCGCCCGCAAGATGGGCATCAAAACGGTCGCGATTTATTCGGATGCGGACCGCAACGCGCTGCACGTCAAAATGGCAGACGAGGCCGTGCATATCGGCCCGTCCCCCGCCAACCAGTCCTATATTGTCATCGAAAAGGTGATGGAGGCGATCCGCCAGACCGGCGCCGAGGCAGTGCACCCCGGCTATGGTTTCTTAAGTGAAAACAGCAAGTTCGCCGAAGCATTGGCCGCCGAAGGCGTGGCATTTATCGGGCCACCCGTAAATGCAATCGAAGCCATGGGCGACAAGATCACGTCTAAGAAACTGGCCCAAGAGGCCGGCGTTTCGACCGTGCCAGGCCACATGGGCATTATCGCGGACGCTGATGAAGCGGTGAAAATCAGTAATCAGGTCGGCTACCCTGTGATGATTAAGGCCTCAGCAGGCGGCGGCGGCAAGGGCATGCGGATCGCGTGGAACGACACCGAGGCCCGCGAGGGATTTCAATCGTCGAAAAACGAAGCTGCAAACAGCTTTGGCGACGATCGCATTTTTATCGAAAAATTCGTCACCCAACCGCGCCACATCGAAATTCAGGTGCTTGCAGATAGCCACGGCAACACGATTTATCTGAACGAGCGCGAATGCAGCATCCAGCGCCGTCAGCAAAAGGTCATCGAAGAAGCGCCAAGCCCGTTCTTGGATGAAGAAACCCGTAAGGCGATGGGCGAACAATCCTGCGCGCTGGCCGCAGCGGTTGGTTATTCATCGGCTGGCACCGTGGAATTCATCGTCGATGGCGACCGCAACTTCTACTTCCTTGAAATGAACACCCGTTTGCAAGTGGAACACCCTGTCACTGAGTTGATCACCGGCATTGATCTTGTCGAACAGATGATCCGCGTGGCGTATGGTGAAAAACTGGCGATCGAACAAAAAGATGTGCAGCGCAACGGTTGGGCGATGGAAAGCCGCCTTTATGCCGAAGATCCGTATCGCGGGTTCTTGCCCTCGATTGGCCGGTTGACCCGGTATCGCCCACCGGTTGAAGAAGCCGAAAACACCCGCGCCGTGCGCAATGATACTGGCGTCTTTGAGGGCGGCGAGATCAGCATGTATTACGATCCGATGATCGCCAAACTTTGCACATGGGGGCCGGACCGCGCCACCGCGATCGAAGAAATGCGTAACGCGCTGGACGGTTTCGAGGTCGAAGGGATTGGTCACAACCTGCCATTCCTGGCGGCCGTTTATGACCATCCGAAATTCATTGAAGGCACGATGACTACCGCCTTTATTGAAGAGGAATACCCCGACGGGTTCGAGGGCGTGACCTTGCCGGACGCTGAATTGGAACGTGTCGCAGCCGCAGCCGTCGCGATGTATCGGGTTTGTGAAATTCGCCGTGCACAGATCAGCGGACGGATGGATAATCACGAACGTGTCGTTGGTACGGATTGGGTCGTGACCTTGCAGAACGAGGCTTTTGCGACACATGTAGACGCGGATCGCGGTGGTGCAAACGTCACCATTGGCGATGTCACTCGCCGTGTCGAAAGCGACTGGACGCCGGGACAGACCCTTGCACGCCTAACGATTGATGATGCCCCCTTAGTGATCAAGGTTGATCTGATTTCGGCAGGCTTTCGCGTGCGGTATCGCGGTGCCGATCTGCAGGTGCGTGTACGCACCAAGCGTCAGGCCGAACTGGCCGAACTGATGCCCGAAAAAGTGCCTGCTGATACGTCCAAGCTGCTGCTTTGTCCAATGCCCGGCCTGATCGTCAAGATCGACGTTGCCGTCGGTGACGAGGTTCAGGAGGGCCAGACGCTATGTTCTGTCGAGGCGATGAAGATGGAGAACATCCTGCGCGCCGAACGCAAAGGAATTGTGATCAAAATCAACGCGGCAGCTGGCGATAGCCTTGCCGTCGACGAAGTGATTATGGAGTTCGAATAATCCGCGCTCCGGCGCACATATCAGGTTACGGCGCGGCGCGCCGGTCCTCGGCCTCTTGGGCGCGCAGGGGCATTTTGTCGATTGAACGGGATATTTCCCGCACGGTCCAGGGCGCGGGCTTGCGCAATTCGATCTGTCCGTCCTTGCCCATCAGAACAAGCATGAACCCGCGCGGGCGTAGGCGTGTGCGGGCATCGCTTGGGTCGTCTGGCCGTGAGTCGGTGATGATCACCACATCGCGCTCGGCCAGAAACTCGGGGCGTTCTTGCAGTAATTCGATCTGGCGGCGGAAATTTGGGTCGTTTTCGCTATCGGCAAAGACGATCACGGGGCGCGCGATCCAGACAAATTCGCTCAAATTTACCTCACTTGCCGCAAAAATGGTCGTGTGGTCTTCCTGCCAAAGCGCGACAGCATCGGGCGTGTCACCATCTGTGTCTGTGGACGTTTGCGCATGGGCTGTGGCGGCGAAAACCGCCAAGAAAACAAAGCTGATCAAGTGTTTCATAGATACCCCTCTGGCCCTCAACATAGGGCGCGCGGAGGCAAAAGCTAAGACCTATTACCCCACCGGTCACAACAATTTTAAAGTTAAGCCTATCGTCAGAAAGTCTGATCAATGGTCGACGCAGTGAAATCCGTCGTGCTCTGGTGCGCGGCGCTGTGTTGTGGGGGCATACGGGCGATGGAAATTCTTTTGCATATTGGTGCACATCGCACCGGAACAACGACGTTTCAGTGCTTTTTGCAACGCAATCAAACTGCGCTGTCCGAGGCGGGCGTTGCCATTTGGACGCCGGAACGTACCCGTAACGGGCTGTTGTCGGGATTGGTGCGCCGCCCACAAGACATCACCGAACAGATTGAACGCAAAGGTGCGCGGTCGTGCGGGGTCATGCGGATACAAATCGCCGCCACACGCGCAGCCGGGATGCGCCAACTTATCATGTCCGAAGAGAATATGATCGGGGCAATCAGCAATAACCTGCGCGAAAGGCAGCTATATCCGTTGCTTAATGAACGGCTGTTGCGGTTTCGCGCGGCCTTTGGTGACAGCTGCACGCGGATCGCTTTTGGTATTCGGTCCTATGATGCGTTCTGGGCTTCGGCGCTGGCATTCGCGGTCGCGCGTGGGCATCGCACACCTTGCCGCGCTGATCTTGACCAGTTTGTGACCCAGCCCCGCACGTGGCGCAAGGTCATCCGCGAAATTTCGATGGTGTTTCCGCGGGCGGACATCGTGGTCTGGTCATTTGAGCGACTTGCCGGTCAACCCGACCGCCAATTGCAATTGCTTACCGCGGGGGTCGACCTGAAAACACCGCTGTCAGGGCGCAGCGATTGGCAAAATGCCAGTCCAAATCTGGGGGCTTTGCGTGAAATTCTGACCCTGCGCGGCGGCGAACATGCCGCCGCTCAACTTCCTAATTCCGATGGGCGCTGGATGCCCTTTGATGATAACCAAAAAGAGATCCTGCGAGCCCAATACCAGATTGATCTGGCGTGGCTGCGACAGGGCGCAGAAGGGTTGGCACGTTTCGTGGATAGCCCCGCCGACCACGACAGGACAACGACATTGCAAGCACGCGGGAGCGAGGTTGCGGGCATGAACTCGCCCGGCTGGTCCCGCTCAGGAGGATATGGATATGGGAAACAAGAATACTTGGTCTGACATCGCTGCGACAGAATTACGCGGCCGCAGCGTTGATGATCTGACGTGGAACACCCTCGAAGGAATTCCGGTTCAGCCGCTTTACACGGCTGAAGACACCGCTGATCTGCCCCACCTTGGCACCGTCCCCGGCGAGGCACCATTCACGCGCGGCGTTAAGGCGACCATGTATGCCGGCCGCCCTTGGACCATCCGCCAATACGCCGGCTTTTCCACCGCCGAAGAATCCAACGCCTTTTACCGCAAGGCATTGGCCGCCGGTCAGCAGGGGGTCAGTGTTGCCTTCGATCTGGCGACCCACCGTGGTTACGACAGCGACCATCCGCGCGTGGAAGGCGATGTCGGTAAGGCAGGCGTAGCCATCGACAGTGTTGAAGACATGAAAATCCTGTTCGACGGTATTCCGCTCGATAAAGTTTCAGTGTCGATGACAATGAACGGCGCAGTCATTCCGATTTTGGCCAGTTTCATCGTTACCGGCGAAGAACAAGGTCACGACAAGGCACTGCTTGCGGGTACCATCCAGAATGACATCCTCAAAGAATTCATGGTGCGCAACACCTATGTCTATCCACCCGAGCCCTCGATGCGGATCATCTCGGATATTATTGGCTATACCGCTGATAACATGCCGAAATTCAACTCGATCAGCATCAGCGGCTACCACATGCAAGAGGCGGGCGCGAACCTTATTCAGGAGCTTGCCTATACATTGGCCGACGGGCGTGAATATGTGCGCACGGCCATCGACGCTGGCATGGATGTTGATAAATTCGCCCCGCGCCTGAGCTTCTTTTTCGCCATCGGCATGAACTTCTTCATGGAAGCGTCAAAACTGCGCGCCGCGCGCCTGCTGTGGCATAAAATTATGTCGGAATTCAAACCGACGAACCCGAAATCATCGATGCTGCGCACCCACTGCCAGACGTCCGGCGTGTCACTGCAAGAACAAGACCCCTATAACAATGTGGTCCGTACCGCCTACGAGGCGATGGCGGCGGCGTTGGGCGGTACGCAGTCGCTGCACACCAACGCCTTGGACGAAGCGATGGGCCTGCCCACCGATTTCAGCTCGCGGATAGCGCGCAACACGCAGTTGATCTTGCAAGAAGAAACCGGCGTCACCAATGTTGTTGATCCACTTGCAGGCAGCTATTACGTTGAAAAGCTGACCCATGATCTGGCGACCGAAGCGTGGAAGCTGATCGAAGAAGTCGAAGAGATGGGCGGCATGACCAAGGCCGTGGCCAGTGGTATGCCCAAACTGCGCATCGAAGAAACTGCCGCGCGCCGCCAAGCAATGATTGATCGTGGCCAAGAAGTGATCGTTGGCGTCAACAAGTATCGGTTGGACAAGGAAGACCCGATCGACATTATGGATATCGACAATGACGCCGTGCGGATTTCGCAGATTGCCCGTCTTGAAAAGACCCGCGCCGCGCGCGACAACGTGGCCTGTGATGCGGCTTTGGCCGAACTGACCCGCCGCGCAAAAGAAGGCGGGAACCTTCTGGAAGCAGCGATCGAGGCGGCGCGCGCGCGCGCCTCAGTGGGAGAAATCAGCATGGCAATGGAAAAAGAGTTCGGACGTCACCGCGCAGAAGTCAAAACCCTCGCCGGTGTTTACGGCGCCGCATACGAGGGCGACGCAGGCTTTGCCGCGATCCAGAAGTCGGTCGAGGATTTCGCCACCGACGAGGGGCGCCGCCCGCGCATGCTGGTCGTCAAAATGGGACAGGATGGGCATGACCGCGGTGCCAAAGTCATCGCCACCGCCTTTGCCGATATTGGCTTTGATGTGGATGTTGGACCGCTGTTCCAAACTCCGTCCGAGGCTGCACAAGATGCGGTCGATAACGATGTGCACGTGGTTGGCATCAGCTCTCAGGCGGCTGGTCACAAGACCCTTGCGCCGAAATTGGTGCAGGCGCTGAAAGATGCGGGCGCAGATGATATTATCGTCATTTGCGGCGGCGTGATCCCACAGCAGGACTACCAATTCTTGTATGATGCTGGGGTCAAAGCGATCTTTGGACCCGGCACGAATATCCCCCACGCTGCCGAGGATATCCTGCGCCTGATCCGCGAGGCGCGAACGTAAGGGCGCGGGTATGAAACTGCGTCTGGACCATCTGGCGATTTGCGCCACTGATCTAACAAGCGGTACCGCCTGGGCGCAAAAGCACCTTGGCGTGCCGCTGTTGCCGGGCGGTCAGCATGTCAGGTTTGGGACGCATAACACGCTGCTGGGCCTGGCGGATGGTATCTATCTTGAGGTGATTGCGCCCGACCCCGAAGCCGCACCGTTTGCCGGGCCGCGCTGGTTCGATCTTGATCGGTTCAGCGGGCCGCCGCGTCTGGGTAACTGGATCTGCGCGAGCGATGATATTGCGGCCGCTCCCGCCAAGGCTGGCACCCCAATCGCTTTGACGCGCGGTGATTTAGCGTGGCAGATCGCGGTGCCCGAAGATGGCAGCCTGCCCGATGATGGCGGCTATCCGACCCTGATTGAATGGGGCGATTGTGCCCATCCGGCTACCCGCCTGCCCAACAGCGGCGTCTCACTTTGTAGTCTTGAGGTGTACCACCCGCAGGCAAACGCGCTTGGCGCCGAGATGGCCGCATCCCTTCTTGACCCGCGCGTTACATTCCACGCCTCCACCAGCGCCGCATTGCACGCCACCTTTGACACGCCTAGTGGGCGCTGCCGCTTATGATCTTGCGCGATGCGAGGCCTGCGGATGCCGCCGCAATCGCCGCCATCTGGAACCCCGTGATCCGTGACACCACAGTCACGTTTAACCCTGTCGAGAAAACCACCGCCGATATCGCAGCGATGATCGCCAATCGCCCTGCCTTTGTGGTCGGCACTGACGGGGCGCAGGTAAAAGGGTTTGCCACATATGATCAGTTCCGCGCGGGGCTTGGCTATGCGCAAGCGATCGAACACACGGTCATTGTTGCCGCGGATGCCAAGGGGCAGGGGGTTGCCAGCGCGCTGATGCACGATCTGTTTGCGCGTGCCCGCGCCCGAGATATGCACACGATGTGGGCTGGTGTTAGCGCCGAAAACCCTGCCGGGGTTGCGTTTCATACCGCCCTTGGGTTTGAAATCATTGGCATTTTACCAGAGGTGGGGCGTAAGTTCGACCGTTGGATTGATCTTGTGCTGATGCAAAAACGCCTCTGACATCTGGCGCAGGTGTCGTTATGATGCGCCCCATGTCGATCTGGACTCGCATCGCCGAAGCCGTTTCTGCCCTCGCCGCTGGTGAAGGGTTATCGGCGGTATTTGACAAGCTGCGCACGCCAACAGAACGCTCGGCGGCCTTCGCGATTGCGGTGATCGCATTGGGCGCAAAAATGGCCAAGGCAGACGGGCAGGTTACCCGCGATGAGGTCACGGCTTTCCGCGAGGTCTTTGCGATCCCCGCCTCGGACGAAAAGAACGCCGCGCGTATTTTTAACATGGCCCGCACCGACATCGCCGGGTTCGAGGAATACGCCCATCGCATTCGCGCGATGTATGCAGACAACACCACGGGCGCCCCCCTATGTGATCTGATGGAGGGCCTGTTTCACATCGCTCTTGCCGACGGACAGTATCACCCGAACGAAGACCAATTCCTGTCGCGCGTCGCTGAAATTTTCGGCCTTGAGCCACGCGCGTTCAAACGCCTGCGCGCGCAGTTCGTGCCCGATGCGCAACGCGACCCCTATGATGTGCTGGGTGTTGATCCTGGCACACCACTACCTGAAATTCGCAAGGCATGGCGTGATCTTGTGCGCGAAACCCATCCTGACCGCATGATTGCGCGCGGCGTGCCCCAAGAGGCGGTCAAGCTGGCCGAGAAACGCATGATTGCGATCAACACCGCATGGGACGACATCGAACAGGCCCGAAAATGAGGATCGCAACCTACAACGTCGAGTGGTTTTCCAACCTGTTCGACAATGAAGGTACCTTGCTTGACGATAACCGATGGTCGGGGCGACGCGATATTGTGCGCATAGATCAGATCGCCGCACTTGGCGTCGTGTTCAAGATGATGGATGCGGATGCGATCATGGTGATCGAAGCACCCGATGGCCATGCGCGCCGCGACGGGGTTGCCGCACTTGAAAACTTTGCAGCCCATTTCGGATTGCGCGCACGCAGCGCCCTGATGGGATTTGTTAGCGAAACGCAGCAGGAAATCACCCTGCTTTATGACCCTGACAAGATGTCCGCGCGTCACGATCCCATCGGTGAGCAGACAGGCAAACAAGGTGCGCGCGACGCGCCACGCTTTGACAGCGTGTTCCGCCTTGATCTGGATACCGACGCCGCGCCCGACCTAGTGCGGTGGTCCAAACCCCCGCTTGAAGTCGCGATTGAAACAGCCAGTGGCACGGCCCTGCGGATGATCGGTGTGCATGCCAAATCCAAAGCACCGCATGGCGCGCGCAATAAGGCCGAGGTCATACGTATTTCCATCGAAAGCCGCCGCAAGCAATTGGCACAGTGTATTTGGCTGCGCCAACGGATTGAGGGGCACCTAGAGGCTGGTGAGCCGCTGATCGTGATGGGCGATTTTAACGATGGTCCCGGGTTGGACGAATACGAAAAACTGTTCGGGCGGTCTGGCATCGAGATTGTGATGGGTGAAAACGGCGCAGCCCGCCTGTTTGATCCACATGCGCGCATGGCCTTGTCGCGCCGGATCGTCGCCACGCCGACCACGGCGCGGTTCAAATTGCCACCCGACGGGCGGTTTTTGCAGGCGCTTTTGGATTACATCATGGTCTCGCCCGATCTGGAGCGCCGCGCGCATGTCTGGACAATCTGGCATCCGTTTGATCATCCGGCGTGTTACGCAAACGCCGTGTTGCGGGATGCTTTGCTGACGGCGTCAGATCATTTCCCGGTCACAATCGATATTGATCTGTGACTTGGGATTTTGCCCGTTAGTGCCTATATTGGTGCTATGAAACAGATCATCGCCGCCACATTCGTCCTTACCCTTGTAGCTATGCCATTGGCTGCACAAGAAGATCAAGACCTTGATATGCAAGAGGGTTTTTCCCTCATGGAGGAGGGGGCCAAGCTGCTATTTCGCGGCTTTATGGACGAGATGGAGCCGGCTTTGGAGGGGTTTGCGGACATGGCGCAAGAGCTTGAGCCCGCGCTTGAAATGATCGCCACCGAAATGGGCCCCGCCCTGATGGCACTGATGTCGCGGCTTGACGATGTGCGCCATTATGAGGCGCCGGAAATCCTGTCGAACGGCGATATTATTATCCGTCGCAGCCCCGATGCCCCGCCCTACGAAGCCGAGGCTGACGAGATCAACGAAGGCGCGGAAATCGAACTTTAGGGTTTTCGCTTGGCCTTGAATGTCACGATTGGCGTCGCACCCATCGCGCTTGCCAGTGTCGCAAAGCGGGCCTCTGCGACCTCTCCGAACAGCGGACGCGAGCGATTGCGCAACACGATCTCAAGCTCTTTCTTTTTGGGACGCCATTGCAACTCGCCCGGCTCTTCGTCATTCGACAGCAATAACATCGCCCCGAACCGCATCGCTTTGCCCAAAATCTCGGCGTCGAGTTGCTCTTTTTCGCTCAGTAGTGTGAACAGGCTTTCAAAGGGCGTGCCTTCGCGTTTATTGGCGTAGCGGTGCAGCAGAGCGATACCCAGAAACACGCGTTCCGAATGCTTGAGACCACCCAGATTGGCGCGGGTCGCATTGTCAAAACACACTTCGGCGCGATAGTCGGGATGCGCACGCCAGCTGACGTCGTGTAGCAGGCAAGCCGCGCGAATGATGCGCTGGCGTTGCCAGCCCGATTGCTTGAACAACGGCGCGATAAAGCGGTGCAGGGCACGCCCAAATCCGGGCATGCGCGCGTCTTTGGCCTCGACGAAACGGCAAGCCTCGATCAAGGGGTCACGCTCGCGCAGGCGTTGCGGCATTTGTTCGTAAAGCATCCCTTCGCGGATGCCATAACTGGAAATTGCAATGTCTTTGGGTTTGAAAACCCTGATCAATTCGCGCAAGACATGGATCGCATATGGCACCAGCGACATCCGCGCATCTGAGATATTGCAGCGATTCCGCAGCTCTTGCAGGTTAGATTTTTCGATATATTCCAGCGTCTTGCTGACTTGGCGCGATGTCATGCGGTATTCGTGCAGCACCCTTAGCGGATAGCCGCGCCGCTCCATGTCGACCCGCGCAATTGCGCGCCATGATCCACCCACAAGAAACAACCGCATGGCCGTTTCATTGTTCATCTGGCTGTGCAGATCGGCCATGATGTTTTTGATATAGGCCTTCAGTCCCTTCTTGCCGCCTTTCACTTCGCGCAATTTCAGCGGCCCAAGCGGAGAGGTGAGGCGCCGCCCCACGCGCCCATCGGACAGATCGGCAAGTTCCATAGAGGAGCCGCCAATGTCGCAGACCATTCCGTAGCTTCCCGGCCAACCCAGCAGGACACCCTGTGCGGACAGGCGCGCCTCTTCCTGCCCGTCGATTACCCAGAGTTTCAGGCCGGTTTCGCGCTCGACTTGCGCGCGAAAATCGGGGCCGTCGCTGGCTTCGCGGACGGCGGCGGTGGCCACAGCCGTCAGCGGTGAAATTCCCATGCCCTTGGCCAAAGCCACGAAACGGCGGAGCGCGGACAGCGCGCGCAGGCGTCCTTCGGGGTTCAGCATTCCGGTGTCGGACAGACCTGCGCCAAGGCCCGCCATGATCTTTTCGTTATAGAAATACGCAGGGCTGCGGGCGGCCCCATCAAACACCACCATCCGCACCGAGTTCGAGCCAACATCGACTACGCCGACCCGCGACAGGGCCCGTGCTTGGGGGTCATTGAAAAGCGGGCGACCGAATGGCCCCCAGTCTTCATGTTCGTCGTTCTGAGTTTCACCGTCCAAGAACGCCCCCCCTTTCGGTTTTCTGACCATGGCGTTTACACGCGCCCCAAGTCAATTGCCCGAAGGTTCTTCTTCGGTATGGGTCAGTTTTGGCACATCCGACGCGCCTGCGGATCCGCGCCCGGACAACGACGGGTTCTCCATGAAAAAGCGGTGGCAATTAAAGGCGAATGTGCCCTCTGGTACCTCGTCGCGGGTAAACGCTCCGTCCGACCCCATCACCCAGCTTTGTGCCACATCATGCAGGTTTGCGGCCATAATCTGACTGACGATCTGCGCTTTTACGGTGTTGTTGGTAATCTCGACCAGTGTTTCGACGCGGCGGTTCAGGTTGCGCCCCATCCAGTCGGCTGAGGACATAAAGACCCGCGCCTTTTTGTGTGGCAGACCAGATCCATTGCCGAAACATACTATCCGACTATGCTCCAAGAACCGCCCTACAATGGATTTGACGCGAATGTTGTCCGACAACCCCTTGATGCCTGGACGCAGCCCGCAAATGCCACGGATCACAAGGCTGATTTTCACGCCCGCCTGACTGGCGTTGTAAAGTGCATCAATCACGTCCTCTTCGATAAGGCTGTTCATCTTGGCCCAAATTTCAGCCGGTTTGCCGTTCTTGGCGTGTTCAGCCTCGGCGGCGATCAGCTTAAGCAGGCGCGGCTTGAGCGTGAGTGGGGAAATCGCAAGGTTTTCGAGGGTTTCAGGCTGTGCATAGCCCGACAGATAGTTGAATACTTTGGTCGCATCGCGCCCCAGTGCGGCGTCACAGGTGAACAGTGACAGGTCCGTGTAGACCCGTGCGGTGATCGGGTGATAGTTGCCGGTGCCGTAATGGGTATAGGTTACAAGCCGTTCCCCCTCGCGCCGCACGACGGTGCTGATTTTCGCGTGGGTTTTGTAGTTGATAAAGCCGTAGACCACATGCGCGCCGGCACGTTCCAGACGGCGGGATTGGCGAATATTGGCGGCTTCGTCAAAGCGCGCCTTGAGTTCCACAAAAGCGGTAACGGATTTGCCTTCCTCGGCCGCTTCGCACAGGGCTTCGACGATCGGCGAGCGGGTCGAGGTGCGATAAAGTGTTTGTTTGATCGCCACCACATCGGGATCGCGCGCGGCCTGCGCAAGGAAACGCACAACCATATCAAAGGTCTCGTAGGGGTGATGCAGCAGCATGTCCTTCTGGCGGATCGCCGCAAACATATCGCCGTCGTGATCAAGCACCCGTTCGGGCACACGCGGCGTAAAACTGGGCCACAACAGATCAGGGCGATCTTCCAGCACTAGTTCCGACAGATCGGACGCGCCGATCAACCCGTCAACTTCAACAACCTCGTCCTCGGTCACATGCAATTCGCCCATGATCATTTTCTTCAACGCGGGCGGGGCGTTGGTCGACAATTTCATGCGCACCACTTCGCCACGGCGTCGGCGTTTCAGCGCGGTTTCAAATTCGCGCACAAGGTCTTCGGCCTCGTCTTCCAACTCAAGATCACTGTCACGCAGGATGCGGAACGCACAATGACCTTTGACTTTGTAGCCCGGAAACAGACTGCCAAGATGTTCCAGCAGCAGGTCTTCAAGGGGCAGAAAACGGTGATTCCCCTTGTTGGGCAGCGCGATAAATCGATCAATCTGATGCGGCACAGGCAGCATGGCGCGCAGCGGGCGCTTGTCGCTGGCGCGTTCCAGTTGCAGTGCGAGCGCAAAGCCTTCGTTGGGCAGGAACGGGAACGGATGCGCGGGGTCAATAGCAAGTGGCGACAACACCGGAAAGACCTGATTAAGAAACACGTCCTCAAGGTAAGTCTTATCGTCAGCGGTGAGCGCCTCGCGGGACAAGATCGAAATGCCCGCAGCCTCCATTTCACCTGTAAGGGCGCTAAAGACCTTTTGCTGGCGCGCCATCAGGCTGCGTGCATTCGTATCAATTAGCGCCAGCTGTTCGACTGGGCTAAGCCCGTCCATTGACGGGGTCAGCGTGCCCTCGTGGGCCAATTCACGCAGCCCGGCGACACGCACGGTGTAAAATTCATCCAGATTGGTCGCGGAGATCGACAGGAATCGCAGCCGTTCCAACAGCGGCACACGGGGATTTTCTGCCTCTTCCAGCACGCGCCAGTTAAAGCCAAGCCAGCTTAGCTCGCGGTTCACAAAGCGGGACGGCCCGCTAAGGTCGCCGTCAAGGGCAACTGCGGCAGGGAAAGGGGATTCAAGAAAATCTGCGTGTGTCATCGAGGCCTTATGGCGCGTTGTTACAATTGGGGAGCAGATAATTATCGCGCGCTTTGGGCCAGTTTGTCCAGCACAGCCTTGGCCAGTGGCACCTTGATCGCGCGCTGCTGTGCTAATGCCACGCGATCCAGTTCCGTCACCACGTCGGCCGCCGCCTGAAACGAGCGCGTCATATTGCGCAGCAGGTAGTCAAACGCGCGCGGATCAGGTGACAATTGGCGATCTTGAAACAGCTTCATCAGCACGGCCCCCAGCAACCTGTCATCGGGATCATCAATGCGAATGACGCTGGTTCCTTGCATCCGGCTGGCCAGATCGGGCAGGGTGACGCTCCAACGGGTCGGGGCGGTGGCACCTGTCAACAGCAGCCGCCCACCCGTGGCGCGCAGGTGGTTGTGGGCGTGAAACAGCCATTCTTCACCCGATTGCGGCAGGGTTTCCACGTCTTCGATGACAACACAGGGTGCGTCAGGTGGCGCAAGAGCTGCGCCGCCAAGGTCGGCCGCGTCGATGATTTGCGCACCACTTAGATGTTGAAATACGCGGGCAAGGTGGCTTTTGCCCGAGCCATGCGGGCCAATCACCGCCAGCTTGCCATCGGGCCAGTTTTGCCAATCGGTAGTCATCCGGTAGGCCGCCGCATTGGCATCGCTGACAAAGAAATCATCAGGATCGAGTGCGACACGCGTTGGCCAGTCAAAAGCGAGCTGCTGCGCCATGTCAGTCTTCTTCAGCGAAGCCTTTGTAGAGGCGACCCTTTTTGTATTCAGCGATACCAAATCGCGCGACAACACCCAACATGGCCGCGACAGGGACCGCAACAAGCATGCCGACGAAACCGAACGATGATCCAAAGACCGCCAGCGCAAACAAGAGCCAAACAGGTTGCAACCCAACGCTTTTGCCGACCAGCTTCGGGGTTAACACGTTTCCCTCAAGGAACTGTCCCAGCACAAAGATACCACCCACGGCAGCGATCCAACCCCATTCGCCCCAAAACTGAAACAGCGCCAGGCCGATGGCCAACGTGCCCCCAACCAAAGCCCCGATATAGGGGATGAAGGTGATCAAACCGGCAATAAACCCGACCACTAGGCCGAAATTCAGCCCGACCAGCATCAGTGAAATCGCGTAATAAGATCCAAGAACCAAGCAAACCGTGCCTTGTCCGCGGATAAACGAGGCCAGCGTATTGTCAATCTGACCTGCCAGTTCGCGCACAACGGGGGCGTGATCGCGTGGCAAAAGGTCGTCTATCTTGGCGACCATGTTGTCCCAGTCCAGCAGCAAATAGAACGTCACAACCGGCACGACAACAATCAGCACCATGACGTTGACCAGCGACATCGCCGAACTGACAACCGAATTGATCAGATCGCCGCCCTTGGACTGGATGGTTTCACCAATAGCCAACAGCTGGTGACGGATCATGCTGTCGGCGTCCATCAGCTGCGGAAATTTCGTGGTTAACCAAGCTTGCAATCTTGTGAACAGGTCAGGCGCCGTATTGATCAGTTGGCCCGTCTGCTCGACCAGTGTCGGGATAACCAATAAGATTGTTATGATGAAAATGAAAATAGCGACAAGTGTGATCGTGACGGTGGCCATGATCCGGCTCAGCCCCCAAGCTTCAAGCCGATCCGCGACCGGATCAAGGAAATAGGCTACGGCCCCGCCCAGCACAAACGGCAGGATCACGTCGCCAAGATACCAAAGCACAATCAGGAAAGCCGCCGTAGCGACACCCCAATATTTGGCCTGTTGTTGAACCGGATATGCCATATGACCCTCGCGCGTGAACTGCCTCTTACTTGGCTGATGCGCGGGTCGGATGCAAGAAAAAGGCCCCGCAGGGTGTGACAGCACCTGCGACAATGGTGCTCAGGACCTCGGCGGCGGCAAGTTTGCTGAAAAGGTTCATCCGTTTGTCCCGTCTGTTGGATGATGCGTTGTTGCATATCCCAAGGTTCACGGTGCGTTGGCCTGTCTGGTTCACCAATCTAGACAAACTGTCATAAGCCTGAAATCTTTGATCCAATCGGCGTTTTGCGGGCTAAAGGCGCGTGGAACTATGCTTGCGACTTCAGGGGCCGCGCCGTAAACCTGTTTCGAAACCACATTCCATAAGGGTCTATCCCATGCGCCTGAGCCGCTATTTCCTGCCCGTCATCAAAGAGACACCTTCCGAGGCGAAGATCGTCAGCCACCGCCTGATGCTGCGCGCGGGGATGATCAAACAATCCAGCGCGGGCATCTATTCTTGGCTGCCGCTTGGGTTCAAGTTGCTACGCAAGCTGGAAAATATCGTTCACGAGGAACAGCAGCGCGCGGGCCATATCCCGATGCTGATGCCAACGCTGCAATCGGCGGACTTGTGGCGCGAAAGTGGGCGCTATGATGGCTACGGCGAAGAAATGCTGCGCATGCAAGACCGCCATGGCCGTGACCTGCTGTTTTCGCCCACAGCCGAAGAAATGTTCACCGACGTTTTCCGTGCCAACGTGAGCAGCTATAAAGACCTGCCGTTGACGCTTTATCAAATCCAGTGGAAATTTCGCGATGAAATCCGCCCGCGTTTCGGCGTAATGCGGGGCCGCGAATTCCTGATGAAGGACGGCTACAACTTTGATTTGACAAAAGAAGACGCGCTGCATGCCTACAACCGCCATTTGGTCAGCTACCTGCGCACTTACGAACGCATGGGGTTGCAGGCGATCCCGATGCGCGCGGATTCCGGCCCGATTGGTGGCGATTACACTCACGAATTTCTTGTGCTGGCGGAAACTGGCGAAAGCGAAGTGTTCTATGACAGCCGCGTCACTGATATCAAGCTGGGTGATCGCGACATCAATTTCGACGATGTGGCCCAGTGCCAAGGCGTGATGGAAGAATTCACCTCGCTTTATGCGCGCACCGATGAAACCCATGTGGCTGATGAATTTTCCAAAGTCCCCGAGGCCAACCAGCGCACCGCGCGTGGCATTGAAGTCGGGCAAATCTTTTATTTTGGCACGACTTATTCGGAACCCCTTGGCGCAACCGTTCAAGGGCCGGACGGCGCAAAAACGCCCGTGCATATGGGCAGCCACGGCATTGGCGTGTCCCGCCTTTTGGGCGCGATCATAGAAGCAAGTCATGATGACAAGGGCATCATCTGGCCCGAAGGCGTGACGCCGTTTCACTGCGGAATCGTCAACCTAAAAACGGGCGATAGCGAGGCTGATGCCGCCTGCGAGAGCCTGTATAAAGAGATCACCGCGCTGGGTCTCGAGCCTCTTTATGACGACCGCGACGAACGGGCAGGTGCTAAATTCGGCACGATGGACCTGATAGGCTTACCTTGGCGCATCACGGTCGGGCCGCGCGGATTGAAGAATGGCGTTGTTGAACTGACCAGCCGTCGCACCGGCGAAAGCGAAGAAATGACGCCTGCGCAGGCCGTGACCAAGATCGCCAAGATCTACGCGCCACATGTGCCCGTCAAAGGCCATGGCGATGTCGAACCCATGTCAGGCCGGTCGTTTCATACGTGGATGTAGATGATGCGCGCTGATCAGATCGCGAGAGGTGCTTTGACCATTTTGATATCATGAGCGGCCCACAAGCATATTCGTGAAAGCAATGGGTGCGGGCTGTGAACCTTTCAGCAGTGTTGGGCTGGGCCTGCGTCGGCGTTCCTATGGCGTTTCTATTCGCGCTGCGCATGGGGCTGCTTGGTGGTCTTGCGATGTTATTTTGGATGGCGCTATTAGGGCTGCCGATCGCATTCTTTTTCTGTTGGCTGGTTGGCGGTCCTATGCTTTGGCATGTCATGCGAAAAGAAATAGGCTGGCCAGCCGCCGCTGGTTGGGGCGCGGCGATTGCGCTGTCGATAGCGATGATAAGTATTGTCATCGGACGCTACCGAGGATGGCGGCAATCTCTTGATCCAAATAGTTATTCCCAAATCGGTGGCGGGGATAAGATCAGACAAGTTGACGGTATCCTTACGCCTTATGGCTGGTGGTATTTGGCCGAAAGGACGGTGTTGTTTGTGCTGCTGGGCGTCGCCGTGGCTTTGGTTATCAAATGGGCAATTGGCGCACCCGAAACTGTTATTCAACCCGACGAAACGCAAATTGGAAGCCCCTGACAATGCGGGCGCTACCCATACGGTTTCCAAACGCTCGCCATACGTTTTCCATACGGCACTTTTCGCTGATCGAAGGCTGACCCGTTGACCTTTGACCCGTTGCGCCATTAGGTGATCCCCAAAACCAAAAGGTGCAGCAGATGGCAGGCCAGACCGCCCCGTTTTCCCGCTTCGAATGGATGATTGCCTGGCGATATATCCGCGCCAAACGCGCTGAAGGCGGCGTGAGTGTCATGACATGGATTTCCCTGATCGGCATTGCGCTGGCAGTCTTTGCACTGATCGCCACGCTCGCCGTGCGCAGTGGATTTCGCGCGGAGTTTGTTGACACAATCGTCGGGGCCAATGCGCATGTAACGGTTTATCCACGCGGTGAACTGGTGCCAAACACCAGCATCATAATACGCCAGATCGAAGACTACGCGGCAATGGCTGACCGTATCGAAACCGTGCCAGATGTTGTGCGCGCCGCCCCCCTGATCAAAGCGCAGGTCATGGCCAGCGCGAGCCAGTACAATACCGGCGTCGAAGTCTATGGGATCAGCGCCGCCGACCTTGCGGGCATCCCCCGCATTGCCGCCCCCGAGGAAAGCATGGGGCAGATCGAACGGTTTGACGACGGCATCGCCGTGGGCTCTGGCGTGGCGCGCACGCTGGGAATCACCGTGGGGGATCGCATCCGCGTGATTTCCCCAAACGGTGTGCGCACGGCCATGGGAACCAGCCCGCGCACTGGCGCCTACGAGGTCGTCTATATCTTTACGGCTGGGCGTTATGATATTGATAATACACGTATATATATGCCTTTCAACGAGGCACAGACGTTCTTTAACAAAGACGGATTCGCCGACGAGATCGAAGTTATGGTCACCGACCCCGACGCCGTTGATGCCCATGTTCCAGCCATCGTTGCCGCCGCAGGTGAGGCAGTCATCCCTTGGACATGGCAGCAATCGAGCGGCAGTTTCCTGCGCGCTTTGGAGGTCGAGGACAATGTGATGTTCGTGATCCTGTCGATACTCGTGCTGATCGCTTCGATGAACATCATTTCTGGTCTGATCATGCTGGTGAAGAACAAAGGACGCGACATCGGCATCTTGCGCACGATGGGACTGTCCGAAGGATCGGTGTTGCGTATCTTCTTCATCTGTGGGGCGAGTATTGGCACGATTGGCACGGCCATCGGCGTGATTTTCGGCTGCCTGTTTGCGCTTTATATCGACCCGATATTCAGCTTTGTGAACGCGATGGGGCAGGGTGGTGTCTGGGATCCTTCGATCCGCGGTATCTATAAATTGCCTGCAAAACTGGAACTGGCCGACGTGATGTCGGCGGTAATCTTGTCGCTGTCGCTGTCATGGATTGTCACGCTATTCCCCGCGCGCCGCGCAGCGCGCATGAACCCCGTCGAGGCCCTCCGTTATGAGTGATATGATCCTGAATACCCAAGGTGTGACAAAGGCCTATAACCACGGCAAGCCAAACGCTGTCACTGTTCTTCAAGGCGTTGATCTACATGTGAAAAAGGGTGAAATCGTCGCACTTGTTGCGCCCTCGGGTGCCGGTAAGTCGACCCTGCTGCATATCGCCGGACTGCTTGACTCGCCCGACGCCGGTCAGGTCAGCATTTGCGGTTCTGACATGACCAATCTAGGGGATCGTCGGCGCACCGCCGCGCGTCGCAACCAGATCGGGTTCATCTATCAATTCCACCACCTGTTGCCGGAGTTTAGCGCCATTGAAAACATCGTGCTGCCGCAACTGGCGAACGGTGTGGCACAGGGTGCAGCACAGGCCCGCGCGCAGAAATTGTTGGAGCAGGTCGGTGTCGGCGCACGCGCCGATCACCGCCCCGCTGCATTGTCGGGCGGCGAACAGCAGCGCGTCGCCTTTTGCCGCGCACTGGCCAATGAACCGCGTCTGTTGCTGGCCGATGAACCCACGGGTAACCTTGATCCGGGCACATCCGAGGTCGTGTTCAGCGCACTGATGGAACTTGTGCGCGGGACAGGTTTGTCGGCGGTGATCGCCACACACAACCTTGAATTGGCCGCACGGATGGACCGCACGGTCCGCCTTGAACAGGGAAAGATCGTAACGTGAAAATTTCCGTCGCCGAGATTGAAAGTGCCAGTACTGCCGCCCTGACTGCGCATGGTGCTGGGGATTTTCAGGCCCGCGAGGTCGCGCGCGCCGTGGCCCGCGCTGAAAGCTTGGGTAATGTGATTTGCGGCCTTTACTATCTTGAAAGCTATTGTGCGCAGCTTGCGACGGGGCGCGTGAATGGCACAGTTGAACCTGTCGTTAGTCAGCCGCGCGGTGGTGCGGTGTTGTCGGATGCGCGGTTCGGATTTTCCCAACCGGCCTTCATCCGTGCGCTGCCCTTGGCAATCAAGGCGGCCCGCGAAAACGGTGTGGCAACCCTTGGCGTGGCACATGCGCATACCTGCACGTCGGTGGGTTTTTTCACCGAACAGATCGCCGCTGCGGGACTGATCGGGATCGGTATGACCAATGCCTCGCCGGTTGTCGCGCCTCCTTTGGGGGATGCCGCTGTGATCGGCACGAATCCCATCGCCATGACCGTACCTGGCGACGATGGCCCGCGCATGCACTTTGATTTCTCGACCTCGGCTGTTGCACTGGGCAAGATCACGATGGCCAAGGCAGCGGGCGAAAAGATACCGCTTGGTTGGGCTGTGGACGCACAAGGCGTGCCAACGACCGACCCCGATGCAGCCCTGAAAGGCGCGCTTGTCAGTGCGGGCGGCTACAAGGGCTGGGGTCTGGGCCTGATGGTTGAACTGCTGGCCGCAGGCATGACGGGCAGCGTCAATTCGCTGGACGTAAAGGGGTTGAAACTACCCGATGGGCCGCCCCATGGCTTGGGGCAGTTCTATATCCTCATGGACCCCGCAACATATGGCGATGACTTCGGCGCGCGGTTTGAACGTGTGGCCGAGGCCGTTGCGCAGCAAGACAGCGCGCGCATTCCCGGAGCAAAGCGGCAAGTGATGGATGTCATCGACGTGCCCGATGCGCTTTGGCACCTCGTGCAATCTCTCGCGCGGGCCTGACATTAGCGTGAGACTTTGTGCCAAGTGCTTGAGCACGGCGGCGCGCAGGGTATGGTCCGATCAAACACCAGTTTGAAAGGTTGCCGTCATGCGTTTGCTTACTCTTGCCCTGCCAATTCTCCTTTCGGGCGCACCGCTCGCCGCGGAACCCATCAGTTTTGAGGGGTGGAGCGAACAGCGATTTTCCCTGTTTCAAAAAGTCGATTACGGGTTTTCCAGCCGCCGGCTCAGCGTGTCGTCAGACGATTCGGCCTCAATGGCCTATCGCCGGTTGTCAGCCCAATTTTGGGACGTGCGCAGTGCAAACTGGTCTTGGGCCGTTAGCGAAGGCGTACCCGCGACGGACCTGACGCTTAAGGGCGGCGATGATCGCAACCTGTCGCTCTATTTCGTGTTCATGCCCGAGGCCGAGGCGCAGCGCATTGGCGACGGCGGCTCGATCCGCAGCCTGCTTGATAACGAACAGGCCCGTGTACTGGTTTACGTTTGGGGCGGTGCACATAGGCGCGGTGATGTGCTGGCCTCGCCCTATCTGGGGCCGCGTGGCAAAACGATCATCCGCCGCCCGTCGGGGACCGGATCGTTCAGTGAAAGCGTTGATCTTGCCGATGATTATGCGCAGGCATTTGGCGGCGCGGCGGGCGCGCTTGTCGGGCTGGCGGTATCTGCAGATAGCGATGACACAAATTCCACCATTCGCGGCGAAATCAGCGGCCTCTCGATCAACTAGGCCCTTTGCGTCACAAAGACCCCCGCCGCCATCATCGCGATCCCTGCGGCGCGGGTCCAATCCATAGGTGTAGGGGGCGCGGCGAACAGTCCGAAATGGTCGATCGCCGCAGCCGAAACCAATTGCCCCAACAGCACAAAGAATACCGCGTTGCCGACCCCGAAACTGGGCGCGACCCATGTAATCGACAGTACATAGAACGCAACCAACACGCCCCCTAGAAACAAATGGCGCGGGGCATCGGTGAGCCGGGCCACGGCGGAAGGGTTCGTCACCAGCGCCGCGATCAGCGCCACCAGAAACGCCACGACGAAAAGCGCCGTTGCTGCAACGGCGGGCGACCCGATTGTGCGGCCAAGGGTAGCGTTTAGCGCCGCCAGGATCGGGATGCCTAATCCCGCGGTAAGCATAATAAAAGCGGCTGCCGGCATGTTAAAATCCTTTATCTAGTCACAGACGCCTTGCAGATTTGCATTTGTGGCGATGCCCGTGATTGTGTCAGGGCGGGATGATTGCAGCGGCGGGGTGACGGCCATCGCCTCGGATAGTTTGGCCCAAAGGCGTTGCGTGCGCGCACCTTCGGGGGCGATTGTGCGACAGCAGACGTATTCCTCGACCAGCGAGGCCTGCTGCTCGTAACCCATCGCAAGAAACGGAATTTCCCCATCTGGATCAAATAGATATGGATCATCCGTGCGCCCGTGTTCGGCCGCAGCACGCAGCGGATGATAACCCGTCACCGCCCGGTTTTGCCATTGCCAGACATGCGTCATCTCGTGGGCGAAATACATGGCCGCGACGATATTCATCGCCTGCGGGTAATCAGGCAGGTAGTCCGGCGCGGTCCAATCGGTGCTGGTCAGCACGCGGTTGAACAGCGCAACGCCAGCCGTGCGGGCGGTAAATGTCGGCGCGCTGGGCGTTGGCCCGATCCGCTCGCGGCAAGTGACCTGTGGGCGCACGGCGTAGGTTGAGGTGGACAGCCCGATAAGGGAATTTTGCGACAACCGGATCGGCGCAGGGTCCAGTGTCGGCCCCATGATATCAGCGGTCAGCCGCAACTCGCCGTCTGACAAAGGGCGGCCACAGGCAGCAAGAAAAATGAGGGCAAGTATGGTCAGGCGCATAGGTGCTAGCCTAACGTCGGACTGATCCAGATCAAGGTGAATACGCGTGGGCGGGCGCAGACTCGCCGTGTGAACAGCAGGAGGCAGCAATGCTTAAATCAATCGTCATTATCGGCGCGCTGGCATTGGCCGGCTGCGTTGAACAGACCGTGGATGTAACCCCCGAAGCGGGCGCGGTTGCATTTGCGCAAGATTGCGCCGGATGCCATGGCGACGACGCACGCGGCGCAGGTGATTTTGGCCGCGGGTTGATCCAGGCGCCGCCCGATCTGACTACCCTGACGCAGCGCTATGGCGGCACGTACCCGCGCGATTTCGTGATGAGCACAATCGACGGATACACCCGCGGTGATCACTTTAGCGCCGCGATGCCGGAATTTGGCGCGGGCGACATGGGGCCAACTGTGATCGTTGAACAAGACGGGATCGGCACACCGGTACCTGCCCGGCTTCTGGCGCTGTCTGCCTATCTGGAAAGCGTTCAACAATAAACCAAAGGTGACATCATGCGAAACCTGATTTCAACTATTCTGGTCGGACTTGGCCTTACGACGCCGCTCATCGCGCAGGACGTCGAAAACGGGAGCGCGCTTTATCAGCGACACTGCGCGACCTGTCATGGGCTGGACGCATCCGGAGATGGGCCGATGGCCCCCGCACTTGTGATCCAGCCACCCGACCTGACAGCCCTTGCAGCCGATAACGGCGGCGTCTTCCCGACGTTGCGCGCCGTCATGCGAATAGACGGGCGTGACCCGCTTGTCAGTCACGGATCGCCGATGCCGGTTTTCGGTGCGTTTTTTCAAGGCAACGATACCGCGCTCAAGGCGGCGTCGGGACAGCCGATCATGACCAGCCGCTTGACCGCGGATTTGATCGCCTTTCTAGAGGGCGTGCAGGATTAGGGTTTTCTTGCTGACACTTATTGCGACGCTTTTTGCGGGCGCGGCCATGGCCCAATCTGTTTGGGTCACGGTTGATTTGTCAGATCAACAGATGACCCTGCGCCGTGACGGCGCGGTTGAATATGTCTGGCCTGTGTCCACGGCGCGGGCGGGCAAGGTGACGCCCATCGGGACGTTTACCCCCTACCTGATGCAGCGCACGCATTATTCGTCGCTTTACAACAACGCGCCGATGCCTTGGACAATCTTTTTTCGCGGGAATTATGCGATCCACGGCACGACAGCCGTGGACCGTTTGGGAACGCCCGCCTCGGCGGGGTGCATCCGGTTGGCGCCGGAAAATGCGCAAACGCTTTACGTGATGGTTCAAGAGGCGGGGATGCAAAACGCGCGGGTTGCCGTGGTCCAGTAGAGGCTACTTGACCTTTTTGCCAGCAATCGTGGCGCCATCTTTGCCGCCGCCGCTATTGGCTGTAGCCGACACTTTGGGTTGCTCTTTTTTGGGCTTTTTTGTCTCGCGGTTGCCGCGGTTCTTGTCCTTGGACATGGGGTGTCCCTTTCTCACAACGGTTCCCGAACGGCTGTTGCCCATCGGGTCGATGCTCAGGGTGCAGGGCTGCCTGACGGATCAGGGCAATGCGGCCATTGAGGCAGCGGCCACGCGAGCGCTACTGCGCGGCCTGCATATATAAGGTGGGCGCTTTCGGATTCACTTGCAAGGGGGATGGTTGCGCGGCTCGTTCACCCCACCCCCATGCCAAATCAAAGATTTGGCGCGCCCGAACCGCCCCCGTCGTGCCAAAGGCACGCCTTCGGCGTGACGCGGGCGCACACGCCCACCCCTCGGTTCGGGCGCGTAGTTGGGATTCTTGGTACCGAGTGGCCGCACCTCAACGAGTTATTTTTGTAGTGCTGGGTTGCGCTGTGCCACAACTGAATAAGTCTTGAATGCCAAACGTGCCGTTGTGATCTTTACATCTTGCGGTCCAAGTTCACTATGAATTTTCTGGCTAGTAAGCTCTGAGCGGACGCCTAAAATCACTTCCCGTAGCACCAAGTCACTGCCGAAAGCCTTGAAGTAGAGGCCAGTTCCTTCGTCCTGCGCGTCAAGTTTTACGAATACCCGTGATTCCGCCTCGTATTCCCAATGCAAGAATTTTGTTCTGGTTGTTAGCTCAATAGCTGACCGCCTCGCGTTCGAAGTCATTTGGCGTAGGTCAGGTAGTGTTGGCCGTCCCTTACGATAAACGACGGGCACAACAAACTCAGATCTAACGTCGAAGCCGATAGCAACACCTCGATGACGGTCCGCGTAGTGGCTCCACAACACAGGGTTTTTCCAACTTCTCGAGAACGAAATTAGCCCGTTTTGACTAAACACTCCCTTGGAAGCTTTATGCCAGAGCCGCCTTTGATCAGCGTTGTTGGTCGTATCTGCAATGAATTCGAATGGATCATTTAGGTCATCTAAGGTGGCTACTTTTAATCTACGCTTCTTGACAGCGTCGAGCGCCCACTTGTCCGAGTAAAATTTGTAAAGTCGTTTCAATTAGATAATCACTTCTATTTAAGCGAACTCATACATCCAACTCCTGAACAAACCGCGCGTTTTCCTGAATATACTGGAACCGCAATTCCGGCTTTTTCCCCATCAGCCGTTCCACCAAGTCCCCGGTCTCGCCCGGTTCGTCCTCGTCAATCGTCACGCGGATCAGTTTGCGCGACGTTGGGTCCATCGTGGTTTCTTTGAGGTCTTTCGCGTCCATCTCGCCCAGACCCTTGAAGCGCTGCACGTCGATTTTCCCTTTGCCGCCCAGACCCTTTTCCATCAGCGCGTCTTTTTCCGCGTCATTGGCCACGTAAATCCGTTTTGCGCCTTGGGTCAGGCGATAAAGCGGTGGGCAGGCCAGATAGAGGTGGCCGTGATCAATCATTGGCCGCATCTGGGTGAAAAAGAACGTCATCAGAAGTGCGGCGATATGCGCGCCATCCACGTCCGCGTCGGTCATGATAATGATCTTGTCATAGCGCAGGTCATCAAGGTTGAATTTGGTGCCCATGCCAACGCCCATCGCCTCGCAAAGGTCGCTGATTTCTTGGTTCGTGCCGATCTTGGAAGACGCCGCACCCAGCACGTTGAGGATCTTACCCTTGAGCGGCAACAGCGCCTGCGTTTTACGATCCCGCGCGCCTTTGCCCGACCCACCAGCCGAGTCACCCTCGACGATAAACAGCTCCGTGCCTTCGCGGGTCTTGGACGTGCAATCGGTCAGCTTGCCCGGCAGGCGCAGCTTCTTGGTGGCAGTCTTGCGCGCGGTCTCTTTTTCTTGACGGCGGCGCAGGCGTTCCTCGGCCCGCAGCACCAGAAAATCAAGGATCGCGCCTGCGGATTTCGTGTCTGCCGCCAGCCAGTTATCAAAGTGATCGCGCACTGAATTTTCGACCAGCCGATGCGCCTCGGTCGTGGCCAGACGGTCTTTGGTTTGGCCGACAAATTCAGGCTCGGCGATGAAACAGCTGACCAAAGCACAGCCGCCCGTGATCAGGTCGTCACGGGTAATGTCCTTGGCCTTGCGGTTGTTGACCCGCTCGCCGTAGGCCTTGACGCCTTTGAGGATCGCCGCCCAAAAGCCCGCCTCGTGCGTGCCGCCTTCGGGCGTGGGCACGGTGTTACAGTAGGACTGGATGAACCCGTCGCGCGCGGGGGTCCAATTGATCGCCCATTCGACCTTGCCGGGGACATTGAATTTGTCGCCAAACTCGACAGTGCCGGCAAAGGGTTTTTCCGCATATGTCGTTGCCGTGCCAAGGGTCTCACCCAGATAATCGGCGAGGCCACCGGGAAAGTGGAACGTGGCTTCCATCGGCGTGTCGCCGTCAGGAATCGCTGATTTCCAACGGATTTCGACGCCGCTGAAAAGGTATGCCTTGGAGCGGATCGATTTCAACATGCGGGAAGGTTTGAACCGATGCGCGCCAAAAATCTGCTCGTCCGCGTGGAATGTCGTCGTGGTGCCGCGCCGGTTGGGGGCGGTGCCGACTATTGCGACCGGCCCAAGCGGGATGCCGCGCGAAAAGCGTTGTTCATAGATCGTTTTGTTGCGCGCAACCTGCACGATCATGGAATCGCTTAGGGCGTTAACCACCGACGCACCAACCCCGTGCAGGCCGCCGGATGTTTGATAAGCCTTGCCGCTGAATTTCCCACCCGCGTGCAGGGTGCACAGGATCACCTCAAGCGCGGATTTGTCAGGGAATTTCGGGTGCGGATCAATTGGGATACCACGGCCATTGTCGCGGACCGTGACAGAGTAATCAGCGTTCAATTCCACTTCGATCCGGTTGGCGTGACCTGCCACCGCCTCGTCCATGGAGTTGTCTAGAACCTCGGCCACAAGGTGATGCAGCGCGCGTTCATCCGTGCCGCCGATATACATGCCGGGGCGCTTGCGCACGGGCTCAAGCCCTTCCAGCACCTCGATGGAAGATGCATCATAATCGGTCGGTTCGTGTCCCGACAAAAGGTCGTTGGCCATGTGCATGCTCGCTTGTTTTTGATTTGTCGCAACTATGGCAGAGGTCGCGGTGGTGTGAAAGCACCCAAGCGCGAGAATAAGTGCGCCCGATCAGCCGATGGTCAGGGCGGTCCATTGTGCTAGTTTGTGTCGACAATTGAAAGGAACTCCACATGCGAATCTTTTTCACAGGCGGTAGTGGTAAGGCCGGCAAGCACGCGGTGGCTTATTTGCGCGCGCAAGGACACCGCGTTATCAATGTTGATCTGGCAGCTGCCCCCAGCCCGGGCGGGGATGCATTGAACGTCGATCTGACGGACGCGGGGCAGGTGTTCAATGCCATGTCCGCTTATGCGGATTTTGACGAATTGGACGCAGCAGGGGGCAAGGCGGAATACGACGCAGTCGTGCATTTCGCAGCCGTCCCCTGCATTATGATGCGCCCCGATAACGAGACATTTCGCATCAACACGATGTCCACTTACAATGTGATCGACGCGGCTGTCCGCTTGGGCATCAAAAAGGTGATCTTTGCGAGTTCCGAAACCACCTATGGTATCTGTTTTGCGCATGGCGAGAAAAAGCCGGATTACATCCCTGTGGACGAAGAACATCCTACAGTTCCCCATGACAGCTATGCCATGTCCAAGGTTGCCAACGAGGTATGCGCGCGCAGTTTTCAGGCGCGCAGTGGCATTGATATCTATGGGTTACGGATCAACAACGTCATCGAGCCACATGAATACGAGCAGAATTTTCCGGCTTTCATGGCCGACCCTGCAACGCGGCGACGCAACATTTTCGCCTATATTGATGCCCGCGATCTGGGGCAGATGGTGGACTGTTGCTTGAAAACTGATGGCCTTGGGTTCGAGGTTTTTAACGTCAGCAACGACGATATGTCGGTGGGAATTGCATCGGATGAGGTGATCGCACAGTTCTACGCAGGCGTGCCAATAACCAAGCAGATGGACCCGCATGAAACGATGTATGCAAATGACAAAGCCAAACGTATGGTCGGCTTTGCACCGCGCCATTCGTGGCGGGATGTGTTGAAGGGATAGTTGATGTTTGCAACATTTGATTTGGCTGTGTTCGAGGGCGCAGAAGGCGCGGGCCGCGCTAACGCTGCAGCACAGGTCAACCGGATTTGCCGCGAAACGGGCTTTCTGGTGCTGACGGGGCATGGCGTGCCACGCGACATTATCGACAACGTTTGGCAGGCCGCGCGCAGCTTTTTCGCGCAGAGGGCTGAGGTGAAACAGGCCGTAGCCGCGCCCTATGCCGGTTACCCCTATGGCTATCTTGGTCCCAATTCCGAAGCGCTGGCCAAGTCCAAAGGCGTTGATACGCCACCGGATCTAAAAGAGAGCTTCAACGGTGGGCCGCTTGCAACGCCCGACGGGATCGCAGACCCCGATGCCCATGCGTTTTGCTATCAGCCAACCCTCTGGCCCGATCAACCCGATTTTCGTCCCGCATGGGAAGCTTATTACGCCGCGATGGAGGATTTGGCGGCGCGGGTGATGGTGGCCTTTGCTGCCGCGCTAGGCCTGCCGGATGACTACTTTGCGCCCTTTATCAACGCCCCCATTTCGGCCCTGCGGGCGTTGAACTATCCCGCAACAACGAATGTTGCGCTTGAGCGCCAGCAACGCGCGGGCGCGCATACGGATTATGGGTCACTCACAATCTTGTTGCCGCAGCCCGGATCGCGCGGCTTGCAGATATTCTCGCCTGATCAGGAATGGATCGACGTGCCCGCCCCCGAAGGCGCGTTTGTGATCAACATCGGTGATTTGATGGCGCGTTGGACCTCTGACAAATGGGTCAGCACGCTGCACCGCGTCGTCGCCCTACCAGACCAGCCCGCGCGCCAGTCGTTGGCGTTTTTCCATCAACCCAATTGGGACGCGGTGATTGCGCCGCTGGACGGGTCCGACAGCCATGCGCCGGTGAAATCCGGCCCCTACCTGATGGACAAATTCCGCGTGACAGGGACCTAGGCCGAGGCAATTGAAATCAGCAGATCGTTGAGCGGCCAAAGCTGGGAAAATGCGCGGTATAGATCGTCAGTCAGTGCGCCGCCGCGCTGCAATTTACCTGACAGCACAAAGCTTTTGTGTTTCAGCAAGTCGCCTTGCGGATGATTGGCGTCAAAGGTGGGCGGGACACGTTTCAACGCAGCTTCGCGCGGGGTGAAACCGTGGGCTGTAACCCCGTCGATTATCCCCGCTACGCGCGGTCCGTCCAGATCGACGAATTTGCGCCAGTCTTCCAGCACGGGTTTGTCAAAGCCTGTCATACCCGCGCCCACGGTCACATGATCCGGCGCGATGCCGAAAAAGAACACGGGGTCTTGGCGGCCGCCGCCAGCTACAGTCCACATCATGTGCAGGTGGGTGCTGTAGGGCGTCTTGTCCTTGGAGAAGCGCACATCTCGGTGCGGGCGGAACAGTTTGTGGGTAATTGCCTCGCCCGAAAGCTGTTCAAGTGGCGCGCGCATGTCATCCACCAGCGCCAGGGCAGGCGACTTAAGCTTGGTGTCATAGTCCGCTTTATGGGCCAGCCACCAGTCGCGGGTGTTGTCTTTGGACAGCGCGGTATAGAAACCCTGCGCTTGCGTTATCAGGTTGGCATAAGGATCGGACATCGGCGGCACCTTTCACGTCATATGGACCCTTCGCAACTTTGGCCCTAAGCAGGTCTGATGCAAGCCCCCGTTCTATCATATCGTGAGCATATCACACGGCTTCTGGCCCTTGGTCTGCCGCTTGTCGGGGCGAGCGTGGCCGGATTCTCGATCCATATGACCGACACGATCATGCTGGGCTGGTATGATGTGACGGCATTGGCCGCCGCGACAATCGCCACGTCGATTTGGTTCGTGATCTTCATTGTCGGCGCGGGCTTTGGCTATGCGGTTGTGCCGATGGTCGCCGCCGCTGCCGAAGAAGGCGACGAGGTGCGCGCCCGCCGGATCACGCGCATGGCGCTGTGGCTGAGCGCTGCTTACGCAGTGCTCGCTGTGGGCATGTTGTGGTGGTCCGAAGAAATCATGCTAGCCATCGGGCAAACCCCGCAAGTGGCCGTCGAATCCGAAAAATACCTGCGCATTGCTGTCTTTGGCATGTTTCCCGCCCTGACGGCACAGGTGCTGCGGTCTTTCCTTGGCGCGCTGCATCTGACGGCGGTGCAATTGTGGATTACATTGGTCGCGTTGGTCTGTAACGCGGTGGTGAATTACGCGTTGATCTTTGGCAACTTCGGTGCGCCGGAACTGGGCATTCGCGGGGCGGCGATTGCATCGGTGATTATCCAGATTCTCCAAGTGATCGCCTTGGTCGTCTATGTGCAATGGAAACGCCCCGATTACAGCTTGTTCCAGCGCATCTGGAAAAGTGACTTGGAGGCCCTTCGCGAAGTGTTTGCCCTTGGCCTGCCTATCGGTATCACCGCTTTGGCCGAAAGTGGTCTGTTCACGGCCAGCGCCATCATGATGGGCTGGATCGGCGAGATCGAACTGGCGGCACACGGTATCGCGCTGCAATTGACAGCGTTCATGTTCATGTTTCACGTCGGCATGTCACAGGCCGCAACGATCCGCGCGGGTGGGCATTACGGGCGACGCGACGAGGTGGCCCTGCGGCGCGGCGCGATATCGGCTTTTGGCGTGTCGCTGTCGTTCGGAGTGATCGTGGTCGCAGTGTTCCTGCTGATCCCCGGCGTGCTCGTCTCGCTGTTCATCGATCCGACCGAACCGCAGCGTGATGCGCTGCTGGCTTTGGGTATCACCTTGGTCATGCTGTCGGCGCTTTTCCAATTTGTCGATAGTGCGCAGATCGTCGCGCTGTCGCTGCTTCGCGGCGTTCAAGACACGCAGGTGCCGATGTGGCTGGCGACACTCAGCTATTGGGTGATCGGCATGCCGGCGAGTTACGTGATGGCGTTCACGCTTGATTTTGGCCCTATCGGGCTTTGGCTTGGTCTAACCGTGGGCCTTGGCTGCGCGGCGCTGCTTTTGGGCTGGCGGTTCTGGGCAAGGTCTGTGCGCATTGGCTAAGGCGCACCATGCTGATCGGGCGTTGTTTGGGTGTTTTTGAACAGAAGAAGGGGCTTTAGCTGCCACCTAGCACGCGACCCGCCTTTTTGCGCCCAAGCACCGCGCGCAGGTCGTGCATCGCCAGCAACAACGCACCTGTTACATCGGCTTTGTTGCATAAATCGGGTGAAGGGCGTTTTTTCCCTTACCCCAGACAGACT
>CALAGN010000074.1 GCA_937891785.1 uncultured Octadecabacter sp.
TTCCGCGTCATAACTCATGAAAAAGTTCGGGTTTTGGGGTAGGAGAGGTATAGTCACAAAAGAACGGAAACTCACATCCTTGGCAAAACAGCGAAATCGGGCGGGAAATGGCCAAGTCATGCCGCGAATCCGCTTTACCTGTCGGGCAAACCCGTTAACGTCATGATATGGGATATCTCATTGATAATCTGCAATACGCCAATTGGTCCGAAAAGATATTTCGCCAAATGCGGGCGGGTGGGGTCGATGCGGTTCATGTGACCATCGCCTATCACGAGAGCTTTCGTGAAATGATCCTGCAGCTTGAACGGTTTAACAGATATTTCGAACAATTCCCCGATCTGATTTTCAAGGGCATGCGCGGCGCTGACGTCCGACGTGCGCGCGAAACCGGGCGCACCGCGATCTTCTTTGGCTTTCAAAACCCAAGCCCGATCGAGGACGACATCGGCTTGGTGGAAATCTGTCACCAACTGGGTATTCGGTTCATGCAGTTGACCTACAACAACCAGTCGCTCCTGGCGGCAGGCTGTTACGAGGATTGCGACGCAGGCCTGACCCGAATGGGCAAACAGGTTGTGAGCGAAATGAACCGCGTTGGGTTAGTCGTGGACATGAGCCATTCAGCGGATCGTTCGACCCTTGAAGCCATTGATTATTCCAGTCGCCCCATCGCGATTACCCATGCCAACCCGCATTGGTGGCACGCAGCGTTACGCAACAAATCCGACGAGGTTCTACGCGCATTGACGGATGCGGGCGGGATGCTTGGCTTTTCGGTCTATCCGCATCATCTGCGGGGCGGCTCCGATTGCACGGTGCAGGATTTTTGCGAAATGGTCGCTGAAGCTGCAAACCGGTATGGCGCGGCACACCTCGGGATCGGCACGGATCTGTGTCAGGATCACCCCGACAAAGTGGTCGAGTGGATGCGCGCAGGTCGCTGGTCCAAAGTCATCGACTATGGCGAAGGATCAGCCAGCGATGCGGGCTTCCCGCAGATGCCAAGCTGGTTCAACGACAATCGTGATTTCGGCAATATCCGCAACGGCCTGATCGGTGTCGGCTTTGAGGCGGACGAAGTGGACGGGATCATGGGTGACAACTGGCTGGCGTTTTACGACAGCAGTTTCGGACCGGAAAATGCCTGATAGTGATCCTCCGCCCATCCCACAGCGCCCTTTGCGCGCGCCAACCGATGTGATGCGCCTGCGCCGTATGGGAGCGGGATTTCCGACGCGTTTGTCGTTCCTGCGCTCGGTTACGCGCCGCCTTGGTGCCGAGGGTGCGCGCATAACACGCCCGGTGTGGGACATCGACACAGACGGGTTCGGGCATGGGGTCTATTGCGTGGATTTTGGCGGGTATACCTATTCGCTTGTTGCGGTCTCAACCGATCTGCCGCCTGAGATGCGCACTGACCGGGTGATCGCCACTGCATGGGACACGTCTTATGTGCTTTATGACGGGGTGCCTGACGCTGACACGATTGCCCGAATTTGTCGCGCCGCCCCGCAGCAAGAAGCCGCGCGTTTTGATCCGCGTGATCTGATCCTCAGCCGCGCAAACAAATCGGTGCGTCTGTTTGCCCATGTGGTTGATGCGTTGCGCATGGGCCAGCAACCTGACGCGGACATGATCCGTGATGTGGGCTATTTGATGCGCACAACGGCTGTTTATGGCAATGGCAAGTTTGGCATCGCTGATCGGCGCATTTTTTGCGAAAGGCCCGGCATGTCTGGCCCCTTTGCCGCTGAAATGCTGACGGTTTGGCTGATCCGTGGTTTTACCCATGATCTGGTCGAACATATGGGTGGCGCCCCCCTTGATCGCCGTTTGAAACGTCACCTTGGGATTGGCAATGCGACGGGTCTTGGCATGGCGCCGTTTCTGGTATCGCACCCGCTTTTGCTTGATGCATGGATGCAGGTGCGCGAGACCGCGATTGCCCGCGTGCGTGCCGTTGAAACGCTTACGCCTGATCAGATTGCGCGGCTTTACGCGTTGGTCGCACGGGTGGCCCAGCATCTGGCAGAATGGCAGGTTCCTGACAAGATTGCACAGGGCCGTATTGACATTCTGCGCCGCGAATGGCCCGAGGTTGCCGCCTTGATGACGCCCGAATTTATGAGCGGGGCTGTTCCGCTGGATCGGTTGATCAATAAAAGTGTGCACTGGTCGGTCGACACGCAAGAACTGATCGCGGCGATGGTTCTTGAACCGTTCGGTGATCTGGTTGACGGGTTGGCAGATTGCATGGCAACGCCACGTTTGCCTGTGCTTGATCCAGCTATGAGGTGTGCCGATCTGGCCGATATGATCACGCGCGATTGGCCCTGGGCCGTTGATGCCGATTACAGTGATCCAAGGCAATGCGCCCAATTCTGGTATGTGTCCGAGGCCAAACAGGAACCGCGCCTTGGATCGCGTTTCATCGAAGACGGGGCCGCGTTGGAAAGCCCGCTAGATATCGCGCGTCAGGTGCAGGCCTTGGCGCGGGCGTTGGAGGGGCACGTCGGTCCGATCGCGCCCTTGTTGGCTGCTCACCCCGAACACCGTGCTGCGGCGCGGCGGGTGCAGACGGTCGCCAATCATCCCTACGCCGAGATTCGTGATAATTTGATCGCCAAAGGTTGCCTGCCCATTGATATGCTGCGCTGCAAATTGGCGTTTTTCGGGGCGGCAAAGTTTGACCCGAAATCGGATCGCTGGACCCGCATAACGCTTGCGCAAGGCGCACCGTTGGCGGATGAACTGGACAACGCTGATGACTGGTGGCTGCCCACCTTTGCCCCATGATGCGGTCGCATAACGAAGTGCAGGGAATGGTCCTGAAAGCAGCACGCGGAGCTGGCGTGCCTTTGGGCCACTGCGAGGATCTTGCGGCAGCCATGCCCGATTACATCGCACTAGGCGGGGATATGGGCGCGCTGGTGGTGGCTTTGAATCGCCCGCACCAACCATGGACAAACGGCCACGGTTGCGCGGTCATGGCAGCACCAACTGCGATTGATCTGGTGCGTGCAGACCACGGTGAACAGCGGATAAAGCGGGCCGACTTGCCGTTGTTAGTTTTAGCATTGGTCAGTATGGCGAACCGCTTTGGCGGCGGACTCGCCTGCGATGTGCAGGGCGATTGCGTGGCGATTGGAACGGGGCCGGGCGTGTCTGTTGTTGTGCCGGGCGGGGCCGTGGACGTTGATGGGCTGGCGTGGGCAGGACTGACGAAATTGGCGGCGCTGACTTTTGTCCCTGAAACTGACGCATCGCGCGCTGCAGGCGCTGGCGCGGGGCTGAGCGACAACGATTAGGCGAATGGATCGTCGGGATAGCCGACACCGGCCAGATATAGCCCGTGGGGTGGGCAGACGGGGCCGCAGGCTGCGCGGTCGCGCGCTGCAAGGGCCACGCCCACGTCATCGGGTGCCCAAGACCCTACCCCAACGCGCTCCAGCGTGCCGACAAAGCTGCGCACTTGGTTGTGCAGGAACGACCGCGCGCGCACATGAAAGTGGAATTCCTGATATCCTTCGCGCGCGATTTCTACGACCCGCAGCTCATCAAGCGTGCGCATCGGGCTGCTGGATTGACAGACTGAAGACCGGAATGTCGTGAAATCGTGGTGCCCGATCAGTTGATCCGCGCCTGCTTGCATGGCCGCCAAGTCAAGCGGATGTGGCACGCGCCATGCCTCGCGCTTTTCAAAGGTTAGCGGCGCGCGTCGTGCGATCAAGCGGAACAGATAGCGCCGCTCAAGTGCTGAAAATCGTGCATGCCAGTCATCGGCCATTAGCGCGCAAGCGGTAATCGCCACGGGCTGCGGTTTGAGGTGATAATTCAACGCCTCGGATAATCGAAACGGATCCCAGTCGCGGGTCAGATCGCAATGGGCCACTTGCCCTATCGCGTGAACACCGGCATCCGTGCGCCCTGCGGCGGCGATATTATGCGGACCGATCTGCAGCCGTGCCAAAGCATCCTCGATCGCGCCCTGCACCGAAGGCTGATCCGTTTGGCGCTGCCACCCCGCAAAAGGTGCGCCGTCATATTCAACTTTGAGGGCATATCTTGGCATGTCGTTCGCATAGTGGGAAGGATGTGCGAAATCAATCCCTACACATCCCACCCTGCGCCACCTATCTTGAGAAGAGATTAAGGAAAGGGTTTCTTTTGGGTATCGGGTCTATCGCAGGCGGCATCGCCGATCAGATCGTGCGCAGTGTCGAGGGGATCGCGGATACCGTGACTGCCCCCTTTAGCGAACCTGTGATCCGGCTGGGTGTGACGGGGCTGTCGCGGGCGGGCAAAACGGTGTTTATCACCTCACTTGTGGCGAACCTGATGGATCGTGGTCGGATGCCCCAACTGGTTGCTGCCGCCAATGGCGCGATTCAGACGGCCTACTTGCAGCCCCAGCCCGATGATACCCTGCCGCGCTTTAACTACGAGGCGCATTTGGCGAAACTAACAGCTAAATCGCCAGAATGGCCCCAAGGCACGCGCCGGATCAGCGAGCTACGCTTATCGTTGCGGGTGCAGCCCACGGGGTTGTTGTCAGGCTTGCAGGGGCCGCGCACGGTGCATCTTGATATTGTCGATTATCCGGGTGAATGGCTGCTTGATCTGGGGTTGATGGACAAGGATTTCGCGCAATGGTCGGCCGATACTTTGGCCCGCATGCAGGACCGCGAGGAGGCGGCGGCGTTTCTGGCGTTGCTTGCCCAGACTGACACCACCGCACCCCTTGACGAGAGCACGGCCCAAGCACTTGCGGCATCGTTTACCGCCTATCTGCACAGCGCACGCAATGCTGGTTATTCCGATTGCACGCCGGGGCGGTTCTTGTTGCCCGGTGATATGGAAGGCTCGCCGGTGCTGACATTCGCGCCACTGCCAGCGGGCGACATGCCGCGCCAATCACTCGCAAGGGAATTCGTGCGACGTTATGCAAGTTATAAACGCAACGTGGTTCGTCCGTTCTTTCGCGATCATTTCGCGCGGATTGATCGCCAAATTGTACTGGTGGATGTGCTTGGCGCGATCCACGCAGGCCCGCGCGCCGTCGAAGACCTGCGCGCCACGATGGCCGATATTTTGACGGCGTTCCGGCCGGGTCGCAATGCGTTCCTGTCGCGTATCTTCCAAGGGCGGCGGGTCGAGAAAATCCTGTTCGCCGCGACCAAGGCTGACCATCTGCACCATTCCCAACATCCGCAACTGACGGCGATCACACAGGCGCTTTTGCGCGATGCCAAGGACCGCGCAGATTTTGCAGGCGCTGACACGGCTGCGATGTCGATTGCTGCCCTGCGCACCACCGTCGAGGACCAACTGACGCATGACGGCAAGGCGCTCGATGTGGTCCGTGGGCGCTTGTTGGAGGGCGGTAAACAGGCCGCGTTTTATCCTGGCGAGTTGCCTCAAGACCCCGCGCATTTGCTGGGTCCGGCGCGTGACGGCGCAGATAAATGGCTCGATGCGGACTACCGCGTCATGAATTTCGCGCCCGCGCCACTAACCCTGAAACCGGGTGATGGGCCGCCGCATATTCGGCTGGACAAGGCCGCGCAGTTTTTGATCGGAGACAAGCTATGAGTAAGGCAACCAAATCCGGTCCCGTTTTGATCGACCTCGAAGGCGACACGTCCGATCTGACTCCGGCAACTGCCCCCGCCGTGCCTGATATCGCGCCCGCCAATGGTGCGGTGATGCAGCAGGTCGCGGTTTTGGCAGCGCGCCGTCCGTCGCGGCTCGCGCGGTGGTTTTGGTCGTTGCTGGTGGCGATTATTGGCTTTGCAGCATCCATCGCGGCGTGGGACTTCGTGAACGGATTGATTGCGCGTTCGCCAATCCTTGGCGGGATTGCGCTGGCGCTGGTGGGGCTGTTTTGCGTCGTTTTGCTTGTCATTGTAGTGCGCGAACTTGCAGCGTTTAGTCGGTTGCGCCGCGTCGACCACATTCAGACGGCGGCGGCTTCTGCCCTCGCGGATGATGATCTGAACGCGGCGCGCGATGTGCTTGGCCAACTTGACCGTCTTTACGCAGGTCGCGCCGATACGCAGTGGGGTCGCGCGCGCCTTACCGAGCGGCGCGATGATGTGTTGGACGCGGACGGGCTGATCGGGCTTGCCGAAGCTGATGTGCTAGCGCCATTGGATCAACGTGCCCTGCGCGAAGTCGAAGGGGCAGCGCGCCAGGTGGCAATGGTCACGGCGATTGTGCCGCTTGCATTGGCAGATGTGTTTACCGCGCTGACCGCAAACCTGCGGATGATCAGGCGCATCGCTGAAATCTACGGTGGTCGCTCGGGGGTGCTGGGCAGTTGGCGGCTGACACGCACGGTGCTGACGCATCTGGTGGCGACGGGGGCCGTGGCTGTCGGCGATGATATGATCGGCTCAATTGCAGGGGGCGGGGTGCTGTCGAAAGTGTCGCGCAGATTCGGCGAAGGTGTGATCAACGGCGCGCTGACTGCCCGCGTTGGTGTTGCCGCAATAGAAGTCTGCCGCCCACTGCCATTTCACAGCGTTAAACGGCCCGCGGTGACTGCGCTGGTGAAACGCGCGTTGACGGGGCTGTTTGGCAAACCGTCAGCATAGGCCAGCGCGCAATCGCCGCGTTCAGTCGTTTGCGGCCTGATACCACGCAATGATGATGTCGCGGGATTCGTTGTCCATCTGGATCGCGTTAGGCGGCGGCATCGCGTGGCTGACGCCTGCGTGCAGATAAATCTGACGCGCGTGGCGGGCTACGTCGCCGGTCGTCTCAAGCAGCACGCCTTTGGGCGCCCATTGCATGTTGTTCCAAACGGGCTCGCGTGAATGGCACATGGAACAATTGCCGATCACGGTGTTGTAGGCATCATCAAACCCGTCAGCGGAGGCATAGCGTTCCTCGTAGACCGTCAGCTCGCGCGCCATGGAATCCTCGTAGGTGTCGCCGCCGCGCACAGTCGATAGCCACGCGATGATGATCATCAGTATGATCGTCACACCCCATGTCCAATGCGGCCCCTTGCCGGTTTTGTGCATGGTGTTGAAATAGTGCCGGATCGTGACGCCTGTGAGGAAGATCAGCGAGGCGATGATCCAAGAATACTGCGTGCCAAATGACAGTGGATAGTGATTGGCCAGCATCAAGAACACGACAGGCAGGGTCAGGTAATTGTTATGGGTCGAACGTACTTTGGCGATCTTGCCATACTTGGGATCGGGCTTGCGGCCTGCCATCAGGTCGGCAACGACAATACGCTGGTTTGGCATGATCTGAAAGAACACGTTGGCCGTCATGATTGTCGCGGTAAAGGCACCAAGGTGCAGTAGCGCGGCGCGGCCCGTAAAGATTTGATTGTAGCCGTAGGACATGATCACGAGGATGACGAACAACAGCAGCATCAGCGCGGTGGGATAATCGGCAAGCTTGGATTTGCACATGAAATCATAGGCCAGCCAACCGATGGTGAGGGAGCCAGCGGAGATCAAGATACCCTGCCACAGCGCCAATTCCGCCTTGGTCGGGTCAAGCAGGAACAGCTCGCCGCCAACCCAATAGACGATCATCAACAGGGCAACACCGGAAAGCCATGTCGTATAGCTTTGCCATTTGTGCCATGTCAGATGTTCGGGCATTTGCGAGGGCGCCACGAGGTATTTGGTGGTGTGATAGAAACCGCCGCCGTGGACTTCCCATTCTTCGCCAGACGCGCCTTCGGGAAGGCTGTCGCTGGGTTTCAGCATGAGATCAAGCGCAATGAAATAGAACGACGCGCCAATCCAGGCCATCGCAGTTATGACGTGCAACCAACGGACGCAAAATGCGATCCAATCCCAAAAAATTGCCAGATCATACATGGATGTCCCTCCCAAGATTCGTGTTGCCCGTCAGACTAGGCGAGTCGGAATTGTTCTGCTATCGTCGGCAAAGACCAAGCAGCATCAAAAAAAGCAAAACAATGTCCTATTTGGATAATATCCGCACATTCGTCCGTGTCTATGAACTTGGCAGCATGTCTGCCGCAGGGCGCGACTTGCGTGTATCGCCTGCGGTGACGTCGTCGCGGATTTCCCAGCTTGAGGAACATCTGAGCGTGCGCCTGTTTCAGCGCACCACTCGCAGCCTGACTCCAACCGAGCAGGGGCGCGCGTTTTACGGCGGGGCCTGCGAAGTTCTTGAGGCGGTCGAAAATGCCGAGGCGCAAGTCGTAGATATCACCGATAACCCGCGTGGCGCACTTTATGTGGCGTGTCCTTTGGGCGTTGGGCGGCGGCTGCTGGCCCCGCAGGTGCCTGATTTTCTGGCTGTCTACCCTGAAGTCAGTATTAGGTTGCGCCTGACGGACCGCACGGTTGATTTAACCACCGAAGGGCTTGATCTGGCGTTTTTCCTTGGCACGCCCGAAGACAGCAACCTGCGCATTCGCAAGATTGCCGATGTTGAGCGGGTGCTTTGCGCGTCGCCGTCCTACATCGAGAAACATGGCAATCCGCAGACCGGCGAAGACCTAGTGGCAGGAGGTCATGAATGCCTGAACCTGCGGTTTCCTGGCGCGACGGAATTCCAGTGGCGGCTTAACACACCCGATGGCCCCAAGCGGTTTCGCATCGCGGGGCGCTATGAATCAGATGACGGCGATGTGTTGACCGATTGGGCGCTTGCAGGCAGCGGCATCGCCATGAAGCCGATTTTCGAAGTCGCAGAACATCTGCAAGACGGGCGGCTGATTGCCGTTGCAACGAAAAACCCGCCCGCGCCAATACAAATGGCTTGCCTATTCACTCATCGCCGCCGCCAAGACCCAAAGACACGGCTGTTCATGGATTTCGTGATCGAGAAGATCAGCGCGGCGGTGCGTGATAGCGAATTGGCGGCTCAGCTGCCGCGATAGGTGGAATAGCTGAACGGCGAAAGCAGCAGCGGTACATGATAGTGCGAGGCTTCTGACATGCCAAACCGCAACGGGATCACGTCCAAGAAACGCGGGTCTTCGGCGGGCGTGCCGATTGCATCTAAATATGCGCCAGCGTGAAAGACCAGCTCATAGGTTCCGGTTTCAAACTGATCGGCGGGCAGAATTTGTTCATCCGTGCGCCCGTCATCATTTGTCGCCAATGTCTTAAGGTGGGTGCGTGCTTCGCCGTCGATCTTGTAAAGGTCGATGCGCATCCCTTCGGCGGGGCAACCGCGCGCCGTGTCAAGAACGTGGGTGGTCAGGTATCCGGTCATGGCGCTCTCTCCCGTCGATTGCTTATCTTATAGGCGAACAACTGGTAACTGCGCAAAGTATGAGCTGCAATAGGCTCTTTATGGAATTATTTGAAAAACAGATTGATTGTTTTGCTTTAACAATGACCTAATTCTGGGAGGAGAATTCTGTGAGCCGCTACCCTCGTGACATGACTGGATATGGTGCAACCCCGCCTGCGGCCAACTGGCCAAACGGCGCAAAAATTGCCGTTCAAATCGTGCTAAACTACGAGGAAGGCGGTGAAAATAACATCCTGCATGGCGATGCCGCATCCGAGGCATTCCTGTCGGAAATCACTGGTGCCGCAGCCTGGCCGGGACAACGTCACTGGAACATGGAATCAATCTACGAATACGGAAGCCGCGCCGGTTTCTGGCGTGTTCACCGGATGCTGTCGGATTTGCCCATTACAGTTTACGGTGTGGCGACAGCTCTTGCGCGTGCCCCTGAACAGCTTGCGGCGATGAAATCCAGCGGCTGGGAAATCGCCAGCCACGGGTTGAAATGGGTCGAGCACAAAGACATGCCTGCCGATGAAGAACGTGCTGCGATTGCCGAAGCGATCCGCCTGCACACCGAAGTTGTCGGTGAAGCGCCGCGCGGTTGGTATACGGGGCGCTGTTCTAACAACACCGTCGCGCTAGCCGCAGAAACGGGACAGTTTGCCTATGTTGCTGACAGCTATGCTGATGATTTGCCCTATTGGGTTCAGGCGGGTGGCCGTGATCAGTTGATCGTGCCTTACACGATGGATTGCAACGATATGCGGTTTGCGATTCAGGCCGGATACACCAATGGCGACCAGTTCGAGAGCTATCTTAAGGACAGTTTTGACTACCTTTACGAAGAAGGGCGCGTCGGTGCCCCCAAGATGCTGTCGATTGGTTTGCATTGCCGCCTGATTGGGCGTCCTGGCCGCGCCGCTGCCCTGCGTCGCGCGATTGAGCACTTCAAGTCCCATGAGGGTGTGTGGTTCGCCACCCGCCTTGAAATCGCCGAGCACTGGGCCAAAGAGAATCCTGCCATGCCAAAAACACGCCCCTCCGAGATGGATCGCGAGACGTTTGTTGCTGAATTTGGTGGTATTTTTGAGCATAGCCCTTGGATCGCCGAAGGCGCGCACGCCCTTGAACTGGGTCCAACCCACGACACGGCCCAAGGTGTGCACAACGCGCTGGCCCGCGTGTTCCGGAGTGCCAGCGAAGACCAACGCCTTGGCGTGCTGACCGCGCACCCTGACCTTGCGGGAAAACTGGCAGCGGCGGGCAAGCTGACGGCGGAAAGCACCTCCGAGCAGGCGGGCGCGGGCCTTGATCTGTTGACTGATCAAGAGCGCGAGACCTTTCAGAACCTCAATCAGCAATACGTCGCGCGTCACGGCTTTCCGTTCATCATCGCCGTTCGTGACTATGACAAGAATTCGATCTTGGCTGCATTTCACCAGCGGATCGAAAATGATCGTGAAATGGAATTCCCCCAAGCCTGCAAGCAAGTCGAGCGCATCGCCGAACTGCGCCTGATCGAAAAGCTGGGCGCATGAGCGGAACCCTTACGACCGAACCGTTGACAGCCGAGGCCTTTGCCCCATTTGGCGACGTTCTGGACGCGTCAGGTGACCCTGACAAGCTGATCAATGGCGGGATGTGTGGGCGATATCACGACCGCGCCGCGCTGGATTTTGTCGAGGGCACAGCTGGTATCAGCCTGTTCAATGCACAGATACGGCCCTTTCCGGTGACGCTTGATATGGTCGAGCGCCACCCCGAGGGCAGCCAAGCGTTCTTGCCCATGACGCAGCATCCGTTTGTCGTTGTGGTTGCCCCCGACGAGAACGGCAAGCCCGGCAAGCCGCGCGCGTTTATCGCAGCACCTGGGCAGGGCGTAAACTATTTCCGCGGGACATGGCACGGGGTTCTAAGCCCTTTGCATGAACCGGGATTGTTCGCCGTGGTCGACCGGATTGGCGAAGGGCCAAATTTGGAAGAGCATTTTTTCGAAAAACCGTTTACGATTGTGAACGGCAATAAATAGCCAGCGACAAGACTGGTTTATCGTATCATCAGAGAGGGAACGACAATGACAGATACTTCAATCGGAACACCGGAGCAGCTTCGGGATCCAAATTATACGCCGCCGCTCGCGAAGGCTATTCCACTGGGCATTCAGCACGTGATGGCCATGTTCGTCAGCAATGTGACGCCAGCGATTATCATCGCAGGGGTTGCCGGTTTCGGGTTTGGCGCTCCGGGCGCTGATATCCCAACGCTGGTCTATCTGATTCAAATGGCGATGTTGTTTGCTGGTGTTGCGACACTGATCCAGACAATCGGAATAGGCCCGATTGGTGCCAAATTGCCGATCGTTCAAGGGACGAGTTTTGCATTCCTGCCGGTGATGATTCCAGCGATGGTTGGTGCGGGCACAGCTGGCTTGGCTGGATTGATGACAGGGGTCGTGATTGGTGGCTTGTTCCATGCGTTCCTCGGTCTTTTCGTCGGCAAGATCCGTTTTGCTTTGCCACCGTTAGTGACTGGCCTGATCGTTTTGATGATCGGACTGGCGCTTATCAAGGTTGGCATTGAATACGCAGCTGGCGGAGCTGGCGACTTTAACCGCGGCAAGGATACTTGGGGCGGCGTGTCAAATTGGTTCCAAGCCGGCATCGTTATCTTTGTGACCCTTGGCTTGAAGTTCTATGCCAAAGGCTTGCTGTCTGTGTCGGCAGTCTTAATCGGCTTAATTGTCGGCTACGTCGTTGCCTATCTGATGGGCGATGTGAACCTTGGAAGCGTCGGAAACGCCGGATGGTTCATGGTTCCAAGCCCTTTCAAGTTTGGGTTTGAGCTGAACTGGGCAATCATCATCGGTATGTGCTTGATGGCCTTTATCTCGGCAATCGAAACAGTTGGCGATGTTTCCGGTATCACTAAAGGTGGTGCGGGTCGCGAAGCCACTGATGCAGAAATCACTGGCGCTACATTCGCTGACGGTCTGGGTACGGCGGTGGCTGGCGTGTTTGGGTCCTTGCCCAACACATCCTTCAGCCAGAACGTTGGCCTGATCGCGATGACGGGCGTCATGTCACGCCATGTTGTCACAATCGGTGCCATCTTCCTGATCTGTTGCGGCCTAGTTCCAAAAGTTGGCGCGGTGATCAACACTGTTCCAATTCAAGTTCTGGGTGGCGGTGTGATTGTGATGTTCGGTATGGTTGCAGCTGCGGGCGCGTCGATGCTTGCCGACGTCAACTGGAGCAGCCGAAACATGGTGATCTTTGGTGTTTCCCTGTCCGTTGGCCTTGGCCTGCAGCAGGTTCCTGACGCTATGCAGTTCTTGGGCGGCACGGCAACGATCTTGCTGACATCCGGCCTTCTGCCAGCAGCATTCATCGCGATTGCGTTGAACCTGATACTGCCAGAAAAGCTGAGCGGCGATTCAACAGTTGAAGTCTCTGGCGGCCACGCAGGTCACAAAGACGACTCCTAACTAGATTGCACAATGCGCTATTGGGCCCTCGCCGTGACATCGGCGGGGGCCTTTTTATGAGAAAAGATCATTGGTACGGCGGACTTGGCCGGCCTTTCGACTGGTCGGGAACGTGCGGGTGCCGACACCGTGAGACATACCAACGCTTGCGTTTTCCACACCCCATTTGACGCATTTCAATGAAGTCTCATCAACCCTGCAGCTTCATGGAATCGGACTTTAAAGAGAGTGATCGTTTCTAGAGCAGGACAGGGGCACTTATTGGGGCATTATTGCCCCCCCTCAGTGCGCCATAGCCACGCAATTTAATGTAAGAGGAGCTGGCTGTGCTGCCAGTCCAGAGCTATCCAGTCTGAGGCCATTTCGGTCCATTAACAGGGAAATTTACCAAAAAACTCCGAATAAGCAGGATTTCCAGAGGCGGATCGACCCTGACGCTCTTATTTAACGTCGTAATAATGGTGTGTTACTCAGGGAATTCCGGCCTTCCTGTTGATGTGCGAAACAGGGACCGGGAAGCGCATAGCGGGGCCTGTTGTTTGTCAGAACATGCCCTCTCGTTGCGGTCGGCCTTTACAACCCAGACGACGGACCGTTCAGAGGCACAGCAGTCAACATCAGCACAGGACTTCGTTCCAAAACAGCGATAAACTCAACAGAAAGATACGCTTCCTGCCCTCTTAGGATATTTCTATGCCTGCATCGCTCTGAATAACTGGTGCAGGAAAATTGCTCGACAGAGGTTTCAAGCAATGCGACTATGTTCCAATTAGTGGCGTCTGCCCGATTAGTCGCCTGTTGAACTGGACTAAAATTGCGAAAACAACTGCACAATCAATGCCCCCAGCGGCCGGACCCATTTCCGATGACGTTAGGTTTAATGTGCGTACTGGCCGCCCGTGATAACCCCACGAGTGTGCCCAAAAATACCAAGATTCTTAAATGGATGTGACTACGCGCACGCCTGAACGCGAAGGCGGACAAGACTTGGTCCTGTTCTCACCTTTGTTGTGTGACGCCTCTATACTTGTCGTTGATGACGAAGCTGGCATTCGTAATTTTCTTGTTAAAACGGTCGGCAAACACTGCGCCGTGATCGAAGAGGCATCAACGACCCAAGAAGCAACCGCAAAACTGGACATCCGCCGATTTGACATCGTCATTCTGGACAACATCATGCCGGGTCAGTCGGGGGTCGAATGGTTGGCAGAGCAACGCCAAATCGGCTTTTTCGGGCAGGCAATTTTGATCACCGCCTTTGCGGACCTCGAAACCGTGATTGATGCCCTGCGTGCCGGCGCTGTTGATTTTCTGCTCAAACCGTTTCGCTCCAACCAGATCCTCAGTGCGATCACCAACTGTCTGGACCGCGCTGCACTTCGTCGTGAAAATACATTGCTGCGTCACGAATTGGAGGGCGGCATCGACATCTTGCGCCATCGTCATGAACTGGTCGGAACCTCTCCCGAAATCTTGACCCTTAAGGACTATTTGGGCAAAGCCGCGAAACTAAATTCAAGCGTTCTGATCAGGGGCGAAACCGGCACTGGTAAAGAGGTCGCCGCGCGCATGTTGCACGCAGGATCGCCGCGTGCGCCCCACGCCTTTGTCCCCGTCACCTGCGCTGCATATTCCGATCACGGCTTTTCAGAGATCTTGTTCGGCAGCCTTCCGTCTGCAGAAAACAACACCCAGACCGAGGGGCTTTTGATGGCGGCTGAAGGTGGCACGCTTTATCTTAATGACGTCGAGGAATTGTCCCAAACCGCGCAGGCGGCATTGATGAACGTGATCGAAACCGGACGCATCCGGCCGGTCAATTCCGAACGCGCGGTGGCGGTGAACCTCAGGATAATTTCGTCGACGTCTAAAAACCTGCTGGATCTTGTCGCGGCCGGCGCGTTTCGTGAAGATCTTTATTATCGCTTGAACGTGTTGAGCGTTGATATGCCGCCCCTGCGCGACCGCCCCGCCGATATCATTGATTTGTCAGAACTGTTCATCGGTCAGATCGCGGCAGAGCTGAACATCCCCCCACCTCGGTTGAACGCAGCCGTAAAACGCAAACTTGTGACCCATCCTTGGGTCGGAAACGTGCGCGAGTTGCGCAATCATATTGAACGCGGCCTTTTGAACGATGATCTGGAAAACGGGCTCGAATACGGCGTGAACGACGGGGCCCCAGATCAGGATACCGATACGTTAGCCGTGATTGAACGGCGTCATATTCTGGAAACCCTCGCGGCGTGTGGTGGCAACAGGGCCGAGGCTGCGCGGCGGTTGGATATTTCACGCAAAACCATCGACCGAAAATGTCAGTCGTGGAAATTGTGACCCGATGAGAAGGTCTGTTCGCCTCAGGCTGTTGGTGCTTGCACTGCTTCCACTTGTGGTCTTGCTGCCCATTTCCCTTGCTGTGACGATGCTGCGCTGGTCGGATAAATTTGACGATCTTCTGATCCAAAAAGTGGCCAGTGACCTTCGCGTCGCGGAGCAATACATGCGGCGGATCGTGGCGGCGCAAAGTGTTGATGTGGAATCACTGGCAGATTCCGTAAGGTTCGAACGCGCTAGCCAGATCAGCCCGCAAGCCTTGGACGACTTTCTCGACATCAGCCGCGCGGAAATGGGGCTTGATTACCTCGTGTTGCGCAATGTGGCTGCAGGGCAGGTTCTTGCGCCTGAGTTCTACGTGTTCGAATCTGCGATTCAATTAGGCACAGCAGAAGAAGTGGCATTGTTTTCGCCCACCGATATGGCTGC
>CALAGN010000075.1 GCA_937891785.1 uncultured Octadecabacter sp.
TAACATGTAGAAAAATTTTTTCCACATGTTAGCGCCAAGAAATCTGAATTGCGAAAACCGTCGAAATAGTTGCAAGTCGGGCCCCTGTAGCAAAGGTGATTGGCTGTTCATCGGGCCCCAGGCACGCATTCACGATTTGAGCGCCTCATGGGGGTCAATTGGTGGACGCATAGCCCTTGCCCTTTGTCGCGATCCGGCCATGCTAGGGCTGATACGCGACGCGGGAAAGTTAGCCGAACCAATGGACAATCAAGACGATACATGGCTGCGGCAAGCGCTGCTCTCGCTGCGCAAGACCCTGACCGAGGGTTGGCATGTGGTGCGCACGCGTGGCCCGTCGCAGGTTCAGTTCTGGTTCATCGCGCTGGCGATCGGAGTAGCTGCCGGTTTTGCGGCTCTGTTGTTCCGGCTAGGTATCGAATGGTTGCAAGCGCTGCTATATGGCACGCAGGATACCAACCACTTGCACAGCTTCGTGGCCTCGCTTGATTGGTATTGGATATTGGCAATCCCGATCTGTGGCGGGTTGGTTGTCGGAATTATACTGGACCGTTTTACCGATGATGGGCGGGTGCGCTCGGTCGCTGATGTGATCGAAGGTGCGGCTTTGAACGAGGGGCGTGTCGAGGTCCGGCGCGGTGTCGTCTCTGCCTTGGCAAGTTTTGTCACACTGTCATCTGGCGGATCGTCAGGGCGCGAGGGGCCAGTGGTGCATTTGGCAGCCGTTGTGTCGACGATGGTCTGCCGCATTATTCGCGCCGACGGCATTACCGGGCGCGATCTGTTGGGCTGTGCGGTGGCCGCCGCCGTGTCGGCCAGCTTTAACGCGCCAATCGCCGGCGCACTTTTCGCGCTCGAGGTGATCCTGCGCCATTTTGCCGTGCATGCTTTTGCCCCCATCGTGATTGCCAGTGTCGCGGGCACGCTGATCAGTCGGTTGGCGCACGGTGATGTTACAGAATTCCTGCTGCCGATGGGCAACACGCTGTCGTTCTACGTTGAACTACCTGCGTTTTTGATGTTGGGGCTGCTGTGCGGATTGGTCGCCGTGATCTTGATGCGGTCGATTTTCTGGGCAGATGACATCGCCAATTTTATCCAAGCGCGCACTGGTCTGCCGCGCGCGCTGCGCCCTGCGGTCGCAGGGGCGATGCTTGGTGCGCTGGCGATCTATTTTCCGCATATCATCGGCGTTGGCTACGAAACCACCTCTGAAGCGCTGACTGGTAAATTGCTGTTCCACGAGGCGGTGGTGTTTGTCTGCCTCAAGATCGTTGCGGTCGCCATCACCATGGGCGGGCGCATGGGTGGGGGCGTGTTTTCACCCTCGCTGATGGTCGGCGCGCTAACCGGCTTGGCATTCGGGATCGTCGCGACGTCGATTTTCCCCGATGTGTCGGGCGAGCAGACGATTTATGCCCTTGCTGGTATGGGGGCGGTCGCCGCCGCGGTTCTGGGTGCGCCGATTTCAACCACGCTTATCGTATTTGAACTGACGGGCGATTGGCAAACGGGACTGGCCGTGATGGTTGCGGTATCGCTTTCAACAGCCTTGTCATCACGGTTAGTGGATAGGTCATTTTTTCTGACCACACTGGAGCGCCAAGGCATTCATCTGGCAGCCGGTCCACAGGCCTATCTTTTGGCTACTTTCAGGGTCGCCAATGTGATGCGCGCCAAAGACACCGAAGGGTCCGCAGATGAGGATCGTTGTTGGGAGATGGTCGAAGAGGGCACATATATTGACGGCAATGCCACGCTTGAACAGGCGATGCCGATCTTCGAGGCAACCAATACCATCTTTATTCCGGTTGTTACCTTGGGCGGTGAGGACAGCCCGCCAGAGCTTTGGGGCGCGCTGTTTCAGGTCGATGCGTTACGGGCGATGAACCGTGCTTTGGCCGCAAAAGCCGCCGAGGAGCATTCCTAGATCTGTTCGACAGCGACTTTGTTGCTGTAAAAAGCAAGGTGGCCTGCGATGTCGGCCACAGCGTCTTTGGGGGTCTCGTAGGACCACGCGGCGTCGGCGATTGTGCCGCTTTTCGCTTCGATGTTGTAATAGCTCGCTTGACCCTTGTGCGGGCACGACGATGTGGTGTCGGACGCATCAAGAAACGCCATCGCGATATCTTCGCGCGGGATGTAGATGACGGGTGGATAGCTACCTTCGATCAGTTCAAGCGCGCGGGTGGTTTCCCCCAAGACTGCTCCGCCTGCACGCATCACATAGGTGCCGGTTGCCGGTTTAATCGTGATATGCTCGCCCATGTCTGCTGTCCTTGCACAAAGTTCAATATCGGTTGGTGGTCAAAGCGGCGCACAGGCTTTTTCAAGCCATACAAGTGCATCAGCGTCCACACGTGGCCCGATTTGCGCAACTGTATCCGCATGATAGCGATCAATCCAGTCGCGTTCGTCATTGGACAGTCGCGTCACATCAATCAGGCGGCGATCAATGGGTACAAACGTGAGCGTGTCAAACGCCAGCATCTCGCGCGCGTCTGCGCCCTGTAACGCGGGGGCAGGGATCACGGTAATCAGATTTTCGATCCGAATGCCAAATGCTCCTTCGCGGTAATAGCCCGGTTCATTGGACAAGATCATGCCCGATTCCAGTGGCACAGGTGCTGCGCGGCGCGAAATTCCCTGTGGGCCTTCATGGACGCTCAGATATGCACCCACACCGTGGCCCGTGCCGTGATCGTAATCCATGCCCGCCAGCCACAGTGGATAGCGCGCCAGTGCGTCCAGATGCGCACCGGTAACGCCTTTGGGGAACCGCGCGCGGCTAATCGCGATCATCCCCTGCAATACGCGCGTAAAACAGGCGCGATGTTCGTCGCTGGCTGCGCCAATCGCCATAGTGCGGGTGATATCGGTGGTGCCGTCGATATATTGCCCGCCGCTATCGACCAGTAGCAATTCACCTGCGCGCACAAGGCGGTTTGTGCTTTCGGTCACGCGGTAGTGCACGACAGCCCCATGTTCGCCAGCACCGCTGATCGTCTCGAAACTGATATCCAGTAGGGCATTCGTCGCGCGCCGGAACCCTTCGAGGGATTTTACGACGTCAATTTCCGTCAGGGTGCCTTTGGGGGCTTCAACGTCCAGCCACGCCAAGAAATTCACCATCGCCGCGCCGTCACGCAGATGCGCGGCGCGGGCCCCTGCGATTTCCGCTGACGTCTTGATCGCCTTGGGCAGCAGGCAGGGATCGCTATCGTTGCGCGTCTGAATGCCCGCCTGATCAAGCGCGTCAGCCACAATCTGCGGCGCGGTTTTCGTGTCAATCCGCACAGGGCCGCTCAGCGTGGCCAGCGCGTCAAGAAAGGCGATTTCATCATGCAGACGCACGTCCGGCCCAAGGTGACCGGCAATGCCTTCAGCTTTGCCCGCGCGCGCAAAAAGATCAACGAAGCCATCGTTATGCAGCAGCGCAAAAGCATGTGGCACGGGGTTGCGTTCCACATCCGTGCCGCGAATATTGAGCAGCCACGCGATGCTATCGGGCAGGGTTAGAACCGTCACCATGTCGCCGGCATTGGTCAGGCCTTGGGCCAGTTCAGCACGCTTTGCAGCATGGCTTTTTCCAGCTAGGTCATCATGATAGGCGGTAAATGCGGCCATAGGTGGGGCAGGGCGGTCCTGCCAGATTGCATCAACAAGGTTGGCATGTGCCACAAGCTGGATACCCTTAGGCGCAAGGGCGGCGCGCAGGTCATTCACCTCGCGCGCGGTGTGCAGCCATGGGTCGAACCCGACCTTGGCGCCGCCAGACAGACGTTCGATCAGCCAATCGGCAAGCTGGATTTCGGGCCAATGCACGGGGGTAAAGTCTGCAGCGACCTGATCGCGGACCTGCACGCGGTAGCGCCCGTCGATAAACACACCCGCGATATCCGGCAGAACGCAGGCAAAGCCCGCAGATCCGCTGAACCCCGTCAGCCATGCCAGACGCGCATCACAGGGGGCGACATATTCGCCCTGATGGGCATCGGCGCGCGGGATCAGGTATCCGTCTATCCCCTGCGCACGTATCACATCGCGCAAGGCCGCCAATCGCGGCGGGCCTTGGTCGGGGGATGTGCTGTCTGCGAACCTCTGAAACATGTGGTCCCTTTCGCGGTAGGCCTAGCCGACCTTTTTCATACCCAAAACCCGCGCGCGTTTGCGTGGATCGGTGTCAAATAGTCCAGCAAGCTGTTCGGTCATGGCACCCGCGAGTTGTTCGACATCCGTGATCGTTACGGCGCGGTCGTAATAGCGCGTCACATCGTGACCGATACCAATGGCGATCAGTTCGACCATCTTGCGTTTTTCGACCATCGCGATCACGTCGCGCAGGTGCTTTTCCAGATAATTCGCTGGGTTAACGGACAATGTCGAATCGTCCACCGGCGCGCCATCGCTGATCACCATCAGCACCTTGCGGGCCTCGCGGCGTGCGGTCATGCGTCGGTGCGCCCATTCCAGCGCCTCGCCGTCGATGTTTTCTTTCAGCAGGCCTTCTTTCATCATCAGGCCCAGATTATTGCGCGACCGCCGCCACGGAGCGTCGGCACTTTTGTAGACGATATGGCGCAGATCGTTCAGACGGCCGGGTTGCAGCGGGCGACCATCGGCCAACCATGCTTCGCGACTATTGCCACCCTTCCATGCGCGGGTGGTAAAGCCGAGGATTTCAACCTTCACCTGACAGCGCTCTAACGTGCGTGCCAGAACATCGGCGCAGATCGCGGCAATCGAAATCGGGCGGCCGCGCATGGAGCCGGAGTTATCCAGCAACAACGTCACGCAGGTATCGCGGAATTCGGTGTCTTTTTCTACCTTGAAGGATAGTGGTGTTGTCGGATTGGCGACAACGCGCGCCAGACGACCAGCGTCCAGTATCCCTTCCTCGCGGTCAAACTCCCAACTGCGGTTCTGCTGCGCCTGAAGACGGCGCTGCAATTTGTTGGCAAGGCGCGAAACGGCCCCCTTAAGGGGTTCCAATTGCTGATCGAGGTAGGCGCGCAAGCGTTCCAATTCGGCAGGTTCGGCCAGGTCTTCAGCACCTATTTCTTCATCAAAATCCGTCTTGTAGACCGCATAGCTGGGGTCAGCGTCCGAGACAGGATGCGGTGTCGGCGGATCAAGCGGCGCTTCGCCCTCGGGCATCTCGGTTTCGTCGGCCATTTCCTCGTCGGCAAGGTCATCCATCGACACCTGCGCTTGGGATGCGTCCTGCTGATCCTCTTGGGACTGCTCGGCGCTTGCTTCGGCCTCTTCGTCTTCGACGTTATCATCGCCAGTGCTGTCGGGCTGATCCTCTTCATCTTGGCTTTGATCAGCCTGATCCTCGTCATCGCCGCCATCAGGGTCATCGCCCAACTGGTCGCCGTAACCCAGATCATCAATCATCTGACGGGCGAATTTGGCGAATGCCTTTTGATCGCCAAGCGTGTCTTCCAAAGCGTCCAGCGTGCCACCTGCCTGACCTTCGATAAAATCGCGCCACAGGCCCATGATATTGTCAGCGCCTTTGGGAAGATCGCGACCCGTGGCCAAATGGCGGATCAGATATCCAGCAGCAACGGCCAGTGGCGCCTCGGCCTTGTCGCGGATTTGATCGTAACCTTTGCGCGTCGCGTCATTACCGATTTTCGCGTCGATATTTCCAGCGGTGCCCGGCATATGACGCGCGCCAACGGCCTCGACGCGGGCGGTTTCCATCGCCTCGTACAAGTCCTGCGCCATCTGCCCCTGCGGCATGTATTTCGCGCCAATTTTCGTATCGTGATATTTGTGGCGCAGCGCAAAGGCATCCGCTGTGCCACGGGCCAGCAACACCTCTTCGCGGGTCATCCGGCGGGTCACTTGCGGCAGGCGGATCGTTTCCGCCGTCTGCCCCGCAGGGTCCACCGAATAGCTGATCGTCAATTCGGGATCATTAGCCATGACCTTGGTGGCCTCGGCGAGGGCCTTTTTAAACGGATCAGCAGGGTTGTCGGTGGGTTTATTCACGTCATCCGCCATTCATTTTGCAAGTTGGGTCGAAACCCGCGTTACGTTTAACCCAAGCTCAAGCTTGCAGCACTCTCCGGCAGTTCCTCGTCGAAACAGCGCTGGTAGAATTCGGCGACTGTCTGGCGCTCCAACTCATCGCATTTGTTCAGGAAGGACAGGCGGAACGCATAGCCGACGTCTTGGAAAATGCGTGCGTTTTCGGCCCATGCCATCACTGTCCGCGGTGACATGACCGTGGAAAGATCGCCGTTCATGAATGCGGTGCGAGTCAAATCAGCGACCGTTACCATCTGCGAAATCGTTTTGCGGCCCTTGTCGCTGTTGTAGGTCGGGGCTTTGGACAGCACGATTGCGGATTCCGCATCGTGGGACAGATAGTTCAACGTGGCGACCAGCGACCAGCGGTCCATCTGGGCTTGGTTGATCTGCTGGGTGCCGTGATAGAGGCCGGTTGTATCGCCCAGACCAACGGTGTTGGCAGTGGCGAACAGGCGGAAGTATTTGTTGGGCGTGATGATTTCGTTCTGATCCATCAGGGTCAGTTTGCCATCATGTTCCAGCACGCGCTGGATCACGAACATCACATCTGCGCGGCCTGCATCATATTCATCAAACACGAGCGCCACAGGGTTGCGCAGCGCCCAAGGCAGTATGCCCTCGTGGAATTCGGTGACCTGTTTGCCGTCGCGCAGCTTGATTGCGTCTTTGCCGATCAGGTCGATCCGGCTGATATGGCTATCAAGGTTCACGCGCACCGTGGGCCAGTTCAGCCGCGCGCCGACCTGTTCGATATGCGTGGATTTACCTGTGCCGTGGTAGCCCTGCACCATGACGCGGCGGTTATAGCCATAGCCCGCAAGGATCGCCAAGGTCGTGTCGGGATCAAACTTGTAGGTCGGGTCAATCTCGGGGACGCGGTCGCCGCGTTCGGCAAAGCCTTTGATCTTCATATCGGTGTCGATGCCAAAGACATCGCGAACCGAAAAATCCTCGGTTGGTTTTGCATTCATATCGGTGGTGCCGTCGGCCATCTGACTGCCTTCCATGTCTTGGGTGTTCACGCGTTTCGGGATGCAACATATCGCGGTTGGCTGCAAGGGGAAGGGGGGTGTTGCTTTTTGCGCTGAATGAACACCGTCAACGTCCAAAGGAGCCGCGCGCGACTGCGCCGTAGGGCATCGAAACCATGATCGGTCGCGTCGTCCTTGGTGATCACGCTGCCTTTGATGGGCTCAATTCTGCGACTTCGGCGAAACATTTTGGCATTTGCCCACTTGCACCGTCAAAATCGTTGCCGAGGATCAAAGTTTCGTCGTCGCGGCGGCTTATGATGATTCATCGCACACTGCGTGCCAACCGCGGGCGGCTGCACCTTGATGGCCGAATTGGAAGGCGACAATATTTCGCTTACGGACGAAAACGGCCGCGTGGCCACTGTAACGATTGCCGATGTCAAACAGTCCAAGGGCGTGATCCATGTGATCGACAGCGTGTTTTAGCCCAAGCATTAGGCGACCGACCCGTCACATAGCATTCACATGATCGTGCGCAGCCCCACTTTGTCTGTCCCAGGGGTGGCGCATTTTGCTAAAAAGGCACCTAACCACAGGAGAACCCCATGAACCGCCGCACATTTACCCTTGCCGCCCTTGTGGCACCCTTTGCGCCCGCCGCTGCCCGCGCCCAGTCATTCGAAGTGACCCGTACCCAAAGCGAATGGCGCGCGATGCTGAGCGATATCCAATACCGCGTCATGCGCGAAGAAGGCACCGAACGGGCCGGATCCAGCCCGCTGGACAAGGTCTATGACGCGGGCACATATCTTTGCCGTGGTTGTGATCTGGCGCTTTATCCCAGCGACACGAAATTCGACAGCGGCACGGGATGGCCCAGCTTTTATGCGAGCCTGCCCAATGCGATCGAAACCAAGCCCGACCGCGGTTTGTTTGGCACGCGCACCGAATGCCATTGCCGCCGGTGTGGCAGCCACCTTGGCCATATCTTTGATGACGGTCCAGCCCCCACGGGCAAGCGTCACTGCCTGAACGGGGTATCGCTTGTGTTTCGCGCTGCCTGAACGTCGCGCCTGTTGTTCATACGGAAACAGTCTATTTCGCAAGGCGTTACTTGGTGCCACGAAGGTGCCATGTTTGCTTGGCACAGCGAGAGATTGGAATTGGAGGCCGAATGCTTCGACGCAGACGACATCGTCAACGCGTGACTGAAGGCGAGCGCTGTCGCGCACTCGCCTTCTGCGCTGTTGCGCTTTTTGGAGGCGGTTTCGCCCTTCTCGTCGTGATGCGCTTGAACGGCGAACGCGTGCTTGGGGCCGGCTTGTCGTGGTATGAACTTTGGGTCGTGATAAGCGGCACGTTTGGCGCCGCCGTGGCGTTGTTTCTTGCAGGTGACAGAATTGGCCAGCCGGGCCTGCGCGGCATGATCCGTATGATGCCAAACATGGTCTGGATCAGCTTTGTCGGGGCATTGATCGCAGGAACGCTGGCGCTGCCTTTTTACGGCACGATGTTCGGGCCGTTCATCCTTGGTGTTACCCTCGTCGGTACGCCGATGCTGGCTTGTTTGTGGTTCGCCAATCTGCTGGCCGCACATGCCTTGCTGACGGTTTGGCATAGCGAACGCGACAGCATCTTTACGATGCAGCGCGTCACATCAGCCGTCCGCACTGGCCCCGCCGAAAACCAACGTCGATCGTCACCCCGTTCGGCGGAGCGCAGGCTTTAGGTTTTGAAGTGGCGGCTTGCCTTGATCTGGTCCCATGCCCAAACGACTTCGGCCAGTTGTTCCTCTTGCGAGCGATCACCGCCATTCATGTCAGGGTGCAGCACTTTGATCAGTAATTTGTAGGCTTTGCGGACTTCGGCCTTCGTCCAGTGATCTTTCGCCTCAAGGATATCAATGGCGCGTCGCTCGGTTGGGGGCAATTTTCGCGTCGTGCCGGTTATCGATTTACCGGGGTTTTGCGTAGCATTGACGCCCAACACCTGATGCGGGTCATCCACACCCAGACGGGCCCAAGCGCGCTGTTCTTCGGATCGTTTGCTAAAGGGTTTGGTTTCGCGTTCCCAGACACGGTCCTTGTCAGTCTGCGCAATATATTCCTGTTCGGTTGCGCCGTCGAAAAAGTTCCATTTAAGGTTATATTCGCGCGCGTGATCCTTACAAAACCAAAAGTAGTCATCCAGAATATCGGGTGACTTTGGCGCGCGGTATTTGCCAGATTCCTCGCAGCCTGCATGATCGCAAACACGGGTAGAGGTTTCCGACGCACCTGACATGCCACGCCGACCGCGCGGATTTTTCTTTTTGGAGGTCGACACTGACATGTCGAAACCGAAGGGGTCATTCTTGGCCATATGGTAATCTCACCTGTTCGACTCGGACACATGACTTTAAGCCGTGTGTCAGAAGATAGAAGGGGCTAGGAGAAAAATAATGGGGCTTGCACAAGAAATTCGCACCGCATTGACGGATGTATTGGCACCTGATGCGCTTGAGGTGGTTAACGAAAGCCATTTGCACGCGGGTCATGCGGGCGACGACGGGTCAGGCGAAAGCCATTGGAGGATCGTGATTTCTGCGCCCGCCTTGGCAGATCTGTCACGGCTTGCGCGCCACCGCGCCGTTCACGCGGCCCTTGGCGACGCGATCATCGGGCGCATTCACGCGCTAACACTAGATATCAGCTGATTATTGGGCGGTGACGCGCGCGGTGTCGTCCGTGGTGGCTTCGCCATCCTCGGCATCCGCAAGCGGCGTGCTTTCATCCTGTGCAGTCGTGTCATCCGATCGATCCCCAGCGCTTGGGTCGGTGTCGTCCGGTTTGGCAAGCGCGGCTAAAGGCGCGGGTGCGGCAAGGGCCATCAGGGCTTCGTCCAAAAGGCGTGGGGCAAGCGTGTCTGTGTCCGTTGCAATTTCGCGGCGAAACACCAGCATGTTCTGAAACGCGGTCGTGTGGCCCATTATGCCCGAACGCTCTGTGCAGGGCAGTGTATCGGTGCGTTGGTATTCCCACCCCAGCGCGCCAAGCTCGTTCATCAGCGCTTCAAGCGCGCTGGCAAAACGGGCCTCAGTGCCTTTGATGCCTTTGCTACGCAGACCCTTTTTTGGGGCAGGAACGACTTTGTAAGCATAGGTGGTCATGGCAAATTCCTTGATGGGCTAGATCAACTTATCAACTGTGGCCGTTAAATCCAACGCCTGCCCTGAAAAATCGTGATCAAACCAAAAGGGCCACCCCACCAATGGGGCGGCCCTAAATCTGGTATGCTGTCAGCGTTATTGTGCCGCTTCTTCTTCTTCCTCGGCGCCTTCGGCAGCGAATGTAGCAAGATAGGCGTAAATGTCGGCAGCGTCAGAATCACTGCGCACTTTGAACGACATTTTTGACCGCGCGCGCGCATCATCGGTGATTTCGCGCAGCCAAGCAGTTGGGTCCATGACGTAGGCGACGAATGTGGCCTCATCAAAAACTGCGCCACCTTCACCAGCAACGATGATTGCATCGCCATAGCGGAAGCCTTCGATCGTGCCAGCGGTTCGGCCAGCGATGCCAAACAGGTTTGGGCCAACCCGGGCATTACGGCCAGCAAGAACTTCGCCGCTCGCATCCGCAACAACGTGGCAAGCCACACACTGGCGTGCAAAAAGCGTTTCGCCGTTTGCGGCATCGCCCGAGGCGTGACCATCAGCAAATGCTGATCCGGCCATCATGGTCAGGGCGGCGCCTATTTTCAAAATATTCATTCTCAACTCCAAGCGTTTTCTGGCAACGCGGTGTGCCATTGGGTTTGATTTATCCGGCGTCCTTTTTATACCCGCAACATCTGCCCGTCCAGAGGTGACCCAACGGGCGCGCCAATCGGTCACGCCCTTGCGCACATTTTACAGACCCAGCTTTTCGACCACCAGTTTGTTGACGACAGCCGGATTGGCCTTACCTCCCGTCGCCTTCATCACCTGACCTACGAACCAACCGGCTAATTTCGGGTTCGCCTTGGCCTTTTCGACTTGATCAGGGTTGTCGGCAATCACCGCATCCACAGCAGTCTCGATCGCGCCGGTATCCGTGACCTGTTTCATGCCGCGTTCCTCGACCAGCGCTTCGGGGTCGCCGCCTGTCGTATAGACGATCTCGAACAGGTCCTTGGCGATCTTGCCGCTGATATCACCCTTTGTGATCAACCCTACGATCTTGCCTAACTGGTCAGGTGTGACAGGGCTGTCGGTGATGTCGCGGTCATCTTTCTTGAGACGTCCGAACAATTCATTAATCACCCAGTTCGCGGCCAGTTTGCCATCTCGCCCATTGGCGACCTGCTCGAAATAGGCGGCGTTGGCCACTTCGGCAGTCAAAACGCTCGCATCATAATCTGACAGGCTGAATTCGGCGATAAAACGCGCCTTTTTGGCATCGGGCAGTTCTGGCAAAGTCGCCGCAATATCATCAACCCAAGCCTGTTCGATCTCTAGCGGCAGCAAGTCAGGATCGGGGAAGTAGCGATAATCATGCGCCTCTTCTTTGGAGCGCATGGAGCGGGTTTCGTTCTTGTCGGGGTCAAACAGACGGGTTTCCTGCGTAATCGTGCCTCCGTCCTCAAGAATGGCAATCTGGCGGCGTGCCTCGACATCAATCGCCATCTGGATAAACCGCGTCGAGTTCATGTTCTTGATCTCGCAGCGCGTGCCAAGCTCGCCGAAATCCTGTGTCGCCTGATAGCGTTCGTAATCACCGGGGCGGCAAACCGACACGTTCACATCCGCGCGCATGCTGCCGTTTTGCATGTTGCCATCACACGTGCCCAAGTAGCGCAGGATCTGGCGCAGTTTTAGCACAAAGGCCGCAGCCTCGTCCGCGCCGCGAATATCTGGGCGTGAAACGATCTCCATCAGGGCAACGCCTGTGCGGTTCAGATCGACGAATGACATATTGGGGTCCATGTCGTGGATCGATTTACCCGCGTCCTGTTCCAGATGGATGCGTTCGATCCGCACAAGACGTGCCATGCCATTGCCCATTTCAACCAGCACTTCACCTTCACCAACGATGGGATGGTAAAGCTGGGAAATCTGATAACCCTGCGGCAGATCGGGATAGAAATAGTTCTTGCGATCAAAGGCACTGTTGAGGTTGATCTGCGCCTTCAGGCCCAACCCTGTGCGCACGGCCTGCGCGACGCAGGCTTCGTTGATCACGGGCAGCATGCCGGGCATGCCCGCATCCACGAATGCCACGTTTGAATTGGGCTCGGACCCGAACAGGGTCGAGGCACCGGAAAACAGCTTGGCTTTGGTCGCGACCTGCGCGTGAACTTCAAGGCCGATTACAAGTTCCCAATCGTGTTTCGCACCGGCGATTACTTTGGGTTTCGGGCTGTTATAGGTCAGGTCAAGCATGGGGCGATCCTTTGGGCGTGAACGGGCCTTGAATAGGGTGTTGGCGGCGCGGCTTCAAGACCGCGATGCGCGCCTTACCGCCCAAAACACCCATCCGCGTGCGGGGTGGGCTGGACGGGTGGGCGGATTCCTTTGCATCTGACAGGATCTTCAACAACGTGCGGCTTGAAATCATGACATTTTCTACCCGGCCCCTGATTCTTTGTGCTGCATTGACGGCCCTTTTGGCCGCCTGTAGCGCGCCCGCACCCCAAGCCGCAACGCCCACGCTTGATGAAATACCGGCCGCAATGCGATGGGATCAGTCCGCCCAAAGCGATGGCTGGACAGCCGCCACATTCACCGCGCTGGAAACCCACGGTAACCCGCTCCTGTCGCTGGTGCCCGACGACATTGCCACATGGTGCCCCGCCTATCCCGATGCTGACCAAGACCAACGCGCAGCGTTCTGGGCTGGGATGCTGTCGACCCTCGCCAAGCACGAAAGCACATGGAACCCGAACGCTGTGGGTGGCGGCGGGCGCTGGTTTGGCCTTGTTCAGATCGCCCCTGCGACCGCGCGTGGCTATGGCTGTGACGCAGGATCAGGTGCTGCGTTGCAGGATGGTGCCGCCAATTTGTCATGTGCTGTGCGTATTGCCGCCGTAACCGTGCCCCGTGACGGTGTGGTTGCAGCAGGCGGGCGCGGGTTGGCCGCTGATTGGAGTCCATTCCAAAGCGCTGCGAAACGTGAAGACATGCAGGCGTGGATTTCAACCCAATCTTATTGCCAACCTTAAAGGCGCAAACCGCGGTTATCACCGCAGCGCCTTTTTTCTTGATTGCAAACGATCGTGCAGTGCAAAGTTGCGCCTATGTCTGCAAAACGCATTATCCTTGGGGGGATTGTCGCAGCGTTGATCGGGGTGGGTGCCAGTGCACAGCAAACCTCGCAAGCGCCCGTGCGCCCCATGTCACGCGCCGATGCCGTTGAAATACGTGACGTCGTTGCACGAGCGCAGCTGTCCGCCATTCGCCCCGTTGCCCGCCCGGCGCATATGCTGCGCTACCCAGTTGTCGTTCAAACCACTCCGTCAAGTGTGCGGCCAGTGGCGAGGGCACCGTTCCAACCGCGTGCGCGTTGGGATTTCCAACAGGACGGAGAGTTGTGGACCCGCGCGGCCATGTCAGCGATTGCGACGCACGGCAGTGATCTTGAGGTCGTCGTGCCTCGCGACATTGATGCGTGGTGTCCCGCCTATGCGCAAAACCCGCCCGAACTGCGCCGTGCCTTTTGGGCAGGGATGATGTCGGCACTGGCCAAACACGAAAGCACCTATCGCCCCGATGCGGTTGGCGGTGGTGGGCTTTGGTATGGGTTACTGCAAATTTATCCCGATACGGCGCGCCGCTATGGGTGTCGTGCGCGCACCGGCGACGCGTTGACAGACCCAGAAGAAAACCTGTCGTGTGCCGCCCGCATTATGGCAGTCACCGTGCCGCGTGACCTTGCGGTGGCCGTGCATGACGGGCGCTGGCGCGGGGTTGCGGCTGATTGGGGGCCGATGACGAACCATGCCAAAATATCGGAAATGTCCACGTGGACGCGCGGGCAGTCCTATTGCGTGTCGCGTGAAACGGTCCGCCCGCGGATGCGCCCTGCGGGTTTAGGTGGCTAGACGCCCAGCAACGAGAACGGATTGCGTTCGGTCGTGACACCTTGGGCATTCAGCGCCTTTTCAAATTCATCAACAGGCGGTTGCGTGTCAGGTGGCAGGCGCAGTTTGCGCCCGTCGGTTTTGACAAACGCAATACGATAGGACAGATCAAGCCGCCGGTCGATCCGAACCTTGGTGATCTCGGCTAATGGCACGCGGCCCTTGTGGCGACCCGATTGCCAGCTAAGTGCCGCATCATCCAACGTCAGGCGGCTTTGACGGTTGCTGATCATGTCCCAGGCCGCCGGAAGCGTGAAGATTAGCATCAAAAAAGCAATCCACCAGACCAGAGAAATCACGATCACCGACGAAATGACGATCAACCAAACTGCAAGCAGCAACAGGGCTGTCGGGGCGCTGCGTCCGCTGCGGGCAAAGCTATGAGTCATCGCGTGATACGTTTGCGTTTGATAAATGTCGGAGTCATTTTTTGCATTAAGAGAGTCCAATTAATAATTTTAGTTCAATAACTTGAAAGGCAAAGCTAACCCAGAATTCGTGTCACCATCTCGCGCGTATTGGGGGAAAGATCTGGCGCGCTGCCGATCCTTTCAAGCGCGCTACGCATCATTGCTTGGCGCTCGGTGCTATAGCGCCGCCATGTCTCGAAGGCCGCCGTCATGCGGGCTGTGGTCTGTGGGTTGGCGCTGTCGAGCTTGATCATCCAATCCGCAAGTAGGGCATAGCTCGTCCCGCTTGCATCATGGAACCCCGCCGCATTGCCCGCCAACGCCCCAAACACCGACCTGAACCGGTTGGGGTTGGTCCAGACAAAGGCGGGGTGGCGGGTTAGGTCGTCGGCCACCTTTGCAGCACTTGCACCCGATGCATTGGCCACCTGAAGCGCGAACCATTTGTCCATCACAAGGCGATCATCGTGCCATTGATCGTAAAACGCCTGCACCTGATCGGTGCCTTTGCCAACGGCCAAAAGAGACGACAGCGCGGCCAACTGCTGGGTCATGTTATCGGCATGCGCGTACTGATGGGCGGCCTGCACGCCACCATCAAGGCGCGACAAAAGCGCAAGAACCGCGTTCCCCAATGACCGCGCACCCGCGGCCTGCGCATCCGGAGAATAGGGCCCATCGATCTGATGGTCTGCATAGATGCGCGGCAGAAGGTCTTGAAGATGCTGGGCTATTTGTACGCGCAATGCCTCGTGAGCGTGATGGATCGCTAGCGGGTCAGGCGTGTGACCTGCATCGCTCAGGGCTTGGGCCGTGTCGTCCTCGCTGGGTAGGGTCAGCACCAGTGCGCGGAACGCCGGATCAAGGCTGTCGTCGCGCAGCACCGACGCTAATCCGTCAAGGTAGGCCCGCTGGGCGGAAGGAGCATCGTTGATCATCCCAAGCAAGGCATCACGGGCAAGGGCGCGCCCTGCCTCCCACTTGTTAAACGGGTCGCTATCATGGGCCAATAGGACTGCGCGTTCCGCCTGACTGGCCCCGCGGGTGAGGATCACGGGCGCGGAAAAGTCACGCAAGATCGACGGGATCGGGCGGGTGGCAAGGCCCGTGAAGACAAAGCTTTGCACGGGGTCTTTCATCTCGAGGATTTGGGTCGCGACGACTTCTGCGCCCGAAGGATCAAGCAGCCCGACCGCGATTGGAATGACCTGCGCCAGTTTGGTATCTTGCCCTGGCGTAGGGGGAGTTTCCTGTTTAAAATGAAGTGTATATGTGCCACTCTTAAAGTCATCCGTTGCCGTTATGCGCGGCGTGCCAGCCTGTGTATACCAGCGTTTGAACTGTGCTAGATCGCGCCCAGTTGATTCAGTGAACACTGCTAGCCAATCCTCAATTGTGGCGGCATCGCCGTCATGGCGGGCGAAGTAAAGATCAAGTGCGCGCCCATAGGCATCATCCCCGACCAACCGTTTGAGCATGCCGATCAGTTCCGCGCCTTTTTCGTAAACCGTCAGGGTGTAAAAGTTGTCGATCTCGACAAAACTGTCGGGCCGCACGGGGTGGGCAAGGGGGCCGTTGTCTTCGCGGAACTGGCGCGCACGCAGCAGGATGACATCTTCAATCCGCTTGACGGCGCGGCTACGCATGTCGCCGGTGAACTGCTGGTCGCGAAACACAGTCAGCCCCTCCTTGAGGCAAAGCTGGAACCAATCACGGCAGGTAATCCGGTTGCCTGTCCAGTTGTGAAAGTACTCGTGGGCGATCACGGCTTCGATGCGTTCGAAGTCGCGATCAGTCGAAGTTTCCGGAGAGGCCAAAACAAGCGAAGAGTTGAAAATGTTCAAGCCTTTGTTCTCCATAGCGCCAGAATTGAAGTCGTCTACGGCCACAATGTTGTAAATGTCTAAGTCGTAAGCCCGACCGTAAACGTCTTCATCCCACTTCATCGACAGTTTCAGGGCTTTAAGAGCAAAGGCACATTTGTCTTCGTCGCCGGGACGCACCCAGATGTTGAGCGCGACATCGCGCCCCTCGCATGTGATGAACTGTCCTGATGTTGCGGTCAGATCGCCGGCGACAAGGGCGAACAAATAGGCGGGTTTGGGCCAAGGATCGTGCCATTCTGCAAATCCCGCCCCCTGCGTTACCAAATCGCCGTTGGATAACAGCACCGGCAAGGCGCTTTGCACCCGCACAGTAAACACCGCCATCACATCGGGGCGGTCAGGATAATAGGTGATCCGGCGAAACCCTTCAGCCTCGCATTGGGTGCAATACATCGACGACGACATATAGAGCCCTTCAAGGGCGGTATTGGCTGCGGGGGCGATCTCGACCTCGCTCTCCCAGACAAAGGCCCCGTTTGGAACCGCGCAGGTCAGCCCCGTGTCAGTAACCCTCGGCGTCACAGGCTGTCCGTCGATGGCCGCGTTGATCAGCTTAAGGTGTTCGCCATGCAGAAAAAAGTCGCCAACGGCGCTGTCCGGATTGGGGCGAAATGCAATGCGGCTGGTCACGCGCGTTGCATTCGGCGCCAGATCAAACGTCAATGACACGTCATCAATCAGCCAAGGGAAGGGGGTGTAGTCAGCCAAATAGATAGTCTGCGGCGCTGCATCTTTCATGGGAACCTCTTGCATATTTGGCGGAACGGTAGGGCGGCATGGGCAGGGCTGCAAGGGGTGCGCTGTGCGCGGCTGATTGTCCAAAATGTCCTGAAAATCCTTATGCCAAAAAAGGTCCAGTATTACGCAGGGAACCGCGTTGCCCAAGGGGGATAGGTTCGGTATGTGTGCCATTGTATGCAGAACCCCAAGGAACACGACATGACCAATCGGCAAGAGATTTTCGGCCTTCAGGTTGCCAGCGAACTGGCCAGCTTTGTGAACGATCAGGCCTTGCCAGAAACTGGCGTGACCCCAGATCAGTTCTGGAAGGGGTTGTCGGATCTTGTGCATTCCCTTGGCCCGAAAAACCGCGCCTTATTGGCCAAACGCGCCGCGATTCAGGGCCAGATTGATGCATGGCATATCGCGCATCGCGGCCAGCCGCATGACGACATCGCATACACCGCATTTCTGCACGAGGTCGGCTATCTGGTGCCCGAAGGCCCCGATTTCGCGATTGATACCGCCAACGTCGATCCCGAGATTGCAGCGATCCCCGGCCCGCAATTGGTCGTGCCGATCACGAATGCGCGCTTTGCGCTGAACGCCGCGAATGCCCGCTGGGGCAGTCTTTACGACGCACTTTATGGCACAGATGCTTTGGGTGACCTACCGTCGGGCAAGGGTTATGACGCGGCGCGTGGCACACGTGTCATTGCATGGGGCCGCGGGCATCTGGATGATGTGGCTCCGCTGGCTGTTGGATCATGGGCCGATATTGATGGGCTGGCGGTCAAGGATGGCGCGCTTATTCCGGCACTTAAGGACCCCGAGCAATTTGCGGGTCACACCGAAGGGTCGATCCTGCTGCGCGTTAACCATCTGTTGATCGAAGTGGTCATGGACGCGGACGTGCCAATCGCCAAGCAGGACCGCGCCGGTATTTCCGACATCCGTTTTGAATCGGCCATGTCCGCAATCATGGACTGCGAGGATTCGGTAGCCGCAGTGGATGCCGAGGATAAAGTGTTGGCCTATACCAACTGGCTAGGCCTGATGCGAGGGGACCTATCGGAAGAAGTGAGCAAGGGCGGCAAGACATTCACGCGCACGCTGAACCCTGATCGTGATGTGACCACCCCTGATGGCAGTGTTACACAGGTCAAGGCCCGCGCGCTGATGCTGGTGCGTAATGTCGGCCACCTTATGACCAATCCTGCGATCGTGGATCGTGACGGGCTTGAGATCGGTGAAGGCCTGATGGACGCGATGATCACCACCCTGATCGCCATGCATGATTTGCGGCGTGATGGCGGAAATTCCGCTCGTGGGTCGGTCTATGTCGTCAAACCCAAGATGCACGGCCCCGATGAAGTCGCGTTTGCGGACGAGATTTTCACAAATGTCGAAGCTGCTTTGGGCTTGCCTGCGAACACCGTCAAGCTGGGCATCATGGACGAAGAACGCCGCACATCCGTGAACCTGCGCGAATGTATCCGTGCCGCGAAATCGCGGGTCGCGTTTATCAACACCGGCTTCCTTGATCGCACGGGTGATGAAATTCACACCAGCATGGAAGCGGGCCCTATGGTGCCCAAAGGTGAAATGAAAAACACCGCTTGGATTGCCGCCTATGAGGATCGCAATGTCGATATCGGGCTGGCTTGCGGCCTTAAGGGACGCGCGCAAATCGGCAAGGGGATGTGGGCGATGCCCGACCTGATGCAGGACATGCTTGGCGCGAAAATCGCCCATCCGATGGCCGGTGCGAACTGTGCTTGGGTGCCGTCACCGACTGCCGCTACGCTTCATGCGACCCATTACCATAAGGTTAATGTGTTCGCCCGTCAGGACGCGATCAAGGCAGGCGGCGCGCGCGGCAAGTTGGTTGATTTGCTGACCATTCCGGTCGCTACTGGGCGCAATTTTTCTGAAGCCGAGATTACCCAAGAGCTTGAGAACAACGCCCAAGGTATCCTCGGTTATGTGGTGCGCTGGATAGATCAGGGTGTGGGCTGCTCCAAAGTGCCCGACATCCACGACGTTGGCCTGATGGAAGACCGCGCGACCTGCCGGATTTCCGCGCAGGCGCTTGCCAACTGGCTGCACCACGAGGTCATCAGCCTTGAGCAGGTTAATGCTGCGATGCAAAAGATGGCCGCCGTGGTTGATGCGCAAAACGCAGGTGACCCGCTCTATCAGCCGATGGCCCCTGCATTTGACGGGCATGCCTACCAAGCGGCGCTTGATCTGGTCGTGCAAGGGCGCGCACAGCCGTCAGGCTATACCGAGCCTTTGTTGCACAAGCACCGTTTGGCGTTAAAGGCGTCTCGCTAGGGACGCGCTTTACCAACCCCATGTTTCCTTCGTAAGGTAACTGTGAACCCATCCGCCGAAAGGGCACCCCATGGCCGAGATATCCCTCAGCAAGACCCGAGTTATTCTGCGCAAAACCCTCGCAAAAGGCCGCGAGTTGGGGTTCAAGCCGCTTTCAGTCGTGGTGCTGGACAGCGGTGGCCACGTCAAAGGATTCGAGCGCGAAGACGGCGCGGCACCGGGCCGTTTCCAGATCGCCCATGGCAAAGCGTATGGCGCAGTCATGCTGGGCATGGCGGGCACGGCGCAAATGGCGCGCGCAGAACAGCAGCCCTATTTTATGGCAGCGGTGAATGGCGCTTACGGCGGGCAGGTCATCCCTGTGCCCGGCGGCGTGCTGATGCGCGACAAACGCGGCAGCGTCATCGGTGCGGTAGGTGTGACTGGTGACACAAGCGACAACGATGTGATTGCCGCCCTCGCGGGGATTGCCGCAGCGGGACTGACCGGCGAGGCATGACATGCCTTTTCACTGGCTTGCGCAACGGGTATTTATAGCCAAAGCAAAAAGGTACCCCATGTCCCGCCCTGTTATCGGCATCATATCCAACAGCTATCTGATCAACGACGAATACCCGAGCCATGCAGTCGGCACGATGAATTCCTGCGCCATCGCGCAGGTGTCGGACTGCCTGCCGCTTCTGATCCCGTCGGATCCGGCACTGGTGAATGTTGCCGAACTGCTTGAGGTTTGTGACGGGTTCTTGCTGACAGGTGGGCGCCCGAACGTGCACCCCGCAGAATATGGCGAGGCGGAAACCGCAGCGCATGGTCATTTTGATCGCGGGCGTGATGCAATCGCGCTGCCGCTGGTGCGTGCCTGTGTGCAGCGGGGCCAGCCGGTATTGGGTGTCTGTCGCGGCTTCCAAGAAGTTAACGTGGCCATGGGCGGCACGCTATACCCCGAAATTCGTGACCTCCCCGGACGCGACAATCACCGGATGCCACCTGATGGCACGCTTGAGGAAAAATTCGCCTTGCGTCATGTTGTAACCGTGTCAGACGGCGGCCCGTTTCACCGGCTGTTTGGTGCGCGCGAGGTGATGACGAATACGCTGCACGGACAGGGCATCAAGACAGCCGGGGCAAGGGTGATTATTGACGGCCATGCCGCCGATGGCACCCCCGAGGCGATCTATATCAAGGATGCCCCCGGCTTTACGATGTCAGTGCAATGGCATCCTGAATGGAATGCGACCAATGATCCGGTCTCGCGCCCGTTGTTTGAAGCCTTAGGTGATGCAGCGCGAGCTTGGGCGGCGCGCTGACGCTTACCAATCGTTAACCAAACCGCGCCAAACTGGCACGATGATAAAACGATCCGCACCCATTTCACCGGCACAGTTTTTCTACGTCTTTTGATTGTGCGCAAGCCTTGGAAATCTAGCGCTGCTAAACTGGCGCTGAAAGAGGCGCCATCATGAAAACTCTCATCGTCTATGCAACTACCGATGGGCAAACCCACAAGATTGCCCGATTTTTCGCTGACTACCTGATCGAAAACGACCATAGTGTCGAACTGCTTTGCGCTGCCGATGCCACGCTGCTCGATCTGCGCCGTTATGATCGCGTGGTTCTGGCGGGTTCGCTTCATGCCGGGGGGCTTTCAGAATGATTTGAAGAAACTAGCCAAGTCACATGCCGTTCAACTGCAAGAACAGGGCGCGATCTTCTTCGCGGTCTCGCTTACTGCGGCGGGGAGGGACGAAGAAGACTGGAAAGGGCATCGCAAATGCATCGCGCAATTTGAGGTTAAATCAGGCGGGACGCCGGCGCGCGTCGTGCATGTTGCCGGAGCGTTCCGGTTTAGCGAATATGATTTCTTTCGCGCATGGGCGATGCGCCGGATCGCCGCTGAACGGGACGAAACGGTCGATACCGATTGCGACAAGGAATACACCGATTGGTCCGCCCTTAAGAGTGAGATGGATCAGTTGATGACTCCATAACGCAAGCCTCTTGCAAGGACGTGCGGAGCGCATCATGTTAGCGCCAACAATTTGGGGGGCCAATATGAAGCGTTCGCGTATCAATCAGATCATGGCCAAAGCCGATGATATGATCCGGTCTTTCGGGTTTGTGCTGCCGCCGTGGGCCTATTGGACGCCGGATGAATTTAAATTCCGCAAGGATCAAGCGCGGGCCGTGATCGCCGCGCGCAACGGCTGGGACATTACTGATTATGGCGTCGGCGATTATGACAAAATGGGGTTGTTCCTGTTTACCCTGCGCAACGGGCGCTTGGCTGATCTGCAGCGCGGAGGTGGCATGTGCTATGCCGAGAAGCTGTTAATTTCAAAGCAGGATCAGCTGTCGCCGATGCATACCCATGTGTTCAAGGCCGAGGATATTATCAACCGTGGTGGCGCGACTTTGGTGGTCGAACTTTATGGGTCCGACGGCGGCGGTCATTTCGACGAAGCTGCGGGCGGCACTGTGTGGTGCGACGGATTGCGCCGTGATTTTGCAGCGGGCGAAAAGCTGAAACTTGCCCCCGGTGAAAGTGTCACCCTGATGCCCGGTGACTGGCATGCGTTTTGGGGCGAGGGCGGGGATGTGCTGATCGGCGAGGTCAGCACCGTCAACGACGACGAAACCGACAATATTTTCCGCGCGCCGATCGGGCGTTTCGCGCAGGTGGACGAGGACGAAGCCCCGGCACACCTGTTGGTTAGCGATTATGCGCGCTGGCTGGCCTAAAGGTCTGTGCGAAGGTGCCAAAGTTCGGGGAACAATTCCACGGCCAGCATCCGGCGCAGATAATCTACCCCGCCCGTGCCGCCCGTGCCCCGTTTGAATCCGATGACCCGTTCGACAGTCGTAACATGGTTGAACCGCCAGCGGCGAAAGTAGTCCTCAAGATCGACCAGTTTTTCGGCCAGTTCGTAAAGCTCCCAATGGGATTCGGGCGATTGATATACAGTCGTCCATGCGGCCATAACTTCGGCGTTGGCGGTGTGTTGCTGGTCCAGCGGGCGCTTTAGCACGGCCTCGGGCAGCGGGATCGTCGCGTTCAAGTGCCGCAACGCCACGTCATAAAGCGAAGGCTGCGCCAGTTCGTCTGTCAGAAGCGTGGTCAGGTCGGCGCGATGCGCATGTGGCTTCAGCATCGCCGTGTTGCGATTGCCCAGCATAAATTCGATCTGGCGATACTGCGCCGATTGAAACCCGGACGACTGTCCCAACGCCTCGCGAAAAGTGGTGTAATCGCTGGGCGTCATGGTGCGCAGCACGTCCCACGCGTTATTGAGCTGTTCCATGATCCGCGTGACCCGCGCGAGCATTTTGAAAGCGGGGCGCAGATCGCTCGCAAGCATTAACTTGCGTGCGGCAGTAAGTTCATGAATGGCAAGGCGCATCCACAGTTCGGACGTCTGGTGCTGCACGATAAACAGCATTTCGTCGTGGGCCGTCGAAAGTGGGCGCTGCGCAGTTAGGATCGCGTCAAGCCCAAGATAATCAGTATAGGACATGCGTCCGTCAAACGACATTTGCGCGCCGTGATCAGCGGGGGTCACTGGGGTGGTCATGGTGTGGCCTTTTTGGTTTGGAATGCGAGGGTGGGTTGCAGGGTTAGCTGCTCATCTTCGTATTGCGCGCACCATTCATCGCCATTTTGCGCCACTGCGTAATCCAGCAAGTGGGGCCACTGTTGTTCATGTAACCGCCTGTTTTGTGTGAAATTCCGGCGTGTCCCACAGGGCGCTACCCATCACATCGGCGATAATCGCGACCGCCGCGTCTACATCCGCGCTGTCAATATAGAGCGGCGTAAAGCCGAACCGCATGATATCAGGTGCGCGAAAATCGCCGATCACGCCGCGCGCGATCAGGGCCTGCATCGCGGCGTATCCGTCCGCAAATTTGAACGAGACTTGGCTACCGCGCTGGGTGGCATCACGCGGGCTGGCAAGGGTCAGCATCGGGCAGGCCGCCTCGACCCCTTTGATGAATTGCGCGCACAGCGCTATGGATTGCGCGCGCACATCCTTCATCGTCGTCATGTCCCAGATATCAAGCGCGGTCTCCAGTGCGGCCAGCGCCAGCACTGGCGGGGTGCCGACCCGCATCCGTTCAATCCCGGCGCCGGGGCGATAATCAAGGTCAAACGCGAAAGGTGCATCATGCCCAAGCCAGCCTGACAGGGCAGGGCGCACTTTGGCGGCGTGGCGCGGCGCGACATAGATGAACGCGGGCGCACCGGGGCCACCATTTAGATATTTATACGTGCAACCAACTGCGAAATCCGCGTCAGCGCCCACCAGATCGACAGGCGTGGCCCCCGCCGTATGTGCCAGATCCCAGACCGTCAGCGCGCCGAAGCTATGGGCCTTGGCGGTCAGCGCTTTCATGTCGTGCAGGCGACCCGTGCGGTAATCCACCTCGGTGATCATCGTCACGGCGACCTCGTCGGTAATGTTTGCTTCCACGTCCTCGGGGGCGACGACGCGCAATTCATGACCTTTACCTAAAGATTTGATCAGCCCTTCGGCCATGTATAAATCCGACGGGAAATTGCCGCTGTCCGACAGGATCACGCGGCGGTCGGGGTTGAGTTCCAACGCAGAGGCCAGCGCTTGATAAACTTTGATCGACAGGGTGTCGCCCATGACCACATGCCCCGCCTGCGCCCCGATCAGCCGCGCGATCCGGTCGCCTACGGCAGTGGGCTGTGCCATCCATCCGGCCTTGTTCCAGCCGGTGATCAGCATTTCGCCCCATTCGTCCTGCATCACGCGGGCCATTTTGGCGCTCGCGGCACGGGGCAGCGGGCCAAGGGAATTTCCATCCAGATAGATCACGCCGTCCGGCAGGTAAAACATAGCTTTGGTCTTGGCAAAATCAGATAGCATATCCGGTCCTTTGAAGTGGTCGCCATAGCCTATCTCAGTCAGGCTGCGGCGCAATGGTATTTGACCACGAATTCATAATATGGAATATGTTGCGTAGCGAACCGGAGGAGCCGTCATGAATACCATAAACGTAACCGTTGCACTGATGCTGCTTGCAGCACCCGCCTTTGCAAATGAAGAGATCGCCGACAAATACCCGCAATCGGAGCTTTACGACAGTCCGGTCGAGGTGATCCCGTATGTGTTTTCGGCCATCGGTGCCACAGCCCCGCCCACTTACGAAAACGCGGGCCATAATAACAATCTGTCGTTTGTGGTGACGGGCGACGGTGTTGTTGTGGTGAACGGCGGCGCATCGGCGCGGCTGGCGGCTGCATTGCATGATGAAATCAAGCGCGTGACGGATCAACCCGTGGTGCTTGTGATCAACGAAAATGGGCAGGGGCACGCGGTGCTTGGCAACTCTTATTGGGTTGATCAGGGCGTTGATATTCTGGCCCATTTGGACGCGGTGCATGAAGTCGAAGAAAACGGTGATTTCATCTTGCAAGGCATGCAGGCCTATAATCGTGACCGAGCCGAGGGCACGCGGATCGTGATCCAGAACCTGACATTTGAAGACCGCTATGATGTGACCATCGGCGATGTGGCGTTTGAAATCCTGCACCTTGGTCCCGCACATGGGCCCGGCGACACGCAAGTCTGGATCCCGCAGTGGGGTATCATGATCGCCGGTGACATCGCGTTTCACGAACGAATGCCGCCGATCTTTGCCGATACCTGCACAAGATGCTGGATCGATACATGGGAAAACGCGCTTGAACCGCTGGCCCCGACATATGTCATTCCCGGCCATGGGCATCCGACCAATCTGGCGCAGGTACGTCGCTATACCCATGACTACCTCGTAGATTTGCGCACGAAGATCGGCGAACACATCGACGCTGGCGGCGATCTGACTGATGCCTATTATGTGGACCAGTCCAATTGGGAGATGCTTGATACCTTCGAAGAATTGGCAACCAAAAACGCAGGCCGTGTTTACGAAGAGATGGAATGGGAGTAGCGCCTAGCGCACACCCCACCAAAAAAGGACGACCGCGATGAAATGGATTGATATGCCCCCCGTTTGGTTGCTGGCCGCCGCAATTGCGGCCTGGTTTATCGGGCAGGCCGCGCCGCTCAGGTTGTCGTTCGGTGGCGCGTGGGCTGAGTTCGCGGGCGGGATATTCATTGGCGGCGGGTTGATCCTGATGCTGCTGGCGGTCACAGAAATGCGCAAGCGCCGCACGACGATCATCCCGCATCGCGACGCGGATGCGCTGGTGACGTCGGGGATATTCAAGCGCTCGCGCAATCCGATCTATTTGGGCGACGCGCTGCTCCTATTGGGGCTGATCCTGCGGTGGGACGCGCCGCTGGCACTGCCGCTTGTGCCGATTTTCGTCTGGATCATCGAGCGCCGCTTTATCATCCCCGAGGAAGGTCGCCTGCGCACCAAGTTCCGGCAGGATTTCCACCGCTACAGCGAAAAAACCCGCCGCTGGGTCTAGAAGGCGATCGCATCCAGCATCGCATGGGACACCTCCATCCCATCTGCGGTACCCATATCCAGCATCTCTTGGCGCGCAGCCGCATCTGGCAACTTCATCTCTAAGGTCAGCAAGGTGCCCGCCCCATCTACCTCAAAGGTCGTCACGATGTGGTTGTCTGGCGTCGGATCTGGGATGTGCACGCGTTCCACATGTTCAATCCGCTGGTTTGGATCAAGGAGGATCTATTGTCCGGTGATCGCAAATCTGCCACCTTGGCCGTCGTCCCATGCGAAATGGAATTAACCACCAACCTGCGATCCCGTTTCACAGATTGGCATGCTCCAACCGGGCATCGCGATCATCTATTGGCGGATCAGGTCAGGTTCTAGATGGGCGCGATAAACATGTTCGGGTGGGGCTGCAAACCGGCGGGTCACCGTGACATTCGGCATCGCCGTGGGTGGTTATCGTTGGTGGCGGCATCGTGTCGTCCTTCCATTTTGAAACTTAAATGGGGACGTCGGCCATTCGCGCCAAAACGGCGTCAAGTTGGTTGTATTTCTCGCCATATGCGTCGCCCAACATCGTCAGCCACGGCGCGATGTTTTCCAGCCCGTCCGGTGCCAAACGACACCGCCGTTTCGTGCCCTAACTGCGCCGCTTGATCAGGCCTGCATCTGTCAGCACCTTGATATGGCGCGTCACCGCGGGCTGCGACATTTCAAAAGGTGCGGCAAGTTCCATCACGCCCGCCTCGCCCTGCGCCAGTTGCAACAGGATTGCGCGGCGGGTCGGATCGGCAAGCGCTGCAAAGCTGCGATCAAGCATGGCGGTGGTTTGACAATCCATAACGCAGGCCGAATATAACTGATTAGTTATGTAAAGTGGCGTCGTTTATGTCGAAATGCCCCCCCGTTAGCGCTTAGG
>CALAGN010000076.1 GCA_937891785.1 uncultured Octadecabacter sp.
GAACACTCTCTTAGCAATTTGCCCTATTTAGACCCATAGGCGCTGACGTCAGACATATTACCACGGGCGGTGCCGCGGGCGCGTGGAGCTTTATGACGAACGAACAACCGGGTATTCACGCGGCTTTGGACCGTGCGGGTATTGCGCTGCGCACTTCGGAAATCGTCACCGGTTTTGATGGTGATACGCTGCAACTGGCGCATGTTTTTAGCGGCACGGCGACTACGATCCAGATCCGCAGCCTTGTAATTGTCGGGCAGCGTGAAGGGGGTAGCGCACTTTATCAGAAACTTGCGGATAAACCGCATGATTTTGACCTGCACCTGACGGGCGACGCACTGGCCCCCGGCGCAATTGCACATGCGGTTTATCAGGCGCACCGCACGGCGCGCGAAGTGGGCGTTGCCAAGGCCGATATCATAATTCGCCGTGACGCGCCGTTTGCGATGCGTGATCTGGACACTGCTGCGCGGGCCGCCGAATGAAGCGGGCAGGGCGGCGCGCACCGCGCCAATCCGGTAGCATCGCGCAGGCACCGTTCAAGCAGATCACGCGCCCCTATGCGGCGATTGACGTCATCAGCGAGGATGAAGTCACAGCGATCCACAATGCCGCCTGCCGTGTTCTGTCGGAAATCGGCATGAAGGTGCTGCACCCGCCCGCAAGGAAGTTGTTCCAAGGTGCAGGCGCTGTCGTCCAAGGCGATATGGTGCGCCTTGATCCAGCCATGGTTTCCGAGCGGCTTAAGACAGTTCCGCGCCGCTTTACACTGGCTGCGCGCAACCCTGCGCATAACCTTCGTGTTGGGGGCAAGGACCTGATCTTTGCTTCGGTTGGGGGCCCCGCCTATGTCATGGATAACGATCACGGCAAACGCGATGGCACGTACAGTGAAATGTGCGACTATCTGAAACTGGTGCAAAGCCTGAACATTTTGCACCAAGAAGGGGGTTGCCCGTTCGAACCGCTCGACCTGCCTGCCAACACCCGACACCTCGATATGTATCGCGCGCAGATCCTGCATTTGGACAAGAACTGGCAGACACAAACCCTTGGCCATGCACGGACAATGGACGGGATCGAAATGGCCGCGATCGCGATGGGAACGACGCCTGAAGGGCTGCGTAGCACGCCGACCTTGCTTGGGATAATCAACACCAACTCGCCGTTGCAACTGGATATCCCCATGGCCGAAGGGCTGATCGCGATGGCCGATCACGGGCAGGTGGTGGCAATCACGCCCTTTACACTCGCGGGGGCCATGTCGCCGATCACCATCGCCGGCGCGTTGGTCCAGCAACATGCCGAAGCGCTGGCAGGTATCGTCCTGACGCAGATTGTGCGTCCCAGCGTGCCAGTCATGTATGGCGGCTTTACCTCGAATGTAGATATGCGGACGGGTTCGCCGGCGTTTGGCACACCTGAGTACACCAAGGCGGCGCAGGCATCAGGACAACTTGCGCGCCATATCGGTGTGCCGTTCCGGTCGTCCAATGTGACGGCGGCCAACGAAATCGACGCCCAAGCAGCATATGAAAGCCAGATGTCGCTTTGGGGCGCATTGATGGGCGGGGCACATCTGATCAATCACGCGGCGGGCTGGATGCACGGCGGGCTGACTGCCAGCTTCGAAAAACTGATATTGGATGCGGAGATGCTCGGGATGATGGCCGCGTATTTCGACCCAATCGAGGTGAGCGCGGCAAGCCTTGCCGTTGACGCGATCCGCGATGTTGGCCCCGGAGGCCATTTTTTCGGATCTGACCACACGATGCGCCGCTACGAGACAGCGTTCTACACGCCGCTGCTGTCGAATTGGGACAACCACACCTCGTGGCTTGAAAAGGGGGGCGTTCAGACGCGTGAGCGTGCCAATACGGTCTGGAAACAGATGCTCAATGAACATGTTGCGCCCGAGATCGATGCTGCGATTTCCGAAGCGCTTGATGCCTATGTCGCGCGTCGCGTCGAGGAAGGCGGCGCTCCGATGAATTGACCGCCAGACGCCCAATTGATGCCGGCCGAGGATTGGCAAGCAGTGAAATCGATTGAGACGGTTTCAGTTCTTGGCCGCGTTCCAGCACCTTCTAATAGAGACAAAAGGGCTTTGTCAGAACAAATCTGCTTGAGGCGGGCAGGGCGGTTTCGCAGCCTTTGCTGATGACGAAAACAGACCCCTTCAAGTACTTTCACAGCAGCCCCGAGATCATCCGTCTGGCGGTCATGATGTACGTTCGATTTCCACTTTCGCTCCGCAATGTCGAGGACTTGCTGCGCGAGCGCGGGATCGACATCAGCCACGAAACTGTGCGG
>CALAGN010000077.1 GCA_937891785.1 uncultured Octadecabacter sp.
GCTGTCGTTCGCTACAGGGGGGAGATATGGAAATCGTATATTCAGGAATTCTTCGTCCAAGTTAACGTATCCGACCCCACTCAGGAATTCTTCGAACGCGTCGCTTTTGGAAGTTACTACGCTATCTAGCCATGCTTTTGCGCCAGCCGGGTCAGCTACCTTCGTCATTGTCGACTGCGACGGCAATAATGCCTTAGCCATTTAGACCTCCAATCTGCACAACGTTGCCTTGGTCCTTGGCCAAATGATCGGCCCACCGCTGCATAAGATCGCGTCGTTTCTCCAGCTGGTTTGATCGGGCATACGCTGCCACGACCTTGTTTTTTGTCTTATGTGCCAAAGCCTTTTCAGCAACTTCGAACGATGCGTTCGTCCGCTCCTGCACCCAGACCCTGAAGCTGGTTCGGAACCCATGCACGTCGGCATCAACGCCAAGCTCTTTGATGAGCTTGCTCATGGTCATATCGGACATAGCCCGACCAGGCTTTGCTCCGGGAAACACCAGTTCCCCGTCATGCAAATCTCTAGCCTCCAGTAACAGCGCCACAGCGCGCTCTGGCAGCGGCACAACGTGTTCAATCGCCCCCTTCATGCGCTTCGCCGGCACCGTCCATACAGCGGTCTCTAGGTCGACTTCTGACCATGTAGCATGCCGCACCTCACCGGAACGCGCAGCAGTCAGCACTAGGAATTCAATGGCAAGCTTTGTCGTCATGTTCGCCTTTGATCCTTTCACGGCATCAATGCAGTCAGCAACCTCGTCATAGGGGATAGATTTGCGGTGCGTCACCTCGCGCTTCGTTCTCGGGAGTGCTTGTTCAATGGAGCTACTTGGGTCGTCCTTGCGGTACCCCTCGGCGATAGCCCACTTCATAATCAGACTGATCCTCTGTTTTACCCTGCGTGCGGTCTCCGCTTTGTTGAGCCAGATCGGTAAAAGTGCATGCATCACGTCGGCGCTCGTGACTTCGGATACCTTCTTGGCCCCAAAAAAGGGAGAGGCGTATTGGCGAAGCGTCGCTAGGAACTGTGCCGCGTGCTTCTTGTTCCGCCAGGTAGGCTCATGGATTGCATAGACCCGCCCTACCGCATCATCGAATGTTAAGATGTTCTTTTCTCTGGCCCGCTCTAACATCGGATTGCGGCCGTCCCTGGTTGCGTTCTTGTTGGTCAGCGCCTGATCGCGCGCCTGAGCAAGCGAAACATGATCCACGGAACCAAGCCCCATTTCACGCTGCTTTCCTTCGATGGTGACCTTCTGCACCCAAACCTTGGACCCAGTAGCACTGATGCGCAGATATAGGCCGTTCTCATCGTAGTACTTGCCCGGCTCCTTGGTCTGCTGGACGCGCGCGGCGGTTAGTCGTTTCTTTTGTGATGCTGGCTTACGACCCATTGCGATCCCCTATCTGGTCCCCTTATTCAAACTGGATGGTACAAGACATCGTCGGACCTGACAAGACGCTAGAAATGTGATCTGGTGACAATAAATTAATATAATGCAAGGTATTAGGTGCAATCATTTGATGCGCTATGCTACCAGATACCACCATCTGGCAACGCCTACCAGGAAGATAATGGCAGACTGTCTGTCCGCCACTTACACTTGCCAAAACAGATGATGGGCCCTTATGGGGCCCTTTTTTCTTTTGGTTTCAAAGGGGTTTAGCCGTTGCGACCGCCCTTCGGAGACTGGCTAAATACCCAAAATCGGTCTCTGAACCCGCTTTGTCTCTAACCGACCGCCCTTGGCCTTCAGAAGGGCGCATTCAAAAAGTATAGTATTTTCAATGTGTTGGTGTTTTTGAGGGAGCGCCCTTTTCGAAGTCTCAAGCGGTATCGAAATACGATGCAAACCGCGGGACGGGTCTTAGGGCGGTCGTTTTGGGCGGATTGCTGATGGGGTGGATGGCTCTTGCTCCAACCAGCGTCGCGATGCGCT
>CALAGN010000078.1 GCA_937891785.1 uncultured Octadecabacter sp.
TGAACCTCGAACGGAAACCACATCCGTTGGCCAACCAACGAATCTCTGCTTAGTGTGCAATGGCTAGACCTTGCCTATATCTTGGGCCAAATAAGTCGCCCAAGCTTCCATCATCTTCCACCGTTTGTCGAACACATCCGAACGAGCGTAGTCGCACCAGACCAGTCGATGGGCTGATCCGCAAGCCACTTGCGCTAAAGCGACAAGCGAGAGTATCGTGTTCATGTCTATGACCATAGTTTTGCAATCCAACGGGAGATCCCCATGAAGCTGAAATCTGCTCTGCTGGCTACTGTCAGCGTATGCTCAATGATACTTGCCCCGATCGCGCAAGCGCAGTCGATGGACGAACTTGTGGCTGCTGCCACCGCCGAAGGCCGTCTGACGACCATTGCCCTGCCGCATGACTGGTGCGGCTATGGCGCTGTGATCGACGGGTTCAAGGCAAGGTATCCGGGCATCGAAGTCAACGAATTGAATCCAGACGCCGGGTCTGCCGACGAAGTCGAAGCGATCCGTGCCAACAAGGACAACACCGGCCCGCAAGCACCTGACGTCATTGACGTAGGCCTGTCGTTCGGCCCGTCTGCGATGGCAGAAGGATTGGTCCAGCCCTACAAGGTCGCCACTTGGGACACGATCCCCGACGGTGCCAAGGATGCGGACGGCCATTGGTATGGCGACTACTACGGCGTGATGTCGTTTATCGTGAACACGGACATGATCGACAATGTGCCGACGTCCTTTGCCGACCTCCTGAAGCCGGAATACGCCGGGTCGGTCGCCTTGGCCGGTGATCCGCGCGCCTCGAACCAGGCGATCCTGGCGGTCTTGGCCGCTGGTATGGCCCGCGGCGCCGAACCGGGTGAGGCTGCGGCCAAGGCTGGTCTGGAGTTCTTTGCCGAACTGAACGCCGCTGGCAACTTTGTGCCGGTCATCGGCAAGGCCGGGACGTTGGCGCAGGGTACCACACCGATCATCATCCAGTGGGACTACAACGCGCTGGCTGCGCGTGACACGCTGGCCGGCAACCCGCCGGTCGAGGTGGTCGTGCCGTCGGATGCGGTGCTGGCTGGTGTCTATGTGCAGGCGATCAGCGCCTACGCGCCGCAGCCGAACGCCGCCAAGCTGTGGATGGAGTACCTCTATTCCGACGAGGGTCAGCTGGGCTGGCTGGCCGGTTATTGCCACCCGATCCGGTTCAACGATCTGGCTGCCAAGGGTGCTATCCCGCAGAACCTGATGGACGCGCTGCCGCCGGCTGCTGCCTATGAGGCTGCCGTGTTCCCTACACTGGCTCAGGTTGACGCCAACAAGGAAGCCGTTGTTTCTGGTTGGGACAGCATCGTCGGTGCCAACGTCGAATAAGCCGGTCTTATAGGATTACAAGCAAAGCGTTCTCCGGATCAACCGGGGGACGCAAGTATGAGGGCAGGGGCGAATGGCGGGATACACAGGCTTGCAGGCACGCGCGCTACGCTGGGTCGGACTTGTGCCGTTTCTGGCGTTTACCGGCCTATTCCTGATCCTGCCTACGCTTTACATCGTCGTCGGCGCCTTTCGCACGCCTGATGGCAGCTTTACCTTCGACAACATCGTCGGGCTGAACACCGCTTCGATCCGCAGCGCGTATTGGGTGTCGCTCAAGATCAGCTTTCTGTCGGCGCTGCTGGGCTGTTCGATTGGCTTTGCGATGGCGACCGCGATGACGCTTGGTGGCGTGTCCAAGCGCGTCAAAGGCCCGCTGCTGACGTTTTCCGGGGTTGCGTCGAATTTCGCCGGCGTGCCGCTGGCCTTTGCCTTTATTGCAACGATCGGACCTGCCGGCCTGATCACCATGTATCTGCGCACCGAGTTCGGCATTAATCTGCGGATGTATGGTTGGAACTTGCTGTCTTCTTGGGGCCTGATCATCACCTATCTGTTCTTTCAGATCCCGCTGATGATCCTGATCATCACACCCGCCCTTGAAGGGCTAAAGCGAGAATGGCGCGAGGCGGCCGATATTCTGGGCGCGACCCGCCTGCAATACTGGCGCATGGTGGCGCTGCCCATCCTGTTTCCGTCGATCCTTGGCACCATGGCGCTGCTGTTCGCCAATGCCTTTGGCGCCGTCGCCACCGCCATCGCCCTGACGGGTCCGTCGCTGAACATCGCGCCGATCTTGCTGTATGCGCAGATCCGCGGTGATGTGCTGGGCAGTCCGAACCTAGGCTATGCGCTGGCCTTCGGGATGATCGTGATCACGGGGGCGGCGAACACGCTGTATATCGTGCTGCGGCTGCGGGCTGAGAGGTGGTTGAAATGAATCGGTTCATGGCATGGACGGCAATCATTCTGGGGTGCATCTATTTCATTCTGCCGATGACCGGCATGGTCGAATTTTCGTTGTCGATGCGGCGCGGGGTCTATTCGTTGGACGCCTACCGTGTTGTGCTGGCGGACCCGGTGTTTCAGGCGACGTTCAGCTATTCGGTCATCATGGCGCTGTTCACCATCGCCTTTGGTGTGCTGTTGGTGGTCCCGACCGCCTATTGGGTGCAGCTAAAGATGCCAGAGATTCGGCCTGTGGTTGAGTTCATCACGCTGTTGCCGCTGGTCATTCCCGCCATCGTCGTCGTGTTCGGCTATATCCGGCTGTACAATACCAGCAGTTGGCTACCGCTGACGGGTAGTGTGACGGGGACCAATATCTTGCTGATGTTCGGGTACGCCACGCTGGCGCTGCCCTACATGTACCGAGCGGTGGACACTGGGTTGCGCTCGATCGACGTGGCCACCCTGACCGAGGCTGCACAATCGCTGGGGGCGGGTTGGCTGCGGATCATGGCGACCCTAATCCTGCCCAACGTCCTGGGGGCGGTGTTGTCCGGCGCGTTCCTGACCTTTGCCATCGTGATCGGTGAATTCACCATGGCCGCGCTGTTGGACCGGCCCGCATTTGGCCCCTACATGCAACTGTTGGGTGCCAACCGCGCGTATGAACCGGCGGCACTGGCCGTCATCGCATTCGCGATCACCTGGGCTTGCATGGGCCTGATCCATATGGTCTCACGGCTGTCCAAACACAAAAGAGTATCCCACTGATGGCGTTTCTCGACATTTCCCACCTTGAAAAATCATTCGGCACGAACCGCGTGGTAAAGGACTTCAGTCTTGGCATCGAAAAGGGCGAATTCGTGTCGCTTCTGGGCCCATCGGGCTGTGGCAAAACCACGGTGCTGCGCATGGTCGGCGGGTTTGAGACGCCATCGGCGGGTAGCATCCAGATCGACGGCGTGGATGTCGTCGGGCTGCGCTCTAACCAACGTAACATCGGCATGGTGTTCCAGGCCTACGCGCTGTTCCCGAACCTTACGGTGGCGCAGAACGTTGCGTTCGGTCTGAAAGTCGCCGGCGTGGACAAGCATGAGACGGCGGAGCGGGTCACGGAAATGCTGACGTTGATCGGCCTGTCCGATCTGGGCGCGCGGTATCCGTTCCAGCTGTCGGGTGGCCAACAACAGCGGGTAGCCCTTGCACGCGCGCTGGCTGTGCGACCCAAGGTTCTGCTACTGGACGAGCCCTTGTCGGCGCTGGATGCCAAGATCCGTGCCAGTCTGCGCCGCGAGATCCGCGAGATACAGCAACGGTTGGGGATCACCACGATCTTTGTCACCCACGATCAGGAAGAAGCGCTGTCGATGTCGGACCGCGTCGTCGTCATGACTGGTGGCAAGGCCGACCAGATCGGCACTCCGTTCGAGATCTACAGCCATCCCACCACGCGCTTTGTCGCGGGATTTGTCGGTACCCTAAACACGTTTGACGCGGTTGTCACCGATCCCGCAACCGGGGCGATCACGCTGGGCGAGACGCCCCTGACGCTGAACCGCGCAATCGCGGCGAAAAATGGGGCTGTGGTCACGCTGGCAATGCGACCCGAGTCTGCCACGCTCGGCACCGGGCAACCGGGCGACGTGACATTGACCGGCCGCATTGCAGAGGTGCAGTTTCTGGGCGCAATCATCCGTATCACAGCCGACGTCGGTGGACAGAACCTGACGTTGGACACCTTTAACCGGACCGACATGCCGCCACCCGCCATCGGCAGCGATATGGCGATAAGTCTGCCAACCAGCAGTATGGTTGTTTTGGTGGAATAGTGGCTGGCACGCGGGCATTGGGTGCTGTCATGTGGACGTATATGGCCCCCGCCTGATTGCAGCGCCTTAGTTAGAGCTGGATTGGCTGCACGGTTGCTGACGTATATCCGGCTTCTGAATGCGGCCCGAAGTATCGTCGCCGCGAGCCCGGATGGATTTCAGCTTGCATCTTCCTCATTGGCTCCAAGGCATCAGCCTTCGCCTTGCCGGCCCACACATCAGGTTTGAGAAGTTACGGAACGCGTCGTCTCACCATCTCCTGCCAAGTTGCTGCAATTCTGTCAGGTATGCCCCTTTTTGGTCTAGGTCGATTCTAAGCTGCTTGCATCATTGCTGGTGTGCGGTATTCCTCATTCTTAAATAAGATGGACCACACAATTCGGGCATTTTTGTTTGCAAGGGCCAAGGCAGGATGTCGTAGCGCGCCGCGACATCCACGACCCGGGCACCGGGCTGCAGGCTTTCAGCCACAATCCGCGCTTTCACATCATCCGGCCAATGCCGCTTGCCGCGCCGTCGAGGTTCCACGACCTCGCACCGCCCCACAAAACCCTCGCCACCATCAGCCATGTAAAACCTCCATCTGCTACCGCAGACCGTCTCGCAGCCGCATCACGCCTCAGGAATACATCAAATCAATGGGCTGGAACCGCCGCATACGCAGTATCAGGGCGAGGTGGATCCGCAACACCTTGTCTTCATTGATGAGACATGGACCAAGACCAACATGGCTC
>CALAGN010000079.1 GCA_937891785.1 uncultured Octadecabacter sp.
GTGCTGCAACCTGCGCTTCCAATTCCGGCGCAGGCAATCGCCACCCATCAAGATGCTGCTCACCACTTTTTGCGATCAAGCGGTGCGAGACGTAATAGCGCAAGCGTTTGCCTGATCTCGTTTTGGTGTGAGACGGCGTGAGCCGATCCCCGGTCTCATCGAACAGCTTTCCACAGAGCAATGAAGACTGGCTCTTGGATCTTGTTCGTCGATCTTTTGCCGCACCGTCTTGAAGCATGTCTTGTATCCGTTCCCAACGCGCAGGATCGATCAGTGCAGGATGTTGGCCATCGTGCACCAACTTGCGATGCCGGATGCGTCCAGCATAAAGCGGGTTGGTCAGGATATGGTGGACATGACCGCGCGCGAATGGGCTTCCGCCTCTGACTGTCCCATCGGCTGCCGTCCTGACTTTGGTTTGCAGCTTCAAAAGATCAGCATGTTCTTTGACAGCCCGAACCGTTTGATGATGCTCGTAGAGATCGTAGAGCGTGCGGATCGTGGCCGCTTCAGCCTCATTGATACTCAGCGTCCGTCCATCTGCATCGTACCCGATGGGGACCAGCCCTCCCATCCAGAGCCCTTTGCGCTTTGAGGCCGCGATCTTGTCTCTGATCCGCTCGGCCGTGACCTCCCGCTCGAACTGCGCAAAGCTCAGCAGCATGTTGAGCGTCAGCCGACCCATGCTTGTCGCTGTATTGAAGGACTGCGTCACTGAGACAAAGGACGCACCTGCTGCATCCAGTACATCAACGATCTTCGAGAAGTCAGCCAGGGATCGCGTCAGGCGGTCGATCTTGTAGACGATGATTTGATCAACATGCCCCTCTCGCATGTCCTGCATCAGGCGCTGCAGTGCGGGGCGCTCTAACGATCCTCCTGACAGGCCACCATCATCGTAGGCAGTTGACAGCAACACCCAACCCTCATGCTTCTGGCTGGCGACGTAGGACGCACAGGCTTCCCGCTGCGCATCCAGTGAGTTGAACTCCTGCTCCAGGCCGTCTTCAGAACTCTTGCGGGTGTAGATTGCGCAACGGATCTTCTTCATGCCGCAGCGCTCCGGACATTGGCGAGGCCGAAGAAGCGCGGGCCAGACCACGTGGTGCCGGTGATGTGCTTGGCGATGGCGGAGAGTGATGGCCAAACCCGACCGTCCATCTCAAGGCCGTCTCTAACCACGGCTACTTGATAGGTCCGCCCGTTCCACTCACGCACATAGTGGGTGCCTATCTTGGATGGGTTCATCGGTACGTCTTTGACCGCCTTACCCGAGGCGATCTGTTGCAGAGCCCTGCGGGTTTGGGCAGGCAAGCCCCCTGCCCGCTTGCATTGTGCCTGATATGACAGCGCTTTGGTCATGAACGGAATCGACAGATAGGGCGGCGGTGCCAGCCCAAATGCCTGTTCCCATTGCGCAAGCAGCTTTGTCCGGCTGACGGTACCATCACTGGCCATCGGTGACCTCTGCCGCGGCTGCAGCGTTTGGAGCACCCACAATCCGATACCGTGTTAGCTTCCCGGAACCGGTGTTCTCTTTGGCAACGTCAAAGCCCGCCTTGCGCAGCCCGGATAAGGCGGCGCGCGTTGTGTGCGGTTGCCAGCCAAACTTCTCGCTGATCGCTATGGCATCGGCTCCTGATTTCCGTGACAGCAGCTTGATGAGTTGGGCCTTCTTGGATGGGCCCTTTGCGCCTGCGGACCGCTTCACCGCAACAGCTTGCTCCGGTTCCGTCTGTGTTGATTGATTGGTCATGTGTATCTCCTGCTTTCGTCACAGGATCCGGTTTAGTCCTGCTACCGAGCAGAGCCCCGAAATCCGGGCGACGCCCGCGAATACATGCGAGCGTGTCGACACTACCGCTCTGACTGACTTGGAAGTCCAGTCGTCGTTCCGCCAAGGATAATACAATGTGCATGAGAGACCCGCTTTACACTTGAATCTATCCACCAAACGAAGCGACGCTGACACCATGAAGAATGAAGACATGCCCGACACGATCACCACGCCAGACGGCCAGACATTCTGGAAAACCGGGTTGACTGGTCGCGCATTGCCACCAGCGGCGACACACGGCATCGTCCCCGGCGAACGTACCCATGAGTATTGGATCCACCCATGGGACGACAGTCTTCGCCTTTACGCGGCAGATCCGATGCGTTGGTTTCTGGACTGAGTGACAGGTTGGTAGCTATGGGCGGCGATCTCAACCGGTCGATGCAACACACTGTGCGAACTTCTCTGCTGGCGTTTGATATTGCAAGGTCTTGGGAGGCCGTTCGTTGGGTTGCCTTGCGATAGCGCTGAGTTTTGCTTGGGAATGGACGGATAGGTCGGTTCCACGTGGCAGATATTGCCTTACAAGCCGGTTGGTATTTTCGTTCGATCCGCGCTGCCACGGTGACTGGGGATCGCAGAAGTAGACATCAACATCCGTGGCCAGCGTAAAGCGCGGATGATCCGCCAGCTCTTTGCCGCGATCCCATGTCAGAGATTTGTAGAGTTCACGGGGTAGCTTCTGCGCCGACTTGATCAGCGCGGTGACCACGCTTTCAGTGTCCTTGTTGGCGACTTTTACCAGCATGACATATCTGGAATGCCGTTCCACGAGGGTCGCGACATAGCTGTTCTTTGAGCCCCCGATCAAGTCGCCCTCCCAGTGCCCCGGAACAGCGCGGTCCTCGACCGATGCAGGTCTTTCGCTGATGGACACAGCATCCTTAATCTGGCCATTTCCCTTGCGCTTCCGGCTTGCGTGCTTGGATCGCCTGACTGTACGTTTGGCGCGCAAGTGCTCCAAAAGTTCTTTCTTCAGGACGCCACGTGCCTGTATATAAAGGCTTCTGTAAATAGTTTCGTGTGACACCTGTTTGTGCGCCTCCCCCGGGAATGCACGTTTGAGCCAACCCGCAACCTGTTCTGGCGGCCATTTGCGCCGTAGCTTTGCTGATACTGCGTGGGCCAATGTCGGGTGGCAAGCCAACTTGCACATCTTGGGACGCAAAGCCCGATCCCACGCAGCTTGATCCGATGTGGTTGCGCGATAGCCTGTCAGGCCACCATTGCGCCGAACCTCTCGGCTGATCGTTGAAGGCGCACGCCGCAACTGACGCGCAATCGCGCGCAAGGACTGTTTGGTGCTGAGCCCACGGGATATCTCTTCGCGCTCCGAAAGGCTCAATGCAGACCTACCGCGTCTGCGATCCGGAGGGCGTATCCCGCCCGTTGGTGAGATAACCGAAAAAACTGATGATGATTGACGATCAAAGACCCGCCCAATCGACCTCATCGACTCCCCACGCTGCCATCGATCCCAGATCTCGGCACGCTGTTCAGCTGAATAATAGATCCTGCGACGATACTTCATTCAAAACACTCCATCTCTTCCTAAAGATTAAAGTGTTGCGTCCACCAGTTGAGACCACCGCGTATTCTGTTGAAAAACTCTTGTTGATTTGAAGGCCTTTGGCTGATTCAATTCCCTTACAAAAGCTGGGGGTTGAGCGATGATGGGACCGAAGCAGGAAGCACAAGCTGCGTTGTTTTACGAGTTCTCACTCGAGGATCACGTGCCACAAGATCACCTGCTGCGGTCAATAGATCGATTTGTCGATCTGAGCGATATCCGCCAGTATCTGGCTGAGTTTTACAGCCATACGGGCCGCCCTTCGATTGACCCTGAGCTTCTGATCCGCATGCTACTGGTCGGCTATTGCTTCGGCATCAGGTCAGAACGCCGGTTGTGCGAAGAGGTGCATTTGAACTTGGCGTATCGCTGGTTCTGCCGTCTTGATCTGTCCGACCCGATCCCAAACCATTCCACCTTCTCAAAGAACCGCCACGGGCGCTTCCGTGAGAGCGCGCTTCTGCGCCATCTGTTTGAAAAGACCGTTGCGCGGTGTATCGCAGACGGCCTCGTAAGCGGCCAGCGGCTTGCCGCAGATGCCAGCTTAATCGAAGCCGATGCCAACAAGCAGAACTCTACGCCAAAGGAGGACTGGGACCACAACGCCATTGATCCGGCTGATGCGCCACGCGCCGTTCGCGAATATCTCGACGCACTGGATGACGCGGCGTTTGGTGCAGCATCCGAGGTTGAGCCAAAGTTCACTTCCCATTCCGACCCTAGTAGCCAATGGACCGCTGCACGCAAAGGCCCTGCATTCTTTGCGTATTCTACCAACTATCTGATCGATACTGATCACAGCGTGATCGTCGACGTTGAGGGCACAAGATCAATCCGCCAGGCCGAAGTCGGATCGGTGCGCATCATGTTGGACCGGATAAAGGATCGGCATGACTTGGACCCCGAACGGTTGATTGCCGATAGTGCCTATGGATCTGGCCCGATGCTTGGCTGGCTCGTTGATCGTGAAATCAATCCCCACATTCCGGTGCTCGATAAAGCGGGGCGCACCGACGGCACTTGGTCTCGCACCGACTTCGAATGGGACGCCGAGAACAACCAATATATCTGCCCAGAGGGTGAGCCGCTCAAGCAGTTCCGCCGCAACTATTCTGACCCCAACCGTGGCCCCACTGGCAAAGGTGTCGCCAAGTATCAGGCCCTGAAACATACCTGCCAAGCCTGTCCGTCAAAGATGAAGTGCTGCCCGAATGCTGATGCACGCAAGATCACCCGCGAAGAACATGAGGACGCCCGCCAAGTTGCCCGCGATATCGCGAAGACCAAACAATACGCCATCTCAATGCGGCTCAGAAAGAAGGTCGAGATGCTCTTCGCGCACCTCAAACGCATCCTCGGGCTGGGACGGCTCCGATTGCGCGGACCATGCGGCGCAAATGACGAATTCCTGCTCGCCGCAACCGCCCAAAACCTCCGCAAACTGGCTAAGATCTTTCCTGCACCGCAGCAAACGGGCAAAGCCTGATAAGAAAGGCACTCGACCCCAGTTTTGAGCCGCACTTTCTGCGCCAGCAACACGGTGTTTTTCAACAGAATACGCCCTTCACGTCGAAATGTGCATGGTGCAGCAATCTGACCGCTCCCTATCTCATTATTATCACTCACGACCCCAAGCGGTCCTTGGCCGAGTGTCTGAACGCTGCATTGCAGCTTAGCGCCCACATCGACTCCGGCTCCGCTGTCTATGACGATGCCGTTTGCGTCGGTGTTGTCATGGTGTGAATGCACATTACTCCGCAAACCTTCTCATCACTTGCCCAAAAGACGTCCGATGTAGGGGGGGCTATCGCGAATCCGTCACACCACACTGACAAAGCCAGTCATAAGAATCTTCTTCAGGCACCTAATCGAGGATGGGGGTCTTTTGCATAAACCGGTCAATCACCGCAAAACCTGTTTGAGCAAATGACCCTAGGGGGATAATTAGGGGGATGCAGAAATCCAAATTTCAGAAGTTTCCTTTTAAATCAACAGACTACGCAATTTAAATGGTGCCCGCGGCCGGACTCGAACCGGCACGGCCATGAGGCCAAGAGATTTTAAGTCTCCAGTGTCTACCATTCCACCACGCGGGCACGCGGTGGCGCGACCATAGCCAAACTTGTGGCGGGGTAAAGTCAGATATCGCGCCCCAGTGGTCCGTGCGGCAATCTGAGTTGCAATAAACCACGAGTCGTGACCAAGGGCGGCGATGCACGGCGCTGCGGCCACATCACCGCCGTTCAATCACCGTGCCAAAGCATTTGTCACCGGCACGACGCCCTCTTCCTTGACGGCCTGCATCGCCACATAGGTCGAGGTGCTGGCCACATGCGGCAGTGTCGAAATTTTCTCAGCTAGAACAAGACGGTAAGATGACATGCTCGATGTGCGCACCTTAAGAAGATAGTCGAACGATCCGGCAATCAGGTGGCACTGTTCGACCTCGGGAACGCGGGTGACGGCGGCATTGAACGCAGCCAGCGCGGTTTCGCGCGTATCGCTTAGCTTTACCTCGACGAACGCGACATGATCACGGCCCAAACGAATGGGATCAAACAACGCGCGGTAGCCTCGGATAACACCGCTATCTTCAAGCCGTTTTAGTCGGGCTTGGGTCGGGGATTTGGACAAACCGATCCGGCGCGCAAGTTCCGTTACACTTAGCCGCCCCTCAATCGCCATGACGTCCAAAATCTTGCAATCGAAGCTATCCATCTCGGAAAACCGTTCGGGCATCGCAATCTCCATTATTCGGTTCAATTGACCTGCCATATTACAAATAGCAGGCAAATCGCCCCGCCACAAACGGATACGGTCGGCCATCATATATTGAGGTCTGCCATGCCCCGTGATTCCCAAAATGCCCTGCGCCGCGCTATTGACGCTGCGATCTATGCTAATGAAGCCCCTGTTCTTGCGCGCTTGCGCACCGAGGCAAACCTAAGCGACGCTGACCGGATCCGCATCGGCGCGACCGGGACCAAACTGGTGCAGGATATCCGCGACAGTTCTGATCCGGGGCTAATGGAAGTGTTCTTGGCTGAATATGGTCTTTCGACTGATGAAGGTATCGCGTTGATGTGTCTGGCCGAAGCCCTGCTGCGCGTGCCCGATGCCGATACCATCGACGCGCTGATCGACGATAAGATTGCGCCAAGTGATTGGGGCACCCACCTTGGGAAATCGGCGTCATCGCTGGTCAATGCCTCGACGTGGGCCTTGATGTTGACGGGGCGCGTGTTGGACGATGATCGTGGCATGGCCCAACCCCTGCGCCGCGCGATCAAGCGTTTGGGCGAGCCTGTCATTCGCACTGCAGTCGCCCGCGCGATGCGCGAAATGGGTCGGCAATTCGTGCTGGGCGAAGATATTTCAAAGGCGATGAAACGCGCCGCTGGCATGGAAGAATTGGGCTTTACCTATTCCTACGACATGCTGGGCGAAGCCGCGCGCACGGATGCCGACGCACGCGCCTATCACCTATCGTATTCTCGCGCGATCAGCTCGATCGCGGCGGCCTGCACCAAGGGCAGTGTGGCCGAAAACCCCGGTATTTCCGTGAAACTTTCCGCCCTGCACCCGCGCTATGAAACCGCGCAAAAGACCCGCGTCATGGACGAATTGGTGCCGCGCGTGCGCTCACTTGCTATGCTGGCCAAATCCGCAGGACAAGGGTTCAACATCGACGCCGAGGAGGCCGACCGCCTGTCCCTTTCGTTGGATGTGATCGAGGCCGTTCTATCAGACAAAGCCCTCAAGGGCTGGTATGGTTTCGGCGTGGTCGTGCAGGCCTTTGGTCAACGCGCGGGGCATGTGATTGACTGGCTCAACGCCCTTGCTACACGCCTGGACCGCAGGATCATGGTCCGGTTGGTGAAAGGCGCCTATTGGGACGCCGAGATCAAGCGCGCCCAAGTGGCGGGGATGACGGGTTTTCCTGTTTTCACCCACAAGGCCGCAACCGACATCAGCTATATCGCCAGTGCGCGCAAGCTGCTGGGTATGACCGATCGGATCTATCCGCAGTTTGCCACCCATAACGCCCATACGGTCGCCGCCGTGCTCGATATGGCCGATCAGATGGGGCAATCGCGCGATGCGTTTGAATTCCAGCGCCTGCACGGAATGGGCGAAACACTGCACAAGATTGTGCTGAAAGAACGCGGCACACGCTGCCGAATTTACGCCCCCGTTGGCGCGCACGAAGACCTGCTGGCCTATCTTGTGCGGCGTTTGTTGGAGAACGGTGCGAATTCCAGCTTTGTGAACCAGATCGTCGACGAAGACGTGCCACCAAGCGTCGTCGCCGCCTGTCCGTTTGATGCAGACATGCCGGATTTGAACCTACCACGCGGGCCGGAACTGTTTGCGCCTGAACGCGAAAATTCGCGCGGATGGGATCTCACGCATGAACCCACGTTGGCCGCGATAAACGCCGGCCGCACCCCGTTCCTCAAACATAAGTGGGAAGGCGCGCCGCTGCTGGCCAAAGGCAAACCGGACGGTAAAGGCACAACACGCAAAGTCGTGAACCCAGCCAAGCCACGCGATACTGTCGGCAGCGTTGTTGGGGCCAGCGTCGCCGATATCGCTAGCGCGTTCAGCGCTGCAAAACCATGGGATGCACCAGTGGCCACGCGCGCCGCCGCCCTACGCGCCGTGGCTGACGCCTACGAGGCCAACGCCGACGAAATCTTTGCCCTATTGGCGCGCGAAGCAGGCAAAATCCTGCTTGATGGCGTTGGCGAGGTCCGCGAAGCAGTCGATTTTCTGCGTTACTACGCCGCGCAAGCCGAAAGCGCTGGCGACACCGCCCCGCGCGGCATCTGGACCTGCATCAGCCCGTGGAATTTTCCATTGGCGATTTTCACGGGCCAAATCGCGGCGGCCCTCGCTACCGGCAACGCCGTGCTGGCCAAACCTGCGGAACAAACCGGCCTGATCGCCACCCGCGCCGTGCAGATGATGCATGCGGTTGGTGTGCCAAAATCCGCACTACAACTGCTGCCCGGCGGCGGGGCTGTTGGTGCGGCCCTGACAGGCGATGTGCGGGTCAATGGTGTTGCCTTTACCGGATCAACGGGCACCGCTCTGAGAATTCGCGCGAACATGGCCGATCACTGCGTGCCCGGCACGCCGCTGATCGCGGAAACCGGCGGGTTGAATGCAATGGTCGTTGATAGCACCGCCTTGCCCGAACACGCCGTGCGCGACATCTTGCAAAGCGCGTTTCAATCGGCAGGCCAGCGGTGTTCGGCGTTGCGCTGCTTGTATGTGCAAGAAGACATCGCCGATGGCCTGCTAAAAATGCTCAAGGGGGCCATGGATGAACTGGCGGCGGGCGATCCTTGGCAGCTAGCCACTGACATCGGCCCCGTGATTGATGCGACCGCCTATAAGGGCATCGCCGATCATATCGCGCAGGCGCGCGCTGATGGGCGCATCTTGCATGAACTTGCCACGCCAAGCAGCGGCCATTTCATCGCCCCGACAGTGATCCGCGTGAACGGAATCAACGATATGACCCGCGAAATCTTTGGTCCCGTCCTGCATGTCGCGACCTATAAGGCGCGCGATCTGGACAGCGTCATCGCGGCGATCAACGCAACCGGATACGGGCTGACGTTCGGGCTGCACACCCGCATTGATGACCGCGTGCAGCAGGTTGTCGAACAGATCAACGCGGGCAATATCTATGTGAACCGCAACCAGATCGGCGCGGTCGTTGGCAGCCAGCCCTTTGGTGGTGAAGGACTTTCCGGCACAGGGCCCAAGGCAGGCGGGCCGTTCTACCTTGTCCGTTTCCGCGGCGAAGATACACAAAGAGGAAGCAACTGGGACGGCCCTGATGATATGGCCGAGATCGCAAAGCGGCTTGCCGATGCCCCCGCAGGCACTGGCGCGCCGACCCGCGATTTGCCCGGCCCCACCGGCGAATCCAACCGCCTTTCAGCCTATCCGCGCGGGCCGGTTTTGTGCCTTGGGCCGGGGGCATCGGCCGTCAGCGCACAAGCGAAAGCCGTGCAAGCCGCAGGCGGCACCGCTGTCAAAGCCAAGGGTCGGATCAAGCCCGAGGCGCTTGCAACGCTTGCACCATTAGCAGCCGTGGTCTGGTGGGGTGACGCGGACACGGGGCGCGCTATCGAACAGACGCTGGCCAAACGCGACGGGGCAATCTTGCCACTGATCACCAGCACCCCGGACGCGGCCAATGTACTGCACGAACGCCAAACCTGCATCGACACGACCGCCGCCGGTGGCAACGCCGCCCTTCTGGCCGAGGTCGCTGGAATGTAGGGCCACCGTATTTCGTGTTAAGCTTACCGAACGATGCAACAGGAGGCCACCATGCCATATGATCGCGAACTCATTTCAAACGGCAACCCGATGGAGGCGATCGTGGGGTTCTCGCGCGCGGTGCGGGTGGGGCCATTCATTTCCGTTGGCGGCACAGCGCCCGTCGATGCAAACGGCAAAACTGTCGGTATCGGTGATGTGGCCGCGCAAACACGGCAATGCATCGAAGTTATCAAAGGCGCACTTGAACAAGCGGGGTCAGGCCTGCACGACGTTGTGCGAACTCGCGTGATCCTGACAAATATCGACGACTTGAAGGCCGCCATTGACGTGCGAAAGGAGTACTTTCGCGATGTGCGCCCCGTTGACACGATCATGGCCGTGACCGGATTTGTGAACCCCGAATGGTTGGTCGAACTTGAAGTCGACGCGGTCATCGCGAATTGGTCGCCTTAGCCCTTCCCGCTTGACCCCACGCTCGCCCTGCCCAACTATCGCGTTATGTTTCCTATCCGCGATCATAATCCGTCACGGCGCACGCCCTTTGTGACCTACATCCTGATCATCGCCAATGTTGCGGTGTTTCTTTATGGGCTGACAGCACTTCAGACCAATATGGCCGAGCGGCAGTTCCTGTTTGACTATGCCATGATCCCTCTGCGGATCACCCAGGGCGATGGATACCTTGGCTTGGTCAGCCATATGTTTCTGCACGGTGGCTGGATGCATATCGCTGGCAACATGTTGTTTTTGTATGTCTTTGGCGACAACCTCGAGGAAGAGCTGGGCCACTTTGGCTTTGGGTTGTTCTATCTGGGCTGTGGATATGCTGCCGCCTATGCCCAATATGCGACCGACCCCGAAAGCGTTATCCCGATGGTTGGTGCCTCGGGTGCGATTGCAGGCGTGATGGGCGGCTATCTGTTGCTTTTCCCAAGGGCCAAGGTCGACGTACTGGTCTTCTTGCTGGTGTTTATCCGGATCATTCCGATCCCAGCATTCATTGTGCTGGGGCTGTGGTTCGGGCTGCAGGTCTTGAACGGTATTGGCGCGGATCCAACTGGCGGCGGCGTTGCCTATCGGGCGCACGCGGGCGGGTTCGTCGCGGGCCTTTTGGCGACAGTTCCGGTTTGGTTGCGCCGCGGCGGGCCACAGTTCTGGGACCGCAGCCATGGCCACCCGCCCCACCCCGAAGCGAACTATACGCAGGTGCGCAGCCGCATTCCCCAGGTCCGCCGATGAGTGGCGCGATCCGTGACACGTCCTGCCACTGCGGTGCAGTGCGTTTGCGCGTGAAACTGGCGCAACCGCTTAATCAAACAAGCCGTTGTGACTGTTCGTTTTGCAGCCATCGTCAGGGCGCGCAAATCACGGTCATGATTGGCGATCTTGAGGTGTTCGCGGGGGAAGACAACCTGACGCTTTATACGTTTGGCACCGGCACCGCACAGCATTTTTTCTGCAAGACGTGCGGGATCTATACGCATCATCAGCGCAGGTCGAACCCGCGCGAATATGGGGTGAATATCGGCACCATCGCAGGCGTGAACCCGCGCGATTACGACCCGATCCCTTGGACGGACGGCGTTAAACCACCCGCCCGATCAAACCTAGGCTTTGGCGCTGCGAATGACCTTGGTAAACTGATCAAAAATCGGCTCGTTTGAACAGATTATCGCGTTATCATCCATGATGTTGCCACCCTTGCGCAGAGGTTCGATCATTCCGCCAGCTTCGCGCACGATGACCAGACCGGCGGCCATATCCCACGCAGCTTGACCACGTTCCCAGAAGCCATCAAAGCGGCCAGCGGCCACATAGGACAGATCAAGTGCTGTCGCGCCCCAGCTACGCACACCAGCACAGACAGGCATGATCTGCGCCAGATCGCGCAGTGCAGCAGGCAGGCCGGCACGGGCCGCACCGAGAACGCCCGTGGCGAACACGCAGTCGATCATCTTGCTGCGGGCCGAAACGCGCAGCCGGCTTTCGTTCATCCACGCGCCTTCGCCTTTTTCAGCGTAATACATCTCGTCTTTGGCGGGGTCGTAAACCACGCCCGCAACGGTTTGGCCCTTGTGTTCAAGAGCAATCGAGACCGCCCAATGAGGCGTGCCGTGCAGGAAGTTTATCGCGCCATTCAGCGGATCAACAATCCAGCGGCGGGTTGGATCTTCGCCATCAATCTCGGGTCCAGCAGCGCCCAGATAGCCATAGGTCGGGCGCGCTTCGATCAGGGCCTCGCGGATGACAGATTCAGCTTCGCGTTCAGCGCGGGTGACAAAATCGGCGGGGCCTTTCGCGGACATCTGAAGGTTCTCGACCTCGCCAAAATCCTTGAGCAAAGTGCGCCCGGCTTTGCGAGCGATCTTCATCATCACGTTTAGATTAGCTGAGCCTGCCATATCGGCCTCCTGATGTCGGTCAGAGCGGGCGTATAGGCCCTTGGGCGGCGGGCGGCAAGGGGCAGTCGCCTGCCACAGTGCATCTCAGAAATACCCGAGCCCGTTAACGACTTGTTGTGACAGCAAAGGCCATAAGAGTTGAACACAACTTTGACAGGCCCATGTCCGCAAACCGATTAGATGATATTCGCTACCAGACGCGCATCATCGCGCATGTGGTCAAACGCGATACTCCCAAGCGTATTGCCTCGGCTTTGCTGATCATCGGTATCTGCTGGTATGGGGGCGAGTCTCGCTCAGCAATCGGTCTGGCGATCATCATTCTGCTTTACGAGATTGCCTCGTTCACGCTGGACCGTCTGATCGCCCGTGACAAGCCCGAGGTCACCTCGAAATATGCGGTCGCATTTTGGCTGTTGAATTGCTCTTCGGCGTTTGTCTACCTGACACCGTCATTTGCCCTTGCGACACAGCCATCAGTCGCGCTCCTTTTGGTCGGGTTTATCTGGCTGTTTGGGGTTTATGTTCATGTTTCCAACACCTTTGCCGCATTTCCGTTTCACAACTGGTCTTTGATGATTCCGGCTTTCTTGGCGGCCTATCTGCTTTTGTTTCTGGCGTCGCAAACTGAATTCACGGCGTCCCCCTTGGATCATTGGGCAATCGCTGCGGGCGGATTTGTGATTTATGTGTTTAACACAATCGAAACGCTCAACAAACAAAAAGACACGCAAGGGGCGCTCGCGCATGCACGCCATGAAGCAACCGGGCGTTTACGGCGGCTTGAACATCTTGCGCACCATGACAGCCTGACTGGCGCGCTCAATCGGCGCGCCTTTGACGGCGATCTCGGCAAACTCTTGCTGCATCGGTGTGATGGCCACGAAGTTGCGGTGATGTTGATTGATCTGGACGGGTTCAAACCGATCAACGACACCTACAGCCACGAGGCTGGTGACGCGGTGCTGGTCGAAGTGACCAAGCGCTTGCAAGTCGTCGCTGGGGAATCGGGGATCGTCGCCCGCCTTGGCGGTGATGAGTTCGCGATCGCCTTTGGCAACCTGTCGTCGTCTGACGCGGCAATGCGCCTTGCAACATATGTTTCTCGCGCAGTCGCGGCCCCGATGATCTGGAACCAGAAAACCCTACGGATCGCGGTTAGTATGGGGGTGAATGTGACTGGAATGGCCCCCCAAAAGGCAACCGATACCGTTGGCAATCTTTGCGCCGGGGCCGATCAGGCAATGTATCGCGCCAAGGCCAGTCCAAATCCTAACCCTTTATTGTTCCTTAGTAATCAATTCGCGCCGCGCCTGTCGCTCATCGATCGTGGCGCCCTTGCGATCGCAATTCAGAACCATGAAATACGGCCCTACTACCAACCCAAAGTGCATCTTGGTACAGGCCAGACAGTCGGCTACGAGGCGCCTGCCCGTTGGGTCCATCCCGACGGGGCACTGCGCCTGCCCCATCAATTCGTTAATCAAATCAACGAACTCGGACTACAGGGCGATTTCTTGATCGAAATGACGCGACAGGTACTGGCTGATATTTCGACTTTAACGCAGGCGGGGCATAATCCGGGTCAGGTGTCGATCAACGTGCCCGAAGTAACCCTCGCGACGCAAAGCGGGCTTCGCGATTTTGAGAGGGTGATTGCAAACCACCCGAATGCGGCGGGTCATATCACAATCGAAATTACCGAAGACGTATTCATCGCCCGAGCCGCTGAAACAATTCAGGCATCTGTCAAAAAACTGCGCCAGAACGGGGTGCGGGTCGCGCTTGATGATTTTGGCACCGGCTTTGCGTCATTCCAGCATCTGCGCCAACTTGAATTTGACGAACTCAAGATCGATTCAAGCTTTGTTGCCGATCTGGGGCGCGACCCTGCCGTTGACGTGATGGTGCAGGGTTTCTTGTCAATCGCGTCGGGCCTTGGCGTTGCAGTTATTGCCGAAGGGGTCGAAACCCAAACCCAGCGGCATGACCTGGTTGGAATGGGGTGCGTCGTCGCCCAAGGGTTCTTGTTCAGTCAGGCGTTGCCGTTCGATGAGATCGCCGCCCTTCTGGGGGCAGCCGCACGACCTGCCAAATCAATGCAACGCTAGGTCCGTTGCAGCTTGACGGCCTCTTGCCGCGCCAGCCGGATCAGATGCGCCATAAAGGGACGGGCAGTGTCATCATCGCGCGTTGCGGCGTAAAGGCGGCGGGTGATCCCGCCCTTGGTCAATGGTCGCGTGATATAGTCCGAACTGTATTTAATCTGCCGCAGTACCCAGTCAGGCAATACGGCAACCCCACGATTTGACGCGACCAGCAACAGAATAACTGCCGTCAGTTCCACCTGCCGGATCGCCGTTGGCTCTACTTTGGCGGGCGTTAGTAATTGCGAGAAAATGTCCAGCCGCGCGCGATCCACCGGATAGGTAATCAACGTCTCGCTGCGGAAATCTTCGGCGTCGATCCATTTTTTTGCCGCCAGCGGATGCGTCGATGCGGCAACAAAAACGGGCTCATAATCAAAAAGCGGTGTAAAATCGACGTTCGGTAAATCCTCAGGGTCGGACGAAACAACCAGATCAACCTCTTCTTTACGCAGGGCCGGCAAGGCGTCAAACGCGAGGCCCGCACGAATATCAACATCGACGTCCGGCCATGCCTTGCGAAATAGTTCAAGCACGGGAAACAACCACTCAAAACAGGCGTGGCATTCAATTGCGATGCGCAGACGTCCCGATTTGCCACTAACCAACCCGTCAAATTCGGCTTCGAGTGCGGCGACTTCGGGCAAAATTCGCTCGGCCGCTGCAAGCATACGCAAACCGGCCGCGGATAGTTTGAGCGGCTTGGAACGGCGCACGAAAAGCTCTACTCCCGCCTGATCCTCGATGCCCTTAACCTGATGAGACAGGGCCGACTGCGTGATATTGAGCAGATCAGCCGCGCGCGCCAAACCGCCGGTATCATGGATTGCCTTGATCGTGCGCAGGTGACGGAATTCGATATGCATATGAGCGACATTCATAACCTTGGTGAAAGTTATGAGTTTGTCTCACACAACGTCACGTGGCACAAGCAGCTAACCGCCAAGGAGGCCGCCATGACCACGCCCGCCATTTCGTTCGAATTCTTCCCGCCCAAGAACCTTGAAGGATCGTTCCGCCTTTGGGACTGCGTCAACACCTTGGCCCCGCTTGATCCGGCATTTGTATCGGTCACCTACGGCGCGGGCGGCGCGACGCGGCAGTTGACGCATGATGCCGTGGGCACGATCCACAAAACGTCCGGCCTGAACGTAGCGGCGCATTTGACCTGCGTAGATGCATCGCGGCAAGAAACCATGGACATCGCCCAAGGGTATGCCGACATCGGCGTGACCCAGATCGTCGCTTTGCGCGGCGATGCCCCAAAAGGCAGCGCGGGCTATCGCCCCCATGCGGACGGATTCGCCGGCAGTGTCGATCTGATTGCCGCCCTCGCGGATGCCGGAAAATTCGCCATTCACGTGGGCGCCTATCCTGAAAAGCACCCCGAGGCGGCCAGCCAACAGGCCGATATTGACCATCTAAAGCGCAAATTTGACGCCGGTGCGGCAAGTGCTATTACCCAGTTCTTTTTTGAGGCCGAGACATTTTTTCGGTTTCGCGACGCATGCGTGGCCGCCGGTATCGACGCGCCGATCATCCCTGGTATCCTGCCGATTGAAAACTGGTCGGGCGCGCGCAAATTTGCGCAGTCCTGCGGCACGACCATTCCGCCCCTGATTGCCGATGCTTTTGAAAACGCCACCCGCGACGGCACGACCGATCTGCTTGCGACCGCGCTTGCATCCGAACTTTGTGATGACCTGATCATCGGCGGCGTGGAGCATCTGCACTTTTACACGCTCAATCGCCCCGAACTGACCCGCGATGTTTGCCACGCGCTTGGCGTCACTCCCAAGGTGCAGTTGCAAAACGTCGCCTGATCCATCGGCGTTTGGGTCTGCAAACCCAGAAGCGTCATGTTTACCGCAAAAAGCCCCGGCGATCTGCCGACAAAAGACGAAGTGCTGGCAATTTCCGGCTTGGAATTCATCCAACAGGTGCTGGCGGGCAAAATCGCGGGCCCGCCGATCGCGGCTGTGCTGGATTACCAATTGGCACATGTGGAGCGCGGCAAGGTTGTGTTTCACGGTACGCCGGGTTTTGACCACACGAACCCGATGGGCGCGGTGCACGGCGGTTGGTATGGCACCTTTCTCGATAGCTGCATGGCCTGCGCTGATATGACGGCTGTGCCGCGCGATTCAGTCTATACAACGCTGGAATATAAGGTGAATCTTGTCCGTGCGATCCCGCTTGGCACTGAAATACAGGCGGCAGGTACCTTGGATCACGCCGGTCGCCGTGGCGCATGGCGAAATCCGCGATAAAACCGGACGCCTTTATGCGACGGGCAGCACAACGTGCATCATTATGCAGATCGCCGCGCCTTGATCCAGGCCGCGCGCGGGGCCTTCTGCGTCACTAAATCATGAACCTTTTCGGACGGATCAAGCCCCACAATGCGCTTTCGGCGCAGCAAGAATAGTTTGCTCCAGCCACGCCACTTGCCAATCGAGGGTGCGTTTACATCGCAAGGAAAGCGGTCGCGCCACCGATCGGGCAGGGCAAGCCCGCATGTCTCGAGCCGTTCAAGCATCCAGACCAGCGGAATATTTGCCAATGGGCGCGAGCGATGCAGCGTGCCGATTTGCCCGCCGATATCGCCATGGCTACCGCGAAACCAAACCTGTTCCACATGGCCAACCCAACCGACAGGGCAGGTCCACATAACGGGACTATAGGCCGCACGGGTTTCATCAATGGCAAGAGCGTGAAAACCGTGCGCCACATTGCGACCAAGCGTGTGACTGTGAAACGCATGATGCACTTGCGACCAGCGCCAAATGATTGGCAGACGCAGGCCCAGCGCCTTGACGGTATCCCAAACGGCAACCGCTTCGATCGGGGTGGACCTGTGGCAAAACTTGTCGCAGAACACTTGGGCAGTGGGGCTGCGCGCGCCCGCGCGGTAATAGCGGTAAGCGTTGCGAATGGTGCGCACCGTCGCCTCTTCGCGCTTTACCAGACCGACCATATCAATCACGCCTGCAAGGCTGCGCACCGCGTACGCGCCGCGCGAATAACCGACCAAAACGATCTTGTCGCCAGGCTGATACCGCGAGGCAAGCACGCCGTAAGCCCGTTCAATCTGGCGATTGATGCCGCGCCCCGTCATCACATCCATCGTGCCGCGCCAATCGCGCCATTGAATGCCGGCCTCGTAGTAGACCGACAGGTTCGCGCTATAGCCCACCTCGCGCAGCAGTTTCAAAAGCTGCCCAGCGTTGGTTTCGCAGCCTTCACGCAGCGATGACATGGTGCCGTCAAGGATGATCACATGAGTGGCCAGACCGCGACGGGGGTGTATCCCGTCTTCGGAATGGGGTCGGCGGCCGACAAGGCCAAGTATCCAATCACGCAACGACACCACAATCCTCACTTGCCTGCTTTAGCGTTAACCATACACGATGAAGGGTAAAGGGTATTTCAACACACCTGACGCCACTGTTACAAAACGTCGGCAGGGGCTTTGGTCCGGCAAGCCAAGCAGAGCAGTCCTTACAGGTGGTCGACCGTCACACTAAAGCGATCACCATAGCCGTTGAACCGTGTTGTCACCCCGTTCAAATAGGCCCCCATCGCTGAAAAAACGATCCAGTCGCCTTCTTCTAGGTCGAAAGGCAGCGGCAACGGATTGGGAAGCTGATCAATACTGTCGCAGGTCGGGCCAAACACGATCCGTGGATCAGCTGCGCCGCAACGGGCCACGCCATCATGGGACACGACGTGAAACCTGGGTACGATCATCGAGGGAAATTCGGACAGCCCGCCATATATCCCGTCGTTCAGATAAACACGACCCGCGCGCAGGGATTTGACCTGCACGCCGTAGGCGTGACTGTCTGCAACCAATCCGCGTCCCGGCTCGCAAACCAGCGCGGGGCGTTTGGGAAAGGCATCGACGGCAGAGTGGATCGCATCGAAAAAGCGTTGCATATCCAAGGGCGTGCCATCACGCGCCGATGGAAAACCACCGCCAACGTTCAGCCGTTCAATCGTCACACCAGCCCGCGCCGCAATGCGCGCGGCGGCATGAATATAGGTCACGTAGGCCTGCGGATCGCGGCACTGCGTGCCCACATGAAAGGTCAGCGCCGGGGTGAAGCCAGCCTGTGCAACCTGTCGCAGCAGATCAACGGCTGCGTCTTCGTCGGCACCAAACTTGGCACCGAAATCATAGGCCGCGCCGCCCACGGCCAACTTGAAACGTACCGCTATTTCGCAATCCGCCACACCCGCAGCGATCAGTTTGGCCAACTCGCCCGCGTCATCAACCGACCATGACGCAACGCCCGCCGCGATCCCAAATGCAATTTCGGCGCGCGATCGCACGGGGTTATTGTAATGCAGCGCGGCCACAGGACACAGCCGCCGGATCAGCGCGATTTCATCAGGCGAGGCCACGTCGAATCCGGCAATTCCGCCCGCGCACAGGCGGGCGATGACGGCCTCGTCGGGGTTGGCCTTGACGGCGAATGTGACCAATCCGTCAAACCCCGCACGGAATTGCGCAAGATGGGCATCAAGAATCGTAGGCGCGAAAAAATACACGGGCATGTCAGGCGAATTGGCCGCCAGAAACAGCGCGGGATCAGATTGGAGCGCGACCGGTTCATACATCGTTGGATCTACCTGTTGATTTGCTTTCCACAAGATTAGGCGCAGGCATGGTCAGATTATCGTGGCATATCGCACAAAATGACTCTTGTTTTCGCCAGTATGACGCTACGATGTGCAATATGACCGATATTGACTCGATCGACCGCCAAATTCTGTCCCTGCTGGGCGGCAATGCCCGCATGCCAGTGGCAAAACTTGCCGCACAGTTGGGCATTGCCCGCACGACCGTGCAGGCCCGTCTTGATCGACTGGAACGCAGCGGCGTGATCGCGGGATATACCCTGCGCTTGTCCGACAGCGTTCATGCGGGGATGATCCGCGCAACCGTGCTGATAAACATCAAACCATCCGCGCAGACCGCCGTGCTGACCCATCTGCGCCACTTACCTGCCGTGGAAAAGGTTCACACCACATCTGGGCGCTTTGATTTGGCCTGCCAGTTGCGGATGACCTCGACGCTGGAACTGGATGAAACGCTGGACAGGATCGGCGCAATTGCAGGCGTTGAAAGCTCGGAATCGCTGATCCATCTGTCCACACGGATTGATCGCGCCGTCTGACCCTTTCCCTTGGCCGCTGCATTGGGTATCCCCCCATTCAAACCAGATGGGACAGAGCCGATGCCAATGGAAAAGACATTCGATTCAGCGATTGCCGAAGGGCGCATTTATGCCGCGTGGGAAGAGGCGCAAGCCTTTGCCGCCGGTGCCAATGCCAGCCGCGATGAAACCTTTTGCATCATGCTGCCACCGCCCAATGTCACCGGATCGCTGCACGTTGGCCACGCGTTCAACCACACGCTGATGGATATCCTGACCCGCTGGAAGCGGATGCAGGGGTTTGACACCCTGTGGCAGCCCGGTCTGGATCACGCCGGGATTGCGACGCAGTTAATGGTGGAAAAGGAACTGTCCGATACGGGGCAGCCCAAGCGGGTTGAACTGGGGCGCGAAAAGTTCCTTGAAAAAGTCTGGGAGTGGAAAGCCGCCAAGGGTGGGACGATCGAACAACAGGCGCGTCGTCTGGGCGATTCAATGGATTGGTCGCGATCTGCCTTCACGATGTCGGGTGCCGAAACTGCACCGGACAGTGAAAAAGACGGCAATTTCCACGATGCCGTGATCCGCGTTTTTGTCGACATGTATGACAAGGGCCTGATCTATCGCGGCAAACGTTTGGTCAACTGGGATCCGCATTTCGAAACGGCAATTTCCGATCTCGAGGTCGAAAACACCGAAGTCGACGGCCACATGTGGCACTTCAAATATCCGCTCGCAGACGGGCAAACCTATGAATACGTTGAAAAAGACGAGGGCGGGAATGTCACCCTGCGCGAGACGCGCGATTACATTTCTATCGCCACGACCCGCCCTGAAACCATGCTGGGCGATGGTGCAGTCGCGGTGCATCCGTCTGATGAACGCTATGCGTCGATTGTCGGAAAACTGTGCGAAATTCCGGTCGGTCCGGCTGAACATCGCCGGCTGATCCCGATCATCACCGACGAATATCCCGACAAAGATTTCGGTTCGGGTGCCGTGAAGATCACCGGCGCGCATGATTTCAACGACTACCAAGTCGCCAAGCGCGGCGGCATTCCGATGTATAATTTGATGGACACCAAGGGTGCGATGCGCGCTGATGGGGCGCCCTACGCTGACGAGGCCGTCATGGCGCAGGCGATTGCCAATGGCGAAGCTGAATTTACCGAGGCGTCAGTTGCGGCGATGAACATGGTGCCCGAAGAATACCGCGGGCTGGATCGTTTCGAGGCGCGCAAACGCGTGGTCGCCGATATCACCGCCGAAGGGTTGGCCGTGTCGACCCTCGTGAAAACAATCGACCCAGAAACCAATTCCGAACATCTGGAACTGGTGCCCTACGTCGAAAACAAAAAGATCATGCAGCCGTTTGGCGATCGCTCCAAAGTGGTGATCGAACCAATGCTGACCGATCAGTGGTTCGTGGACACCGACAAAATCGTCGGCCCCGCGCTGGAATCCGTGCGCCAAGGCCATGTGAAAATCATCCCTGAATCGGGCGAAAAGGTATTCTATCACTGGCTCGAGAATATCGAGCCGTGGTGCATCTCGCGCCAGCTGTGGTGGGGGCACCAGATTCCGGTGTGGTATGGGCCGAAACTAACCAAACTCGCTAACCGCGAATGGGAAATCGAAGAGGAAGCAATTAAAATCTGCGCACCAAACGAAGCCGCCGCTCGCAAACAAGCACAGGCAATCTACGGCACCACTGCCACGATTAGAATTAGTGATCTTCAAAAGAGACCAGCTGTCAGTCTAAGCCATGAAATGAACGATACTTCTACCGAAGGTGGCATGCTCTCGGAAATCAAACTTGTCACCCTGACCCGTGACCCCGACGTCCTCGACACGTGGTTCTCTTCCGGCCTCTGGCCGTTCGGCACGCTCGGCTGGCCCGAGGACACCAACGAACTGGCGAAATACTTCCCCGGTGACGTGCTGATCACAGGGCAGGACATCCTGTTCTTCTGGGTTGCGCGGATGATGATGATGTCCCAAGCGGTGCTGCATGAAAATCCGTTCCACACGGTTTACCTTCACCAGCTTGTGCGCGACGCCAAGGGTGAAAAGATGTCGAAAACTCGTGGCAACGTCATTGATCCACTTGATATGATTGACCTTTACGGCGCCGATGCCCTGCGCATGTCCAATGCGGCAATGGCGGCTATTGGCGGTGTGCTGAAAATTTCCGAAGACCGGATCAAAGGGTATCGCAACTTTGGCACCAAGCTGTGGAACGCCTGCCGCTTTGCCGAAATGAACGACGCCGTGGGCAGTGACGGCACGATCCCAACACCGACCGCGCCTGTGAACAAATGGATCGTCGGCGAAACGGGGCGCGTGCGCGAAGAAGTCGACGCCGCCCTCACAGCCTACCGTTTCAACGATGCAGCCAACGCGCTTTATGCCTTCGTGTGGGGCAAGGTTTGCGACTGGTATGTGGAACTGTCCAAGCCGCTGTTGATGGACGGCGACGATGCCGCCAAGGCGGAAACGCAAGCGACAATGGCGTGGGTTTTGGACCAGTGCCTCGTGCTGCTGCACCCGATCATGCCGTTCATTACCGAAGAATTGTGGGGCACTTTGGGCACCCGTTCCAAAATGCTGGTCCACGCCGATTGGCCGACCTATACGGCGGCTGATTTGGTTGATGCCGAGGCGGACGCCGAACTGGGCTGGACCATCGCCATGATCGAAGGTGTGCGATCTGCCCGCGCGCAGATGAATGTGCCTGCCGGCTTGAAGATTCCGGTGTTGCAATTGAACAGCGACGCGGCCGCGCAAACGGCTTGGGACAACAATCAAATGATGATCAAACGCCTTGCCCGTATTGACAGCATGACGGCAGTTGACGCAGCCCCCAAAGGGTCATTGACCGTGGCAACACCGGGCGCGACATTCGCGCTGCCGTTGGCCGATATCATTGACGTAGATGCGGAAAAAGAGCGTATCACCAAGAGCTTGGGTAAAGTCGAGAAAGAGGCGGGCGGATTGCGAGGCCGGTTGAACAACCCCAACTTTGTCGCCTCTGCCCCTGACGAAATCGTCGCCGAGGCCAAGGCAAATCTGGCCTTGCGCGAAGAAGAAATCGCGCAATTGTCCGCCGCTTTGGACCGTTTGAACGAGATCTAAGATGATGCGCGCCTAGGGAATGACTTTTTCCACCGCGCGCATCATTCCCAGCCCTTTGTCATAGACCAGCGTCAGGATGCGCCGCCCGCCTGCGCGAGTTGCCAGTGTTGGCAGGGCACGCACGGTCATCGCCGCGCATGATGTGGCCAGAAAGCCGCGCCTTGTCAGTTTCATCAGTGGGAAATCCCCATTGTTGCGATCTATTCTCAACTAAGCGCGCATTAAATGCTTTTCATAGGGGTCAAGCCGCGCTTATCTCCCCCCATGAGTGATGACCCACGCCTGACCCCGCTTGCCGCCGCCCTGCCCTCCTCGGTTCCGTTCGTTGGACCAGAAGCACAGGAGCGCGCACGAAACGCACCGTTTGCCGCCCGTTTGGGTGCCAATGAATCGGTCTTTGGACCCTCGCCCAAAGCCGTCGCCGCGATGAAGGCTGCGGCCAGCGATGTCTGGATGTATGCCGACCCCGAAAGCCACGATCTACGCATGGCCTTGGCCGCGCATCACGGTATCGCACCTGAACATATCATGATCGGCGAAGGTATCGACACGCTGTTGGGCCTGTTGGTGCGTCTGATCATCGGCCGCGGTGACGCCGTTGTCACAAGTGCGGGCGCCTATCCGACGTTCAATTATCACGTGGCGGGTTTTGGCGGCGTGCTGCATCAGGTGCCCTATACTGGCGATTTTGAAGACCCTGACCAACTGATCGACAAGGCCCGCGAGGTCAGCGCCAAGCTGATCTACATCGCCAACCCCGACAATCCGATGGGCACATACCATGACGCGGCAACGATCACGGCCATGATCAATGCGGTGCCTGAGCATGCGCTGCTGGTGCTGGACGAGGCCTATATCGAGCTGGCCCCCGAGGGCACCGCCCCCAAGATTGACCCGACCGATAGCCGCGTGATCCGGATGCGCACCTTTTCCAAGGGATACGGGATGGCGGGCGCGCGGGTGGGCTATGCGATTGGCCCCACGCCACTGATCAATGCCTTCAACAAAGTGCGCAATCATTTCGGGATGAACAGGATTTCACAGACCGGCGCGCTGGCCGCCTTGGCTGATCAGGACTGGCTAGCGCATGTGCACGCGCAGGTAGATACCGCCCGCAAGCGTATCGGCCAGATTGCTGCTGACAACGGGTTAACCGCCCTGTCGTCTGCCACAAACTTTGTCGCGATTGACTGCTGTGAGGGCGGTAATTTTGCGCGCGCCGCTCTTTCAGGCCTTATTGCGCGTGGTATATTTGTGCGCATGCCGTTTGTCGCCCCGCAAGACCGCTGCATTCGCATCAGCTGTGGCATGCCTGCTGATCTAGATGCTTTGGCCGCTGCCCTTCCAGCCGCATTGGACGACGCACGAAAGCGTTAGGTGATTTTTCGCGACCGGCTGCTAGTGTTGTTCGCAGGACAAAGGGCCAGCATGTCAGATCGTGACCAGCAACAATCCGTCGAAAACTACACCAACGCCTTTCTTGAGCCGTTTGGCTTGTTGTTGTTCATGATGCTGTTGACGATTGCATTAGTTCTTGGCGGGCTGTGGATGTTGCTCACTGCAGCGCTCGTCAACCAATTGATCACGTGGCGCGGACGGATCTTAGGGGGCTATGGATGCAGCGGCGACGACATTGGCAGCCGATTGCAACGCGCCATCCCCATGCGGGATATTCAGGGCTTTAAGGCCCGCATCCAGGCTGCCCAGGACTCCTAGCACCATATGCGCGTTCACATGTCCCATGTGACCAATGCGGAAATAGGCGTCGGTCGGTTCACGACCCAGCCCGATCCCAAGGGTCACGCCCGTGACGTCCTCCATCCAGGCGCGCAACCGATCCCCGTCAGGAGATCCGATGCAGATTGACGTGACCGCGTGCGAGCGCTGCGCCGGATCGGCGATGTTCAACGTCAGCGGCCCACCTTGCCCCCAGCAATCACAGGCGGCCCAAATCGTGCGAGCCAGCACCGCGTGGCGGGTCCAGACGTTTTCCAGCCCTTCTTCCTTGATCATATCAAGTGCTGCGCGCAGCCCATAAAGATGATGCGTAGGCGCTGTGCCATCAAAAAGCTGCCAATAGCCTTCGGGATTGGCGCGCGGCTGCCAATCCCAATAACGGCTGACACGCGGCATCTGCGCACGCACGGCCGCCGCTTTGTCATTGAACCATACCAGCCCCAGTCCCGGCGGCGTCATCAGCCCCTTTTGGCTGGCCGCTATCGTCACATCGACGCCCCATGCGTCCATCTCGAAGCGGTCACATCCAAGCGAGGCGATGCAATCAGCCATCAACAACGCATCGTGGCCCGTAGCGTCCATCACATCGCGCAACCCCTTGATATCGTTCCGAACGCTGGTCGAAGTATCCACATATACCGCCAGAACAGCCTTGATCCGACCGTCCGTATCTTGGGCAAGGGTCTGCGCAACTATACCCAGATCAAACGCGCCGGAATTGCCAAAATCCAGCGTCTCGACATGGACCCCTAGCCCGTCAGCCATTTCGCCCCAACCGTGGCCAAACCGCCCCGTGGCCAGCACAAGAACCGTGTCACCAGCGCTCACGACGTTACTGAGTGCGGCTTCCCATGCGCCATGGCCATTCGCGATATAGATCGCCACATGATGATCGGTGCGGGCGACGGCACGCAGGTCCGGCATGAGGCTGTAGGTCATATCGATCAGTTCGCCGGTATAGATATTGGGCGCGGGGCGGTGCATTGCGTTCAGGACTCGATCCGGCGTGACCGATGGACCGGGAATGGCAAGGTAAGAACGACCGTTGGACAGCATAGCACCCTCGTTGGCTAAACATTTTTCGCGACATTACGCCCATGCAGCACGGGGTCAATCACTTGCCTTGCTTGCGGCCTGCTCGGATGACTTGGAAGCAAAGGATTTCAATTGTTCAAAAGAACCGCCGAGGGCCTGTTCTTTTTCAATCGCCTGATAAAAACCAACCAACAACTTTTTGGCCTCGGCAGAAAGCGACATAAAGCGGGGCTCAAGTTCTTGGGGGCTGTTCTCTTTTGTAGGTAGGGGTTGATTAAGCACTTCAGAAAGGTGCGCCGACGCCGCTGCACTTCCTACTCCTGCTACACTGCCCTCCGCTTGGCCCAACCGCGTGCCAATGGCGTTGGGCGGCTCCGTGATCAGAAAGCGCGTTAGGAAGCCTTGGCCGCGGGCGATCGGATCTGCTAGCAGTTGCCGGGCAGCAATCGGCTGCACCATCAAATATGCGACTAAGCGTCTGCCGTAAAGTGTAGCGCTATCCCCAGCCCGCACGCGGTCCAAGGCGTCACCTCCCCAAAGGCTAGAGTGTTGCTTCGGCCGGTTGAAACCGCCCCAAGAAGCGGACATTCGAAGGAATGTGATGACGCCAATTTCCCTTCGCCATCCTTAAATCGTGTTGGGACACTTGAAAGCGCTTGCGATGAGTCCGGTCGCTGGTCTTGTTACATAAGTTTAATCAAACCAACATAAAATTGAATCAATCACTGCGTAACAACGCCCCAACATATGGGGGCTGCTATGCTAAAATTTGATCGGGTCACTAAAAACTTTGGCGCCAACTGTGCTGTGGATGCGGCAAGTTTCATTGTGGATAGGCCCATGATGATCGGCATTATCGGGCGCTCTGGTGCAGGTAAGTCGACGCTTCTGCGGATGTTGAACCGGCTGACGGATGCCTCTTCAGGCGAGATTGCGTTTGACGGTTTGAATGTGACGGCTTTGCGCGGTGCCGCCAAGCGCAGTTGGCAGTCGCAATGCGCCATGATTTTCCAACAGTTCAACCTCGTCCCCCGCATGGATGTCGTATCGAACGTCCTGCACGGCACTTTGAATCGACGGTCGACTTTGTCGACTATGTTCAACCTTTATCCTGACGAAGACATCCACCGCGCCATCGACATTCTGGAACGTCTCGGGATCGCAGAGCATGCCCCAAAGCGGGCCGAGGCCTTGTCAGGCGGTCAGCAGCAACGCGTCGCTATTGCGCGGGCATTGATGCAAGACCCCCAGATCATTTTGGCGGATGAGCCGATCGCCTCTCTTGATCCAATGAATGCGCAGATCGTGATGCAGTCGCTGCGCGACATTCACGAACAGGACGGCCGCACAGTGATTGCCAACCTACACACGCTGGACACGGCGCGCTGCTATTGCGACCGCGTCATCGGCATGCGCGACGGTCGGATCGTCTTTGACGGTTTACCAGAAGACCTGACGACCGGCGCAGCCCGCGAAATTTATGGCGCTGATGCCAGCTTTTCGGAAGCGACAACATCAACCCAGATTGAAACAACCTACCCGGCCCCAAAAGTATTGGCCGATGTCGCCGCGCAGTAGCGCCAAACGAATTATCCCCGCACCCCAACACGGCGGGGTGCATCAATCAAGAGAGACCTCAGATGAAAAAGACGATCACACTTGCCCTTTTGACGACAACGCTGGCAGGGGCTGCGATGGCCGACGGTCATGTCATTGATGAATTCCGCATCGGTATTCTGGGTGGCGAAAATGCCCAAGACCGCATGAACAGCAACGAATGTTTGCGCAGCACGATCGAAGACGCCCTTGGCGTACCGACACGACTGTTTGCTCCTGCAGATTACAACGGTGTTATTCAGGGCCTTTTGGGCGGCACAATTGATCTGTCGCTGATGGGACCATCGTCCTACGCTGCGGTTTATGTCGCCGATGAAACTGCTGTGACGCCGATCCTTGTGAAGGTGAACGTAGACGGCTCCACCGGATATTATTCCGTCGGTTTCGCACGCATCGATAGCGGTGTGACCTCGCTTGAGGACCTACAGGGCAAGGTGTTTGGATTTGGTGATCCCAATTCGACCTCTGGCTACCTGATCCCCTCTGTTGAGATCCCCGATCTGATCGGTGCGTCAATGGATAGCGGTGATTATTTCGGTGAAGTCAAATTCACTGGCGGTCACGAGCAGACGATCGTTGCCGTAAGCAACGGTGATGTCGATGCCGGCGTGACCTGGACCGATGGTCAGGGCAACTGGGAAGACGGCTACACGTTCGGTGCGCTGCGCAAAGCGGTGGACGCGGGTCTGGTCGATATGAACGACATACAAGAAATCTGGCGTTCAAAACTGATCCCGGGCGAGCCTGTTGTTCTGCGCAACGCCCTGCCTGATGATGTCCGCGCGACCGTGACAGAGATCATCGACACGTTGGGCGAGACTGACCCGGAGTGTGCGGCAGCGTTGGCCGGTGGTGAAGTCAGCGGTTTCGACCCAATCACTCATAACGCCTACACGTCCATCGTGGCGGCCCGCTTGGCGCAATCAAACTAAATAAACGAATTTTCATTATGTTTGCTGGCTCCGGATCTTCCGGGGCCAGTTATTTATGCGGGGCAGAGCATGGCAGATAAAATAGTAAACGTTGTTCAGACCGCCGCGGTCGGCGACGCCTATCTTGCGCAGATCAAGAAAAAGCGGCAGATGAGTTTTGTCATGCTTGTGGTGTTTTTGGCCCTGCTGGTGTCGGGCTTTTACACAGCGGACAGCCGCAATGCGGGCGGCTTTTGGGTTGGCATCAGCAACATCTTCGATTTCCCTGCAGCCATGTTCGGCGAGGCAATTGATCGCGCCCCTTTGATGCCCGGATACTTGGTCGAGTACTTCCCGTCTTTGATTGAGACGATCAATATTGCAGCAGCATCAACTCTGATCGGTGGGTTGCTGGGGTTGGTGATGTCACTGCTTGTGACGCGCGGCTTTGCGCCTGTGCCATGGCTGGTTAACCCGCTGCGACGGCTGCTTGATATCCTGCGGGCCATTCCTGAAATCGTCATCGCACTGGTTCTCATCTTTATGTTGGGCGGCGGACCTGTGCCTGCGATGATCGCGATTGCCCTGCATTCCGTCGGCGCCTTGGGAAAATTGTTTTCGGAAGTGAATGAAAACGCATCGTTGAAACCCGTCGAAGGGCTGGCCTCTGTTGGCGCGAGCTGGACGCAACGGATGTGGTTTGGCGTAATCCCGCAAGTTGCGCCGAATTACCTGAGCTATGCGTTACTGCGGTTCGAAATCAACATCCGCGCCTCGGCCATCCTTGGTTTTGTCGGTGCGGGCGGCATTGGCTATGACCTGCGCAATACTATGAGCTGGGGGGTCGGCAAATACGACGAGGCCGCGGCGATCTTTATTCTGTTATTTTTGACCATTGTCGTGGTGGATCAGCTGTCTGGTCTCTTTCGCAATCGACTGACCCACGGTGCTGCAAACACACAGGTGACCTTATGACAACCGCGACCCTTCATGCCGCGACCGTTGCGCAGTTTCATCTCAAGAAACGCGCCGCCGTTGCACTGCCTTTGATCATTCTGGCCTATTTCGCTTATATCTTCGTATCCTTTGACGTGGCGGGTCTGAGCGAGCGGATCAATGTCGACAACGCCCGCACACTGGTGTCTGACAGCTACAGCTACAAAACCCATGTCGCACAAGATAACCGTAATGGGTCTTTGACGATCTCGGTCGAGGGTGAACGCAAGGGCGAATATCCCGAGGGCACCGCACCTGATTGGGTCAGCCTGGGCGATGCCACGGTGGTCGATCTGGGCGAGGGGCATATCATCACTTTGGGTGCGCAGGTCAGCTACGACATTCCCGGCTATGGGCTTGTGACAGCCCGGCCTGACGGAACAGGCGTCAATGCGGTGTTTCCGGACGGTAATCTACCAGATTACATCAATGCATCCAAAAACCGCGTCATGATCGAGACGGATGCAGGGCGGTTCACGATCACCCGCGCGCGTGCCGAAGTGTTCAAATACAGCCTTGGGTGGGAGCTGTTCTTTTTCACCCTCGACAGTCCGTACTACGACATGGGGCCAGCCCAGCTGGCGGCCAAGGTATATAGCGGAGAAGCGGGTGCCGTCTGGCAAGAATTTTGGACCAACAAGATGTGGCGGCACGGGGATGTGTTTTGGGCGTTGTTTGAAACGCTGCTGATGGCGTTCTTGGGCACGTTTGGTGCGGCGATCGTTGCTTTGCCACTATCCTTTTTTGCGGCACGTAATTTTACCCCGCTGGGCCCTTTGCGCTTTGTGGCACGGCGCCTGTTCGACTTTCTGCGCGGAGTGGACGCGTTGATATGGACCATCGTGCTCAGCCGCGCTTTTGGCCCAGGTCCGCTGACTGGATCACTTGCTATCTTGCTGACGGATACCGGCACCTTCGGTAAATTGTTCTCTGAGGCACTTGAGAATGTAGATGACAAGCAAATCGAAGGGGTCGCTTCGACGGGGGCCAAGCCCGTGCAACGTTACCGTTTTGGTGTGTTCCCGCAAATGATGCCGGTTTTGCTGAGCCAAGTCCTTTACTACCTTGAATCCAACACACGCTCTGCCACGATTATCGGCGCGATCACGGGCGGCGGGATCGGCCTGCTGTTGACCCAAGCCATTGCCACCCAGAAGGATTGGGAAGAGGTCACGTATTACATCGTCCTGATTATCCTTCTGGTCATGGCGATGGACACCCTGTCCGGCTGGCTGCGTCGCAAGTTGATCAAGGGCGATGAGGGTGGACACTGATGGCACGGCTCACCGCAGACACGCCCTTTCTGCATCCCGATTGCGAAGTAAAGGACGCGACCTTTGGCAAATATGTTGAGATCGGGCGCGGCACCCGATTGGCGCACAGCCACTTTGACAACTATGCCTATTGCGACCGATCCTGTGACATTGCCAATGCCACCGTGGGGAAATTCGCAAATATCGCCGCCTTTGTGCGGATCGGAGCCACAGATCACCCGATGGACAAGGCCAGCCTGCATCACTTTCACTATCGGTCGGGCGACTACTTTGACGATGCGGAACATGATGACGCTTGGTTCGACCACAGACGCGCGCGGCGCGCGGTCATCGGGCACGACACATGGCTAGGTCACGGTGCGCAAGTCAGGCCAGAGGTAACAATCGGCCATGGCGCTGTCATTGCAGGCGGCGCCATCGTGACGAAAGATGTCCCGCCATATATGATTGTCGCTGGAATCCCCGCTGTCCCGCTGCGGGCGCGTTTTACGTCTGATATTTCTGATCGGTTGCTGGCTTTGGCATGGTGGGACTGGCCCCATGACGCATTGCGAACTGCGCTGGAGGACTTCCGCGCTCTAAGCGCAGAGGCCTTTCTTGAACGCTATGAAGGGGCTGCTACGTGCCCGAAAGCGTCAGCGTGACCTTGTCTCCGGCAAACCAAGTCCGCCCGACCTCAACGGGGCTGCCGTCGGGGGCGGCATTCACGCTGATGGTCCGCAAGATAGGCGCATGTTCGGCGATGCGCAGATGAAGCGCCTGTGTCGCCGTCGCAAGCTTTGCATTCACGCGGGTGGAGGCGCGCGTGAAATCCGCCACGCCCGATTGCGCCAAACCCGCTGTCACAGAAGGGTTATTGCGTAGATGATCCAGCAGGTCGGGCAATCGGCCGGCAGGAAAGACGCTGCGAAACAGTGCGATGGGCTGGTTTTCCATCAGCGACAGCCCCTCAAAGACATGAACATTTGCGCCGTTTTCAAGCTGCAGGGCTACGGCCTCGGATGCATGCGCCGTTCGGGTTTCCAACAAGAGAACCTTTTTGGCGGGGCTGCGGCCTGCTTCTGTCAGGTTTTGGTGAAACCGAACGCGGCGACCGATGGGATAGTCGGTGGGCGTTGTCGTGACAAAAACGCCCGCGCCGCGTCGCGCATGCACGATCCCTTCATCTGCCAAAGCCGCCAAAGCCTGACGCACGGTATGCCGGTTCACACCAAAGCGCGCGGCAAGAACCGCTTCTGTCGGCAGCTTGTCGCCTTCGGTGTACAGGCCCTCGGCAATATCACCCCGCAGGGACGTGGCGATGGCTTTCCAGATCGGCGTGCGGGGGGTCATGTCATCAAAACTTCACACTTTGGGGGATTGGCAGAATCGGGGCGCATAGGTATTATTTGTATAGTTGTATAGAATACCTGAAAGATGTCTAGATGAATATGATGAGCGACCCGTACGCATCCCGCAAAAGCTGGCTTGGCCTTATGGCCAAGGCCGCATCCGCCGATGTTGCGCGCTATTGGGCGACGATGGATATGGCCCCCGAATATACGGTTCTGCGCAGCCCCGAGATTGGTGGAGTCATGGTGCGGGGCCGTGCGGGGGCAATTGGCGCGGCTTTCAATCTGGGCGAGATGAGTGTGACCCGGGCCTCGGTCAAGCTGCCGGATGGGACGGTTGGACACGGCTATGTCCAAGGTAGAAGCAAGGACCACGCCCTAAAGGCGGCTCTGGTTGATGCACTGATGCAGACGGATGCAGCGGATACGGTCGAGGCGGGTCTGTTGACCCCATTGCGTGATGCCGTGACAGCCCACAAGTCCGAGCGCGCCGCGAAAGCCGCGGCAACCAAGGTCGAATTTTTCACGATAGTGCGGGGGGAGGATTGATGCAGGCTCAAGTCTTAGAGGGTGGTTTTGCCGATCTGCCCATTGATGCATCCTACGCATTTCGCGCGGTGATGACGGCAATGGCGCGCCCCGGCGATATTGTTGATGTGAGCGGCGCAAAGCCTCCATCACCCATGAGCGTGGCGGCAGGTGTTGTGGTGCTTACATTATGTGATCCCGAGACGCCGATCCATCTGGCGCTCAGCCACGACATGCCGCAAGTGCGCGACTGGATCACATTTCACACGGGCGCACCCTTTGTAGCGGCTCAAGACGCAATGTTTGCGCTTGGAGCGTGGGATGCGCTGTCGTTGGCTGATTTCCCGCTTGGGACAGCCGAATACCCCGACAGGTCGGCCACAGTGATTGTCGAACGTCAAAGCCTATCCCATGACGGCGTAGTCATGCGTGGGCCGGGGATCAAGGAAAAGACCACATTGTCCTTGCCCGACACACGAGCTTTCGAAACCAACGCAGCCCAGTTTCCGCTTGGTCTGGATTTCATTTTCACCTGCGACGACCGCCTTGCGGCGCTGCCACGCACAACGAGGGTTGGCTGATGTATGTAGCGGTAAAAGGTGGCGAACGCGCCATTGATAACGCCCACGCTTGGCTGGCAGAGGAACGTCGCGGCGACACCTCCGTTCCAGAGCTGAGCGTTGCGCAAATCCGCACGCAGATGACGCTCGCCGTTAACCGCGTCATGGCCGAAGGCTCGCTTTATGATCCGGACCTTGCCGCTTTGGCGATCAAGCAAGCGCGCGGCGACCTGATCGAGGCAATCTTTTTGATCCGCGCCTACCGCACGACGCTGCCGCGCTTTGGCGGATCAAACCCGATTGACACCGAAGACATGGCCTGCGACCGGCGCGTCTCTGCGACGTTCAAGGACGCGCCAGGTGGTCAGGTTCTTGGGCCGACGTTTGATTATACCCACCGTTTGTTGGACTTCAAACTGGCCGCTGATGGTGAAGTGGGCGACGCCCCCGTTGTCGCGCACAATCAGACTGCAACCCCGCATATCATGTCCTTTCTGGACCGCGAGAATTTGATCCAGAGCGAGCCCACAGGCGCAGACATACCAGACGACCTGACGCGCACCCCGCTGGAGTTGCCCGCCAGCCGCGCCTTGCGCCTGCAATCGCTAACGCGGGGGGATGAAGGGTTCATCCTTGGCATGGCATACTCGACCCAGCGCGGCTACGCGCGCAACCACGCCTTTGTCGCCGAGTTACGCATCGGGGCCGTGGCCGTTGAAATGGATATCCCTGAGCTTGGCTTTGCTATCGAGATTGGCGAAATCACGGTGACGGAATGTGAAACAGTCAATCAGTTTCAAGGCTCCAAAACGCAGCCACCACAGTTCACGCGCGGCTATGGATTGGTGTTCGGTATGACGGAACGCAAAGCGATTTCCATGGCCTTGGTCGACCGTGCTTTGCGCTGGAAAGAGCTGGGCGAGGATAACCTTGGCGCCCCCGCACAGGACGAAGAATTTGTTCTTTATCATAGCGATAACATTCAAGCGACAGGGTTCTTAGAACACATCAAGCTGCCCCATTACGTCGATTTCCAGTCAGAATTGGAACTGATCCGCAAGCTGCGCCGCGAGGCGCAGGACAATATCAGCCGGGAGGCGGCACAATGAGCGACTACAACTTTGCCTACCTCGACGAACAAACAAAACGCATGATCCGTCGTGCCATCCTGAAGGGGCTGGCGATTCCCGGCTATCAGGTGCCATTCGCGAGCCGTGAGATGCCGATGCCTTACGGCTGGGGCACGGGTGGCGTTCAGGTTTCGGCTGCTGTGCTGACGCCCGATGATACGTTTAAGGTGATCGACCAAGGGGCCGATGACACGACCAACGCGGTGTCGATCAGGCGGTTCTTTCAAAAGACCGCAGGGGTCGCTGTGACCGAGGCCACGTCAGAGGCTAGCGTAATCCAAACCCGCCATCGCATCCCCGAGCAGGACCTCCGCGCTGATCAGATCCTCGTCTACCAGGTCCCGATCCCCGAACCTCTGCGCTTTCTTGAGCCGTCAGAGGTGGAGACCCGCAAGATGCATGCCCTTGAAGAATACGGACTAATGCATGTGAAGCTGTATGAAGACATCAGCCAGCACGGTGATATCGCCACCGCTTATGCATATCCCGTCAAGGTCGAGGGACGCTATGTAATGGACCCGTCACCCATTCCGAAGTTCGACAATCCGAAACTTGAAATGGCGGGCATTCAATTGTTTGGCGCGGGGCGCGAACAGCGCATCTATGCAATCCCACCCTACACGCAGGTCGTCAGCCTCGATTTCGATGACTATCCGTTCCAGCCCACCAAAGCCGATCACGCCTGTGATCTGTGCGGGGCCGAAGACAGCTATCTGGACGAGCTGATCGTGGATGATGCCGGTGGGCGCATGTTCATGTGTTCCGACACGGATTACTGCGCGACCCGCCGCAAGCAGGGCCATGTCGGAGCCCAAGGCGTTCCATACAAGGAGGACGCGGCATGACCCCGTTGTTGCAAGTTGAAACCATAGCCAAATTCTACGGGTCGCGAATTGGCTGCGCGGATGTGTCGTTTGATCTTTACCCCGGAGAGGTGATGGGGATCGTCGGCGAAAGCGGGTCGGGCAAGTCCACCTTGCTAAACTGTCTAGCAGGGCACCTGACGCCTGATCGCGGGGCCGTGCGCTTTGACACCCGTGCCCAGGGTCTGCGTGATACCATCACCATGTCGGAACCCGAACGGCGTATGCTGGGGCGCACCGACTGGGCGTTCGTTCATCAACATGCCCGCGACGGGCTGCGGATGAATGTCAGCGCGGGCGGCAACGTGGGCGAGCGCCTGATGGCCGTCAATGCGCGCCACTACGGCGACATTCGCAACGAGGCAATCGATTGGCTCGGGCGCGTGGAGATCACCGAGGACCGGATCGATGATCGTCCCACCGCCTTTTCTGGCGGGATGCAGCAACGCCTACAAATCGCGCGCAATCTGGTGACAGGGCCACGACTGGTGTTCATGGATGAGCCCACCGGCGGGCTTGATGTATCGGTGCAGGCGCGACTGCTCGATCTGCTGCGCGGCCTCGTGCGCGAGATGAACCTCAGCGCGATTATCGTCACCCATGACTTGGCTGTTGTGCGCTTGCTGGCAGATCGGCTGATGGTGATGAAAGATGGCCATGTGATTGAAACCGGGCTGACGGATCAGGTGCTGGACGATCCGCAACATGCCTATACGCAGCTTCTTGTGTCCTCTGTCTTGCAGGTGTGAGCGAATGATCTCTATTGAAAATGTCTCGAAATCCTTTGTGCTGCACAATCAGGGCACGGCTGAAATTCCTGTGATGCAAGGCGCATCCTTGACGGTTTCGGCGGGCGAATGTGTAGCACTGGTCGGCGCGTCGGGGGCGGGGAAATCCACCTTGATGCGGATGATCTATGGTAACTACCTCACAGCGTCTGGCCGGATCATGGTTGGTGATGTGGATGTAGCGCGCGCCGCCCCGCGCGAGATCATCCAACTACGGCGACGCACATTAGGCTATGTCAGCCAGTTCCTGCGGGTTGTGCCGCGTGTCTCTACGCTCGATGTCGTGGCAGAGCCCTTGTTGGCCACGGGAACCGACGCAGATGCAGCGCGGACGCAGGCTGAAACTTTGCTCACCCGACTGAACATTCCACAGCGGCTTTGGGCACTAAGCCCGACCACGTTTTCGGGTGGCGAACAGCAACGGGTCAACATTGCGCGTGGTTTTGCATTTCCCTATCCGGCGCTGTTGCTGGATGAACCGACAGCCAGCCTTGATCCGACAAACCGCGCCACGGTGCTGGCCATGATCGCCGAGGCCAAAACGCGCGGCGCTGCGATCATCGGAATCTTCCACGATCATGCTGCGCGCGACGAAATCTGTGACCGCCAGTTTGACATGACTAAGTTTACAATGGGTCCTGCAGCATGACGGGGCGCTTTATCGCCGTTGTCGGTCCGTCAGGTGTGGGCAAAGACAGCGTCATGCAGGGGGTGGCGGCATGCGATCCGCGCATCGTTCTGGCCCGTCGCGTGATCACCCGCCCCAGTGATGCAGGCGGCGAGGATTTTGTCGGGGTGACTCAGCCCGATTTTCAAGCGCGCATGGCTGCCGGAGATTTTGCGCTGAGTTGGGAGGCGCATGGCCTGCATTACGCGATCCCTGCAACCGTTGAGGCGCAACTGCAAGACGGGCGCGATGTGCTGGCGAACCTGTCACGTGCGGCGCTGATCGGGGCCAAAGTCCGTTTTGCACGATTTGAGGTCATAAATCTGACGGCTGCCCGAGAAGTGCTTGCTGCAAGGCTGGTCGCCCGCGGCCGCGAGACGGCCACACAGATCGCCGGGCGGCTTGACCGTGCGTCTGCGGCCTTGCCCGATGGCATTAATGCCCTTCACCTCGACAATAGCGGGCCGCTTGATCAGACGGTGCAGGCAGCGCTGGACCGCCTTTATCCAGTCAAGGTGTAGCGATGGATCTGGTGAACCATACCCCGATCGTCTTGCCCCATCAGCGTGATTGCATCGATCACGAAAGGGGTCGGCACGATGCTTTCCAAACGTGGGGTGAGAGCGTCAATCACTTGGGCTGCCTCGTTGGCACCCATGCTACCGCTCAGCGTCAGGTGAAAATGGAAATCATCAAAGATGAAGGGATACCCCCAGTCCAACATCTGTTGGTCTTGGCGCGGGGTCAGGTTGGTCTCTCGGCGGCGCGCAATATCGGCATCCGTGAGGGCTGCGCGAAACCAATCAAACGCGATGACCGTCGCCGCAGCGAAGTCACGCAGTTCGACCTGTTGGCTGCGCGGTCGCAACGCCACAAAGCCACTGTCATGCCGCAGCGCGAGCGCACCAATCTCAAATTGAGGTTGCCCAGCCGCAAAACCGGCAGCCACGTCCTGCAATTGGGCCAAGTCACATCCTTGGGCCAGTTTAAACGGCGCTTTCAAGGTGCCATGCAGCCCGTATTTGCGCGGGGTCTGCGTTATGGTCGGCACGTCGATGCCCGTAATTTCCGGCTGAACTTGAGCACGGCCATGGGCGCTATCCCAGCCCAGCCACTTTGCCCCGAAGTCGGCCAAGGCGCCGGTCGGTGTGTAGAATATGGCATATCGTTCAAACATTTCGTTCCTCCGCAGATGCACAGCCTCTGCCAAATCAGCGTGACAATCATATGACAGACCAGATAATTTTCGCCAATGCCCGCCTGATTTTGAATGATGAAGTGGTCACGGGGTCGCTGGCTATCGCAGACGGATTTATCACAGATATCGCCCAAGGCAGGTCCGTTCCAAAAGGGGCGAATGATATGGAGGGCGATTACCTCGCGCCCGGTCTCGTGGAATTGCACACCGACAACGTCGAGCGCCATCTAGAGCCGCGCCCCAAAGTCAGTTGGCCCTTTCGCGCTGCAATTCTGGCGCATGACCGTGAATTGGCTGGGGCGGGGATTACGACAGTTTTTGATGCGATCCGCGTTGGCTCTATCGTGTCAAATACAGGTTCCGGTTATCCCAAATACGCCCGCCAGATGACCGACGAAATCATGGCTGTCCGCGCTGCGGGTCTTTTGCGGATCAGTCACCACATTCATTTGCGTGCAGAGGTGTGTTCCGAAACGCTTATTGATGAGCTTGATGAATTTTCAAGCAAGGATCGCATCGGGATCGTGTCGATGATGGATCACACGCCGGGGCAGCGTCAATTTGTCGATATCTCTAAGTTTGAAACCTATATCCGCGGGAAGCGGAAATACTCGGATGACCAATGGGACGCCTATATTGAATTTCTCTATGGGCTTCAGGCGCAGCTTGGCACCAAGCATGAGGCAGCAACTGTGGCTGCTGCCAAACGGCTTGGCGCGACCTTGGCAAGCCATGACGACACGACGGCAGATCAAGTGAGCACAAGCCATTCATATGGCGTCCGAATGGCCGAATTCCCGACCACAGTTGCTGCGGCTGATTCCTGTCATGCCAATGGCATTGCCACGATCATGGGCGCCCCCAACCTGATCCGCGGAGGTTCACATTCTGGCAACGTCGCGGCGGTCGAACTCGCGCAGATTGATCGGCTGGACATTCTGTCTTCCGATTATGTGCCGGCAGGTTTGCTGATGGCCGCCGTTCAGCTCGGAGATATCTGGGGAAACCGTGCACGCGGTATGCGGACTGTCACAAACGCCCCGGCGCAGGCCGTCGGCCTTCTTGATCGTGGGGCATTGGCAATTGGTCAACGGGCGGACATTATCCGCTTTGATCTCCACGACCAGACACCCGTTTTGCAAGAAACTTGGAGTGCAGGAAAGCGTGTCTCCTAAAACTTCTTTAGATTGGAATGACATGACAAAGTTCAAAGCCGCGATCTTCGACTGGGCGGGAACCACCGTTGACTTCGGATCCTTCGCGCCAATGGGGGCCTTCATCAAGGCCATGGCTGAGTTTGGGATCGAGATCACCGTAGAAGAAGCCCGCGCGCCGATGGGGGCTGCAAAGTGGGACCATATTCACGCGCTCTTGCAGGTGCCTCTGATCACACGCCAATGGTTGGAAAAGTACGGAAAAGCCCCAAACGACGCGGATGTGGATGCGATTTTCAAAGTCTTTGTCCCCATGAATGAAACCGTTGCGGCCGATTATGCGAACCTGATCCCCGGCACAATAGAGACCATAGCCGACCTGCGCGGGCGCGGTATGAAGGTTGGCTCAACCACAGGATACACGCGGTCCATCATGCAGCGCGTTCTCCCAGTGGCTGCGGCGCAAGGCTATCGCCCCGACAATCTGGTCTGTTCAGATGATCTGGCTGAGGGTCGACCTGGGCCGTTGGGCATCTACAAATGCATGGTCGATCTGGCGGTCTACCCGCCTGCTGCGATCCTCAAAGTCGACGACACGGCGCCCGGGATTGCAGAGGGCGTATCGGCAGGCAGTGTCACGGTTGGATTGGCGCTCTCGGGGAATGCTGTCGGCAAGACTCTGGAAGAATTGGCAGCGATGTCAGAGCCCGAGATTGCTGTATTGCGTGACCATGCGACACGCTTGCTTAAGGATGCGGGCGCAGATCATGTGATCGACTCCATCCGCGATTTACCGCGACTGGTCACGCAGCTTGAGGCATAATCTTCCTAACCCCAAAGCTAAGTTTGGTCTCCAGCCGAACGCGACAACACCATGGCCTTTACGCTCGGACCCACCGTCTCTGTGTGCGAATGAATTGTAGGTCCGCGCTATATGAGATAGCTGCAATTCTCAGAGTCGCAACTAACGGTCGCTTTGTCCGCCACCACGTTT
>CALAGN010000080.1 GCA_937891785.1 uncultured Octadecabacter sp.
CGTCCTCGTCACCCTGTTCGGCGATCCATGCGACCGACACGACAACTTCTCCTTTGCCGGTATCAAACACTTTGACGCCGCCAGCACTGCGCGAGCGGAACGAAATCCCTTCGACAGGCACGCGGATTGATTGGCCCTTGGAGGTGGCGAGCATGATCTGATCGTCTAGTTCCACGGGGAAGGACGCCACAAGCGCGCCGCCGCGCATCGCCTTGTCCATTGCCATGACACCCATGCCGCCGCGTCCGCGAAGCGGGTAGTCGTGGCTTGAGGACAGCTTGCCCGAGCCAGCGGCAGAGATTGTCAGGATCAGGTTTTCAGCCGCCGACATTTCAGCATAGCGTTCCGGCGTGATAGCACCTGCTGGCGCGTCTTCGTCGTCTTCGTTTTCCGCATCATCGGCCAGACCCGCCATCGCGCGGCGCATCTTGAGATAGGCGACACGTTCCTGTGGATCGGCATCGGAATGTCGGATCACTGACATCGACACGACCGTGTCGTCGCCGGTCAGTCTGATACCGCGTACACCCGTCGAAGCGCGGCTATTGAACACCCGCACATCAGTGGAGCGAAAACGAATTGCGCGGCCTGAATCCGTGGTGAGCATCACATCGTCGTCGTCGCTGCAAATGCGTGCGTTGATCAGTTTTGTATTGGCGTGATCATCCTCGAATTTCATCGCGATCTTGCCGTTGCGCATGACATTTGTGAAGTCTGACAAACGGTTACGGCGGACAGTTCCAGCGGAAGTTGCGAACATGATCTGTAGATCAGCCCAGTCTTTTTCGTCGCGGTCTACCGGCATAATCGCTGCAATCGACACACCTGGCGGGATCGGCAGGATGTTGACGATCGCCTTACCCTTTGAGGTGCGCGAGCCCTGCGGCAAACGCCATGTCTTAAGCTTGTAGACCATTCCATCGGTCGTGAAGAACAGCAGTTGTGTGTGGGTATTTGCCACGAAAAGGGTGGTGACTACGTCCTCTTCTTTGGTCGCCATGCCACCGACACCTTTGCCGCCACGCCGTTGCGCGCGGAAATCGGCCAGTGCTGTGCGTTTGATATAGCCGCCCGATGTGACGGTAACGACCATGTCTTCGCGTTCTATCAGGTCTTCGTCGTCCATGTCGCCGGACCAGTCGACGATTTGCGTGCGGCGCGGGACCGCGAACAAGTCGCGCACTTCGGTCAATTCGGCGCGGATTATGTCCATGATCCGGTCACGGCTACCAAGTATCGCGAGGTATTCGCGGATTTTCGCGGCGAGGTCTTGCAGCTCGTCGGTGACTTCCTTGACGCCGATTTGGGTGAGGCGTTGAAGGCGCAAATCAAGGATCGCGCGGGCTTGCGCTTCGGACAAACTATAGGTGCCGTCGTCGTTGGCTGTATGGGTCGGGTCGTCAATAAGTGCAATGTATTCAAGTATATCGCCAGCGGGCCAGCGGCGTGTCATCAGTTTTTCGCGTGCCTCGGCGGCGTCAGCAGAGGAGCGGATTGCGGCGACAATTTCGTCAAGGTTGGTGACGGCTACGGCCAGACCACATAGGACATGGCTGCGCTCGCGGGCTTTGCGGAGTTCAAACGCGGTGCGGCGTGCGACCACATCTTCGCGGAAATCAATGAACGACGTCAGGAACCGGCGCAGGGTGAGCGTTTCGGGACGACCACCGTTCAAGGCCAGCATGTTGCAGCCAAAATAGGTTTGCATCGGCGTGAAACGGAACAGCTGATTCAACACGACTTCGGCTGTGGCATCACGTTTGAGTTCAACAACGACGCGCACGCCGTTACGATCAGATTCGTCCTGCACATGGGCGATGCCCTCGATGCGTTTTTCGCGCGCGGCCTCGGCGATCTTTTCGATCATCGACGCCTTGTTCACCTGATAGGGGATTTCGTCGATCACGATTGCCCAACGGTCTTTGCGCAATTCCTCGATGTGAGTCTTGGATCGGATAATGACGCTACCGCGCCCCTCAAGATAGGCTTTGCGCGCGCCAGAGCGGCCCAGCATGAGGGCCCCCGTGGGGAAATCGGGGCCAGGCACATATGCGATCAGATCTTCGCTGCTCAGGTCAGGTTGATCAATCAGGGCCAGCGTCGCATCGATCACTTCGCCAAGGTTATGGGGCGGAATGTTCGTGGCCATACCCACCGCGATCCCGCCAGCTCCATTGACCAGCATATTGGGAAAACGGGCAGGCAGAACTGTGGGTTCTTTTTGTTTGCCGTCATAGTTGTCTTGGAAATCGACGGTATCTTTGTCGATATCAGCAAGCAGGTAGGCAGCGGGCTTGTCCATCCGCACTTCGGTATAGCGCATCGCGGCGGCGTTATCGCCGTCCATCGAGCCAAAGTTGCCTTGCCCATCCAAAAGCGGCAGCGACATCGAGAAATCCTGCGCCATCCGCACGAGGGCATCATAGATCGCGCTATCGCCGTGCGGGTGGTATTGGCCCATCACATCACCCACCGGGCGCGCGGATTTACGATATGGTTTGTCGTGGCCGTTATTGGTCTCGCTCATGGCGAAAAGAATGCGGCGGTGCACGGGTTTTAACCCGTCGCGCAGGTCCGGAATAGCGCGACTGACGATCACCGACATGGCGTAGTCAAGATAGGAGGTCTTCATCTCGTCTGTTATCGAGATGGAAGGACCATCATAGACATACTTTGCTGGGGCATTTTCGTCAGTGTTTTCAGGGGCTTCCGGAGTGTCGTTCACGTGTATCGCCTGTCTGGTCTTGGACCGCTATATTTTGTTGTGAAAGGTATATCAGACCCAAGGCTTGGGGTGCAATGGCTGGGGGGAAATTTGCGAAAAAGGACTGCTGCGAGGGCACGATATTTGGGGGCACTGCCCCCGTCCTTGCGTACTCCCCCGGAGGTATTTTGGAACAGAAGAATGGTTAAGGGTGCCACGCAGTTTTTTGGGCAGGTTGGCGCGGATGATGTCGTAGGGGTTTTGCAGGCGGTGGTGGAGTTCGCCCCTAGGCGCGTCAAGCCGGGCCAGCACACACGAGCGGTGGAAATATGGGGCCTTGGTGGCAGCATTTGCGTCGATCAGCATTTGTGCGATTTCAACGCTATCGGTCTTGGTGAACACGCCGTTGATCCGCTCGCCGAAGGTGGCGAACATTTTGCCGCCGACTTTCCGTGAATCAAGCTCGCCTGTGGTTGGGTCGGCGCGGGTGACACCCTTGAGGGTGGCGCAGAAGGTGTCGGCTGTTTGGCGGCTCGTGGGCGTGGGGGTCAGGCGGCACTGGTATTCATCGCTGTCGCTGCCTTTGAAATGATCGGCGTTTGGGAGCGTTGAGATGCGGGCAAAGCCGAGCCGTTCAATAAGGCCGGTTGAGGCCCTATTGCGGGTGGTTCGGGCTGGCAAGATGTGCGCAACTATATCGCGAGTGGCAATTTGGTATTTCGCGCCGGTGCTGGGGATTATGCGGGCGATCAGCGCGATGCGATTGATCAGTCAGTGGTCAACACTTACGGCGCGGCGTTCGAAAGCATCGCGCAGCGGGATGGTGTGATTTGGCTTTATACGCCTGAGGGGGTCGCCACATCAAAGCTGGCAGGCAAGTGGACCCGTGCTGTGAAAGGCGATGTCACGGGGTGCGATCTGCGCGCGATCAAGACCCTCGTGGAAATGCTGGACGGATAGCCATGTGCCTGTTATGTCAGCGTCATGAAGAGCATTTGTATCATTATTTGCATTATTATCTGCTGACATACGTCACGCGGGCCGCTCTTTCACGTTTATCCTGAACATTTAAGTTGCTAAGTCCGCGGGCGAGAACCGTTTGAGGCCTAGCCTATGGCCCGTTTGAGGACTGACATGACAACGATCCGTTTGCACAACACCAAGAGCCGCCGCAAAGAGGAGTTCATCCCCCTCGATCCCAAAAACGTGCGGATGTATGTCTGTGGGCCGACGGTTTATGATCGCGCCCATCTGGGCAATGCGCGCCCTGTGATTGTGTTTGACGTGCTCAACCGCTTGCTGCGCCATGTCTATGGGGCAGATCACGTGACCTATGTGCGCAATTTCACGGATGTGGATGACAAGATCAACGCCACGGCTTTGGCCCGTCAAAAGGCGGGCGCGGCGGGGTCGTTGGAGGAGCTGATTGCGCAGCGGTCTGACGAAACGATTGGCTGGTATCATGACGACATGGATGCCTTGGGCGCGCTGCGGCCGGATCTGGAGCCGCGCGCTACGGATTTTGTTGGGCAGATGGTGGTGATGATCGCTGATCTGGTGGCCAAGGGGAACGCATACGAGGCCGAGGGTCACGTGCTGTTTGCCGTTGAAAGTTATAGCGACTACGGCGCGCTGTCGGGCCGGTCGATCGACGATATGATCGCCGGTGCGCGGGTCGAGGTGGCGCCCTACAAGCGCAATCCGATGGATTTTGTGCTATGGAAACCGTCGAGCGATGCGCAGCCCGGGTGGGACAGCCCTTGGGGGCGTGGACGTCCGGGGTGGCATATCGAGTGTTCGGCGATGAGCTATGAATTGCTCGGCGCGTCGTTTGATATTCACGGCGGCGGCAATGATTTGCAGTTTCCCCATCATGAAAACGAGATCGCCCAGTCCGCGTGCGCCCATCCGGGTGCGGAGTTCGCCCGCTACTGGGTCCATAACGAGATGTTGCAAGTTGAAGGCAAGAAGATGTCCAAGTCCTTGGGCAATTTCTTTACGGTGCGCGATCTTTTGGATCAGGGTGTGGCCGGTGAGGCGATGCGGTTTGTGTTTCTGGGCACGCATTACGGTAAACCGATGGACTGGACCGAAGCCAAACGCGCCGAGGCCGAGGCGACCCTGCGCAAGTGGTATCAGGTATTGCACAGCCATGGGATGACGGTGGAGTCTGTGAAAGCGTTGAAGTCAGCGGGTAAGTGGGCCACTGACGCGGAATTCATTGGTGTCTTGGCCAATGATCTGAACACGCACGGCGCGATTGCGCGGCTGCATGTGTTATCAAAGGCACATACCGCCGAAGGGTTGGCACCCTTTGCGGCCGGGCTTGAAGTGCTGGGATTGATTGATGATTGGGCAGACTTGCCTGCCCTGGCGGGTGTAGACGGCGTTGTTGATGCCGTGGAAGACTGGGTTGGCGCGGTCATCGCCGGATTGCTGGCGAAACGTCAGGCGGCCCGCGCGGCCAAGGATTTTGCGACAGCCGACGAGGTGCGCGATGTGTTGAACGCTGCGGGTGTGCAGGTCACCGATGTGGCGGGGCAGGCCAGCTGGCAGCCGGGACCGGATTTTGATGCGTCCAAGCTGGAGGGGCTGAAATGATGATGTGCCAGTGTTTGTGGGCAGGGTTCGGATTTCTGTGCAAAATCGGTCACGGGGCGCTGCCCCGGACCCCGGGATATTTGGAGCAAGATGAGGGAGGTCTGATGCGATGACTAAGGACCGTTTGTATCTCTATGACACGACGTTGCGTGACGGTCAGCAGACCCAAGGCGTGCAGTTTTCCACCGCTGAGAAGCAGCAGATCGCTGTGGTTCTGGATGAATTGGGGCTGGATTATATCGAAGGTGGCTGGCCGGGTGCGAACCCGACGGATAGTGATTTCTTTGATGCAGTTCCCAAGACCCGCGCGGTGATGACCGCTTTTGGTATGACCAAACGCAACGGCTATTCTGCTGATAACGACGATGTGCTGGCGGCGGTGATGAATGCCAAGACGCCTTCTGTCTGTCTGGTGGGCAAGACTCATGACTTCCATGTGACCACCGCGCTGGGGATCACGTTGGACGAGAACCTTGAGAATATAGCGGCCTCCGTTGTGCATCTGGTGGCGCAGGGGCGCGAGGCACTGTTTGACGCAGAGCATTTCTTTGACGGCTATAAGGCGAACCGCGACTATGCCTTGGCGGCGATCAAGACGGCGCACGGCGCAGGCGCGCGCTGGATTGTGCTGTGTGACACCAATGGCGGCACGCTGCCCCACGAGATTGGTGCGATTGTGGCGGATGTGATTGCCAGCGGGATCGCTGGTGAAAACCTTGGCATCCACACCCATAACGACACTGAAAACGCGGTGGCCAATTCGCTGGCGGCAGTGGATGCGGGTGTACGGCAGGTGCAGGGCACGCTGAACGGGCTGGGTGAACGCTGTGGTAATGCCAATCTCACGTCCTTGATTGCCACGTTCTTGTTGAAGGAACCCTATGCCAGCACGCTGGAAACGGGTGTAACGCACGCAGCGCTAGCCGGACTACGCCGTGCCTCGCGCCTGCTCGATGATATCTTGAACCGTGTGCCGCAAAAACAAGCGCCTTATGTAGGGTCATCGGCCTTTGCCCATAAGGCGGGCTTGCACGCCAGCGCGATTGCCAAAGACCCCACGACCTATGAACATATTGATCCGGCACTTGTCGGCAATACGCGCATCGTTCCGATGTCCAACCAAGCGGGGCAATCCAACCTGCGAGAACGTCTTGAACGCGCGGGTTTAGCCGTTGAAAAAGGTGATCCGGCGCTGACACGCATCCTTGACCGGATCAAAGAGCAAGAGGCGCGCGGGTATTCCTATGACACGGCGCAGGCCTCGTTTGAATTGCTGGCGCGCGAAGAACTGGGCCTGTTGCCGACCTTTTTCGAGGTCAAACGTTACCGCGTGACGGTTGAGCGTCGCCGCAACAAACGCGGGCGCATGGTGTCGCTGTCCGAGGCTGTTGTGGTCGTTAAGATCAACGGCGAACGCATGCTGAATGTCAGCGAAAGCCAAGGGCCGGATGGAGGCGACCAAGGTCCGGTGAACGCACTGTCGCGTGCGCTCTCCAAAGACCTTGGTCCATATCAGAGCATCATCGACGACATGCATCTGGTGGATTTCAAGGTACGTATAACCAACGGCGGCACCGAGGCTGTGACGCGAGTTATCATCGACAGCGAAGACGGGCAGGGACAGCGTTGGTCTACGGTCGGTGTCAGTGCCAACATCGTTGATGCGTCGTTTGATGCGTTGCTCGATGCGATCAACTGGAAACTTCTGCGTGACGGGGCGACAGTGTGACACTGAACGCCTGCGCCGCGCTGGTTGAAAAGGGCGATCCGGATCGGTTTTTGGCGGCGATGTCTTGCAAGCCCGGCCAGCGCGCGGTGCTGTTTCCGCTTTACGCGGTCAATCTGGAAATCGCGCGGGCCCCTTGGGTGACCCGCGAGCCGTTGATCGCGCAGATGCGCTTGCAATTCTGGCGCGATATGGTGGCTGATTCCGCGGCTGGCAAACCTGCGCGCGCGCATGAAGTTGCGGGACCGCTGGCTGATTTGATCACCACACATAATTTGCCTGCTTCGGTGTTTTCCACGCTGATCACCGCGCGCGAATGGGACATCGTTGGCGCACCGTTTGAGCGCGAAGAAGACGTGATCGCGCATATTGATCGTGGTGCCGGGTCGTTGGTGGTTCTGGCAGCGCTGGCTTTGGGTGCATCAGCGGACGACGAAGAGCGCTTGCGCGAAGCGGCGATTGCCGGTGGTATCGCCAACTGGCTGATGGCTGTTCCAGCACTCACGGCGGCGGGGCGCAAACCGCTGGCTCATGAAACACTGGCTGAACTGCGAAATCTGGCCGATTATGGGCTGGGGATGTTGGACAAACACAAACCCCACAATTTTGGCAGTGCGAAGGCGGCCTTGCGGGCCAATTGGCGCGCGCGTGACCTGCTGCGCGCCGCTCGCAAAGACCCGCAAAGTGTTCCCGATGGGCGGCTTGGCACGTCGGAATTCCGCCGCAGGTTTAGCCTGATGATGTTGGGGCTGCGGGTCTAGCTTTCAAACGTGCGCGGGCGCATCACCAGCCAGATCAGCGCAGCACCGGCCAGTGCCAGAAATGGTACCATGGCGATATTCACGGCAGTCCAACCTTCGACGGCGGTGCCGCCCGAACAGTTCATCAACCCACCCGAGGCAAGCGAGGCAATCGTTACCATACCAAAGACGATAAAGTCGTTCATGCCCTGCACGCGGCCGCGTTCATGGGGTTTATAGGCCGATGCCAGCATCGATGTCGCGCCGATAAAGCCGAAATTCCAGCCAATCCCCAACAGAACCAAGGCGAGAAAGAAGTTACCCAATTCGACGCCTGTTAACCCGACAACCCCTGCCAATCCAAGTATCACGAGGCCCAATGCAATGATCTTGCGTGCACCAAACCGAGCGATCAGATGGCCGGTAAAAAAGGACGGGATAAACATCGCCAAGACATGCGCCGATACGATGTCAGAGGCACGATCCGTGGTAAACCCGCATCCGACAACAGCCAGTGGCGTCGAGGTCATCACAAGGTTCATTAAGGCATAGGCGACCATGGCGCAGATAATCGCCACAAGGATCACCGGATCACGCAGCAATTCACGACGCGACCGGCTTTGCGGGCTGCCCGCGCTCATCACTGGTGGTTTTGGAATGTTGAGGGCAAAGAACATCAGCATGCCAACGACATTGATCGCAATCGCAACCATATAGGTGCCCACGAAGGGCACGGCGGTCAGATCGGTCGTGACCTTGACCAGTTGCGGGCCGATAATTGCGGAGATCAGACCACCGGCCATGACATATGAAATCGCCTTGGGGCGGAAATCATCAGAGGCGGTATCAGCCGCTGCGAACCGGAAAAAACCCTGCGCGGACATGTAGATGCCTGTCAGGTAGCTGCCGACGAGGAACAGATAAAAGTTGCCGATCGACAAGGCATAAGCGCCGATGATCGAACCGACCATGCCGCCAATTGCACCGACGAAAAAGCCAAAGCGCCGCCCCTTAATTTGCATCACGTGCGACAGCCACGGCGCGGTTGTCATTGACCCGAACACGATCATCGAGATCGGCAGGGTCGCAAAACACAGCGACAGGCCAGCGCCGCGCGCCAATTGTTGCCCCGCCAACCCGCCAATCACGAAAATCATCGTAATCTGGCTGCCCAGAAATGCTTGCGCGGCCACAAGAATCGCTACGTTGCGTTTCGCGGCGGCATCATCAATTTGGGTGTTCAATTCGGTCATAGTGCTAGCGGTAGTCCTGTTGCGCGTTCAAGGCAAGACGCGGTCGATTAGGTGCGCAAAGCTACCGCAGACACGGCCGCTGCGCAGACCCATCGTGGGCAAGGTGGTGCCCGTCGCATCAGTGGCGGCAAACAATGGATCACCCTTGGCGTGCAGCGTGCTAGCATAGTGAAATTCGTGACCTGTCCATGTGCCGGACATGGGGCCATGATCTGCGTGCAGGTTGCGATAGCCCAGATGCAGTTTGCGCTGCTGGAATGACGTGGCAACATCAAGCAAACCAAGCATCTGGTGGGATGTGCCCATCGCATCGGTAATGCTTTCTCCCATCACCATGTAACCGCCACATTCGCCATATATATTAGTATCTTTCGCGGCTTTTCTTATGCTTTGAATGAAGGTTGTTGCGCCTGCAATTTGCCCTGCATGAAGTTCCGGGTATCCGCCCGGAAGATAAATGAAATCAGCGGGTTCCGGCCCTTCGTTGGCAAGCGGTGAAAAGAACGAAAGTTCGGACCCAGCTGTGCGCCAATCATCCAAGACATGCGGATAGGTAAAGGCAAAGGCTTGATCGCGGGCAATGGCGATGCGTTGCGCGGGTGGCGTGATACGGGGGGCGCGACAGGGTGTGATGGCGGGGGCGGATGCGGCCAATGCCAACAGCGCGTCCATCTCTAGCGCTTGAACCATCACATCGGCGGCGCTTTCAAGAAACGCCTCAAGATCACTGCGTTCGCCTGCCTGCACCAACCCAAGGTGGCGCGAGGGGTGCGCAAGGGTCGTATCGCGCGCCACCGCGCCAAAGACACGGACGTCGCCAAGCGCGTGGCGCAGCATCGTTTCATGGCGGGGCGATCCGACGTTGTTAAGGATCACACCTGCCACGGTCACACGGGGATCATGGTTCGCAAATCCCGCAACCAGTGGCGCAACTGACCCTGCCATACGGGCGCAATCGACGATCAACACGACGGGCAGGCGCAAGTGACGTGCCAGATCAGCACTCGCCCCGCGCCCGTCAGGTGGCGCACCGTCAAACAGGCCCATCGCCCCTTCGATTATCAGATCACCGTCACCTGCGGCAAGGCTGTGCAGGCGGTCTGGCGTCATCGCCCATGCATCAAGGTTCATACATGGTGCGCCCGACGCGGCCTCGTGAAAGCGTGGATCGATATAATCGGGGCCGGATTTGGCGGATCGGATTTGCGCGCCCATCCGCAAGGCGGCGCGTAAAAATCCCAGTGTGACGGTTGTTTTGCCCGACCCTGAGGCGGGCGAGGCAAAGATCAGCCCGCCCATCAGGCGCTCTCGGCAGGTCGTCCGCGCCCCAGCGGGTCCAGATTGCGCGGTGGGACACCAGCGGCCATTGATTGCCAGTCAAGCACCTGACGCATTAGCACCGAGCGCCCGACGCAGATGATAGCTGGCGGTTGCAGGCCGGAGGCGGCGATATCATCGACGATGGTGCCAAGCGTGGTTTCCAGCACTTGTTGCTCGGGCGTTGTCGCGGTTGTCACGACGGCGACGGGTTCGGACAAGGGGCGGCCCGCGGCGATCAATTCGGCCGCTATCCGCGCGATATGTTTCATGCCCATATAGATCACGATGACCTGTGATCCGGCTGCAATCGCTTTCCAATCCAATGACGAGGTCACATCGCCCGATTGGTCATGTCCCGTCACAAAGGTTACGGATTGGTTCACATCGCGGTGGGTCACAGGAATGCCCGCATAGGCAAGCCCGCCGATACCTGCGGAAATGCCGGGAATGATGCGCACTGGAATGTCGTGCTGCACGAGGGTTTGCGCCTCTTCGCCGCCACGGCCAAACACGAACGGGTCACCGCCCTTGAGGCGCAAGACCCGTTTGCCCGCGCGCGCCAGATCAACCAGTTGCAATGAAATGTCGCGCTGTTTGGCGCTGGGTTTGCCACCGCGCTTGCCTGCATAGATAAGCTCGGCTTGCGGGGCCCAGTCGAGAATCGCCTCTTGGACCAGCGCATCATAGATCACCACATCGGCCTGACGTAATGCGTTGAGCGCATGCAAGGTTAACAGCCCCGGATCACCCGGACCAGCACCGCATAGCCAGACCCATCCGGCCTGCAAAACAGGCCAGTCGTGAGTGGGAAGGGGCAGCGAGTCGCTCATGTGTTCGTTATGGCCCGTGAAAGCGTGCAGCGAAAGGCGGCAAACGACACCGGATTGCGGATTGGCGGCATGGGCGTGCGGGGTTAAGGTCGCGCAATGACACGCAAGCCATCAGGGGAATTGCGCCGTGGCTGGACCACAGGTGCCTGTGCAACCGCTGCCACCAAGGCGGCGTTGATGCGGCTGTGGGGTGGGGCCTTTCCTGACGCTGTGCAGATCACTCTGCCCAAGGGCGAGGTGCCGGAATTTGCCGTGACGCATACCGACAGTGGTGCGGGCTGGGCCGAGGCGGGTATTATCAAAGACGCGGGCGATGATCCTGACGTGACGCACGGCGCGCTGATCATCGTGCGGGTAGCGCAATCGACCGGTGGCGTGGTGTTTCGTGCAGGTGCCGGAGTAGGCACCGTGACCAAAGCGGGCCTGCCGATTGGCGTCGGCGAGCCTGCGATCAATCCCGTGCCGCGCGCGATGATGGATGAAGTCGTCGCCGAAATGGCGAGCGAATACGGGCAACGGCCCGATATCGAGATCGCAATCAGCATCCCGAACGGGGCTGAAATTGCCTTACAAACATGGAACCCGCGTTTGGGGATCACAGGCGGATTGTCGGTGCTGGGCACCACAGGCATCGTGCGGCCGTTTTCTTGTGCGGCGTGGATTGCGTCAATCCATCGCGGCATAGATGTGGCACGCGCCAATGGCATGGGCCATGTAGCGGGGTGCACGGGGAACACATCGGAAAAAGTGGTGCAGGCGCTCTATGATCTGCCCGATCACGCGATGCTGGATATGGGTGATTTCGCGGGTGGGATGTTGAAATATCTGGCGCGCAATCCAGTCGCAAGGGTTACGATTGGCGGTGGGATCGGCAAGATCACGAAGCTGGCGCAGGGGGCGGTTGATCTGCATTCGGGGCGCAGCCAAGTTGATTTTGCCGCACTTGCGGACCTGATGGGTGACCCAAAGTTAGCGGATGCCAATACTGCACTTGAGGCTTATGAAATTGGCGGCGCGCCATTGGCGCAGGCGGTTGCGAGTCTTGCGTTAGATCGGTTAATGGCGCGCTACAACGGAATGGAATTTGATGTGGTGATTATTGACCGCGCGGGCACGGTTATCGGACGGGCAGGCGCATGACAGTCTTGCTTTTGGCCGGATCGGGCGAGGCAAAAAAGATCGCTTGGGGGCTGGTCGGGCAAGGGGTCAAGGCGATTGCCTCGCTTGCAGGGGCGACGCGCGATCCTGATCCTTTGCCGTTTCCGACGCGGATCGGTGGATTTGGCGGCGCGGAGGAATTTACCGCGTTTCTGAAAGACGCGGGCATTACAGCTGTCATTGATGCCACGCATCCGTTTGCGGTGCGGATCACAGACCGCACCGCAGCGATTTGTGGCGCGCAGGGTATGCCGTATCTACAGGTATTGCGCCCCGCGTGGGAGGCGGGCGTTGGTGACCGCTGGACAATGATCGCCGATGCCAGCGCCGCGCAAAGCGTGATTCCAACCGACGCGACGGTGTTTTTGGCGACGGGCCGCCAGACCCTTGAGCAGTTTGCTGGGTTGGAAGGGCGGCGCGTGATTTGTCGCCAGATTGATCCACCCACCGCGCCATTTCCGTTTGAAGGCGGCGAGTTTGCAATCGGGCGGCCACCATTTTCTGTGGCGCGCGAGGAAGAGCTGTTTAAGGCGTTGGGTATTGACTGGTTGGTGGTCAAGAACGCGGGGGGGGTGGCAAGTGCCACAAAACTGACCGCCGCGCGCATTCTGGGGATTAAGGTGGCGATGATTGAACGCCCGCCGATGTCTGATGCGCAGCGCGTTGAAACGCCGGCTGCTGCACTGGAATGGTTGGCGGCCCTTTGAGCGGGCGGATTATTAAATCAGACGTTTGCGTTGCCGAAGGGATGGTCTGGCTATGCGCGCAAGATGCGCGGTTTGCGCGTGCCTATGAGCGGACCGGCACGTTGCCACTGCGCCGCAAGCCCGAAGGCTTTGCCGAGTTGTTAAGCGCGATCATGAGCCAGCAAGTCAGCGTTGCTTCGGCCAATGGGATCTGCGCGCGGTTGGTGGCGGCGGGGTTGGTTGATCCGAGCCGTGTTGCGGCCGCCAGTGAGGATGCGTTGCGCGCCTGCGGGCTGTCGCGCCAGAAGATCAAATATGCATATGCTTTGGCCGCGGCGGCAATTGATTTTGAGGCTTTGCGCGAACTGCCAGATGGCGACGTGATCCAAACGCTGACTGCGGTGTCTGGCATTGGTCCGTGGACGGCTGAAATCTATGCGATGTTCAGTTTGGGCCGCGCGGATGTGTTCGCGCATGGCGATTTAGCCCTGCAAGAGGCGGCGAAGGTGTTGTTTGATCTGCCCGCACGCCCAAGTGAAAAAGAGATGCGGGCAATGGCCGTCGCGTGGTCGCCTTGGCGCTCGGTTGCAGCGCGTCTGCTCTGGGCCTACTACAGGTTGGAAAAAGACAGGGAAGGTATTTCATGACACGCGCATTGACCGCAGGCCGCCGCGAGGCCTTATCGGGGGAAACCCGTTCAGCAGTTATTTTCTTGCACGGATATGGCGCGAATGGCGCCGACCTGTTGGGCTTGGCCGACCCTTTGGGCGAACATCTGCCCGATACAATGTTTCTGTCCCCTGATGCGCCCGAAGAGTGCGCCGGAAGTCCGATGGGATTCCAGTGGTTCCCGATCCCGTGGATCGACGGATCAAGCGAAGAAGAATCGATGGCGGGCATGGCGCGCGCGGTCGCGGATTTAGATGCGTTTCTGGACGGGGTGATGGTCGATGAAGACTTGCTGCCCGAACAGGTCATGGTGTTGGGCTTTTCCCAAGGCACGATGATGGCGCTGCATGTGCTGCCGCGCCGCGAAGACCCTGTGGCTGGCATTTGCGCGTTTTCGGGGCGGCTCTTGCAGCCCGAGGTTTTGCAAGACGAATTGCGGTGCCGCCCGCCGGTGTTGCTGGTGCATGGCGATCAAGATGACGTTGTGCCCCCCGAAAGCATGCCGCAAGCGGCGCAAGCTTTGCAGGAAGCTGGCTGGAAAGAGGTTTATGCCCATGTGATGAAGGGCACCGGCCACGGAATTGCCATGGACGGCTTGCAGGTCGCGCTGGCGTTTATGCGTGAGCGGTTGGGCTATTCCTGAGGCGTGATTTGCGCCCCCTTTCGGGGTCGCGATGCGCTGCGCGCGCGAGTATTTTTGAAAAGAAGAATTGGGAGGGTATGCCCCTGTCGCTCTGGCGGTTCAATGCTGGCCATATGTAGGGCTTGCCAGATTGTCAGCGCTATATATAGTTATGCCAGTGACAGGAGCGGGGCTCCCGCTTTGATGTCGTGATACGGGCAGGCAGGGTGAATGATGAATGCGGATTTCCGAGCGGATTTTGTGCGCGAGCCGGGCAAGCTGAAACAGCACCCAGCGTTGGTACTGAACGCGGATTATCGACCACTGTCTTATTATCCGCTGTCACTGTGGCCATGGCAGGACGCTGTTAAAGCCGCATGGCTGGACCGCGTTGATATTGTCGCGGAATATGACGAGTTTGTGCATAGCCCCTCGACGGTGATCAGGATTCCGTCGGTTGTTGTGCTGCGCGATTATGTCAAACCGCAAAAGCGCGTGGCGTTTACGCGGTTCAATCTGTTTCTACGCGACGAGTTTTGCTGCCAGTATTGCGGCGCGCGTGGTGATCTGACGTTTGATCATGTGATCCCGCGCGCAAGTGGCGGCGTGACGTCGTGGCAAAACGTTGTGGCGGCCTGCTCGCGTTGCAATTTGCACAAAGGCAGCAATAGCCTGCGCCGATCAGGTATGTCGCTGCGCAAGCCGCCGCGTCCTCCAGGCGCCGAGGAGTTGCGCAATACCGGGCGCAAGTTTCCACCCAATCACCTGCACGAGTCTTGGGTTGATTTTTTGTATTGGGATGCAGAACTGGAAGCATAGAAAGCGGTGTTGCATCGGCCACAAGGGAATGGACATTGTGAGCAGGGCTGCGTATTGAAACGGCGTTAGCGCTAACGAATTCAGGAGCATACCCATGGTTTCACGCGTCATTCCGGTCGATGATTTTGATCTGGTAATCTTTGGCAGCACGGGTGATTTAGCCCGTCGCAAGATCCTACCGGGGCTGTTTCGCCGTTTTCTGTCGGGTCAGATGCCCGAAGGATCACGTATTATTGGCGCTGCGCGGTCCGACATTGATGCCGATGGCTATCGCGAGATGATCCGTGATGCGATTGCCGAATTCGGTGGTGCCGAAAAGCGCAATAAAAAAGCGCTTGATGCGTTTCTGGGGCAGATCGAATATGTTTCGATCGACGCATTGGGGGATGGTGGCTGGCAGGCGCTTGCGAAACTTGTGCGCAAGGATGTCATCGGTGCGTTCTATTTCTCGGTTGCACCGTCGCTTTTTGGGGCGTTGGCTGAACGGTTGCAAAGCCACAAGATTGCCGATGCCAATAGCCGGATAGTCGTGGAAAAGCCGTTTGGCCGTGATCTGGGTAGTGCCAAAGAATTGAACGCGACGTTGGCGATGCATTTTGATGAATGCCAGATTTACCGGATTGATCATTATTTGGGCAAAGAGACAGTCCAGAACCTGATGGCCGTGCGCTTTGGCAATATGCTGTTCGAGCCGCTTTGGAACAATCACTATGTTGATCACATCCAGATCACCGTGGCCGAAACCGTCGGCGTTGGCGGGCGCGGGGGGTACTACGACAAATCCGGTGCGATGCGCGATATGGTGCAAAACCACCTGATGCAACTGCTTTGCCTAATCGCCATGGAAGCGCCACACCAGTTTGATGCGGACGCCGTGCGGGACGAAAAGCTCAAGGTAATTCGTGCGTTGCAGCCGCTTGATCCGCACCATCTTGTGCGCGGTCAGTATGATGCGGGACCCAAGACCGCCAGTTATCGCGAAGACGCGGAAAACCCGCGCAGCCATACCGAAAGTTTTATCGCCATGAAGGCGCATATCGCCAATTGGCGGTGGGCAGGGGTGCCGTTCTATCTGCGCACAGGCAAGCGGCTTAAGGCGCAAACGTCTGAAATTGTTGTGGTGTTCAAAGATCTTGGACATTCCATTTTCGAGGGCGATGAAAAACGCCACCGCAATATCCTTACGATCCAGCTGCAGCCCAACGAGGGGATGACCCTGCAAGTGACGATCAAAGAACCCGGACCGGGGGGCATGCGGTTGATTGATGTACCGCTTGATATGACATTTGCCGACGCCTTGGGGCCGGACGCCGAGGATGTGCCGGATGCCTATGAGCGGCTGATTATGGATGTGATCCGTGGCAACCAGACGCTTTTCATGCGCGGTGACGAGGTTGAGGCCGCGTGGGCATGGACCGATCCGATTATCGAAGGCTGGCAGGCGCGCAATGATGTACCCAAGCACTACGATACAGGATCGGCGGGGCCCGAGGATGCGATGATGCTGATGCATCGTGACGGACGTAAATGGCGCGAACTTAAAGGGTAAGTTTTGGGCAAAGCCGACCTATACGCGCGCCACGACCACACAGACCGGAAAGGCATAATGATGGATCTGATAGAATACGCCGACACAGAAATGATGATGATGGATTTGGCCAACGTCATCGCAGGCGAACTCAAAGCGGCCTTGCTGCACGAAGATTTCGCGTCACTTGCGGTACCTGGTGGCACCACACCGGGACCGATTTTTGACAGTCTGTGCGGCACCAATCTGGATTGGGCGCGCGTGCGGGTGATGCTGACGGACGAACGCTGGGTGCCCGAAACATCCGAGCGGTCCAACACGCGGTTGTTGCGCCAGCGCCTGTTGGTAGATCGGGCGGCGGCGGCGACATATGTGCCACTTTACGACAATGCGTCAACGCCCGAGGACAAGCTGGATGATCTGGCCGCCACGGTGGCAGAGCAACTGCCTCTGTCGGTGCTTTTACTGGGCATGGGGGCAGATATGCACACGGCCTCTATCTTTCCGGGTGCAGATCAGTTGGACAACGCATTGCACGGCGATGATCTGTTGGTTGCGATGCGCGCACCGGGTGCGCCTGAACCGCGTATCACCTTGTCCGCATCGGTACTGAAGGGCGCGATGAAACGCCATATCGTGATCATTGGCCGCGAGAAACGCGAGGCACTTGAACGCGCCCGCCATTTAACATCAGAAGAAGCACCCGTCGCCGCCGTTTTGCGCGGCGCAACGGTGCATTGGGCAGAGGGATAAGAACTATGTGGGACGCGCTGCGCAACCATTTTGATGACACCAAGGACCGCCGGTTTGAAACCCTTGTCGACAGTGAGCGGGCGGCTGACTTTTCCGTGCAAGCCGGCGATATGCTACTGGATTACGCCAAGACAAACATCGACGCCAAAACGCGTGCGTTGCTGATTGATCTGCTTGAAACGACCGGCGTCGCGGCCAAACGTGACGCGATGTTTGCCGGTGCACCAATTAACGAAACCGAAGGTCGCGCCGTGCTGCACACGGCATTGCGCAATCTGGATGGCGACGCGGTTCTTGTGGACGGCGTTGATGTGATGCCCGAGGTGCTGGCGACACTTGACCGAATGGAAGGCTTTGCCGATGAACTGCGCAGTGGTGCGTTTGCAGGGCAGGGCGGCAAGATCACCGATGTTATTAATATAGGCATTGGCGGGTCCGACCTTGGGCCTGCCATGGCCGTGCGCACACTTGCGCCATATCATGACGGGCCCCGCTGCCATTTTGTCAGTAACGTCGATCCGGCTGATATTGCGCAGGTCTTGCGTGGTTGCGATCCGGCAACGACGCTGGTGATTGTGGCCTCCAAGACCTTTACAACGATTGAAACCATGACCAACGCACAGACCGCTAAGGCGTGGATGGAGCAAACTGTCGCCGATCCCGCGGCGCAGTTCGTGGCCCTTTCTACATCGGACGAAAAGACGGCTGCGTTTGGTATTGATGCCACCCGCGTGTTCGGTTTTGAGGATTGGGTTGGGGGGCGTTATTCTATGTGGGGCCCTATTGGTCTGTCGCTGATGATTGGGATTGGCGCGCCTGCATTCCGCGCTTTTCTGCGTGGTGCGCAAAGCATGGACCGGCATTTTAAAACTGCGGAGTGGTCCGAAAATATGCCTGCGTTGCTTGCGCTTACCGGCATTTGGCACAACCAGATTTGCGGCTATGCGACCCGCGCTGTGCTGCCCTATGACAACAACCTCGCGCGTCTGCCCGCCTATCTGCAACAACTTGAGATGGAGAGTAACGGCAAGCGCGTCAGCATGGACGGCGTCGATCTGACTGTAAACTCCGGCCCCGTAGTTTGGGGCGAGCCGGGCACCAACGGCCAGCATGCGTTCTATCAGTTGATCCACCAAGGCACGCGCGTTGTGCCCTGCGAATTCTTGGTAGCCGCGCGTGGTCACGAGGATGATTTGCACCATCAGCACCAGCTTTTGGTCGCCAACTGTCTAGCCCAGTCCGAAGCCTTGATGAAGGGCCGTGATCTGGACGAGGCGCGCGGTAAAGTTGCAGATAGGTTCGCAGGCGATGAATTGGACCGTCAGGCGCGCCACCGCTTATTTCCGGGCAATCGCCCGTCTGTGACGATTGCCTACCCGCAGCTTGATCCCTTTACATTGGGCCAGATCGTGGCGCTTTACGAACACCGTGTGTTTGTTGAAGGTGCTGTGCTGGGTATCAATTCCTACGATCAATGGGGCGTGGAATTGGGCAAGGAATTGGCTACGGCCTTGCAGCCCGTGGTCGAGGGCACGCGGAGCGCGGATGACAAGGACGGATCGACGGCAGCTCTGGTCGGGTTTTTGCAAAAGAACGGTGTGCAGCCGTTACGCCTGAACCGCGCCGTCCCGTTCAATAAGTATCTGACGCAGCGCACCGGTTAGCGGGCGTTTGCTGCTATCGGCATTCAGAATCACGACCACAGCGGTGCCTGTCGTCGTGATTTTCCCGTCCACGAAGGTTGCGTATTCCATCACGAAACTGGTGTTGCGCATCGCCACAGTGCGGGCCACGTTAATGTATGGCGCACCGCGCATGACCTCGGCCTGATAGTCTAAGCCAACTGTTTTCACGACGAATTTCGGATCAGGCCCCGCGACATCATAGATGCCGTAGTGGTCCATATAATTCACCCGCAGCGTCTCGTACCAGCGCAGATAGACCACGTTGTTGACGTGGTTGAGCGAGTCGATTTCAGCAAATCGCACACGGTCCGCCATCCCAAAAGTCCACGGGGCCGGAATGCCTGCGGTACGCAGCGCATTGGCGTCGAGCGGCATTAGAAATGGCGTCACAGGCGGTCTTGGGCGGCGACGACGATGATTTCAACAAGGTAGCCCGGCGTGGCCAGCTTGGCCTCGCCAGCATAACGTGCGGGGCAATGTCCTTGCGCCACCCAAGCATCCCAAACAGTGTTCATTTCCGCAAAATCCGCCATATCTGCCATCCAGATTTGCGCGGTCAGGATGCGGGTCTTGTCGATCCCAGCCTCGGCCAGCAACGCATCAATCTTATCTAGGCACCCTTGGGTCTGCGCCGTCACGCTTTGCCCTTCGGCAGCGACTTGGCCCGCCAGATAGACGGTGCCGTTGTGAATGATGGCTTGGCTCATACGCGGGCCAGTGTGCAGGCGGGTAATATCAGACATGTGGGGCGCTTTCTCTTGGATTTTCGCAGTCAAGATGCGCAGCGATGGGACATAAATTCAAGTCCTCAAGTGGCGAAACGGCAGGACATAGATTCATGTCCTCAAGTGGCGGGGCGATAGGACACAAAAATGGAGCGGGTAACGCACTCCAGAGCCCCGTATCAATCAATTACAATAAGTAGCAGAAATCCTTTATAAATAGGGATTTATGCATCTTGGCTTGTATCATTCAGTTGCATACGGTAGCGCATAATTACATATTTTTGGGCGGGTTGTATGAGGGGCTGTCATGCCAAAGCGTGCAAAAGAGCTTTCATCGTTGGAGGTTAGGCGACTTCCGAGCGGCGTCCATACAGTTGGTGGTGTCGCTGGGCTACTGATACAGGTCACGACCAATGGAGCGCAATCTTGGCTGCTTAGGGTCCGCGTCGGCGATAAACGGCGTGAGATTGGCCTGGGTCCGTTTCCTGAGGTGAGCCTTGCCAGAGCGCGTGAGAAGGCCTCAGAGACCAAAGACGCCATCCGCAACGGTATTGACCCTGTCGAAGCGCGCAGGGCCGCAAAGTCGGCGCTGTTGGCTTCACAGCGGAAAGGACTGACTTTCATAGAGGCTTTCGAGAAATACGCCGAAAAGAAGTTACCAGAACTTAGGACAGATCGTTACCGCAGTCAGTGGCGGGCCACGGTCGAGAAATACGCTTTTCCAGAACTTGGCGATATGCTGGTGCAAGACATCTCTCGCGACGATATCTTGCGTGTCTTGCATCCGATTTGGGAAATTCGGACTGAAACAGCGACGAAAGTCCGACAACGCGTCGAAAAGACATTGGACTATGCAAAGGCGGCAGGCCATCGGACAGGAGACAATCCCGCAGCTTGGCGTGGCAACCTTGAACTGACCCTTTCCGCGCCCGGCAAGATTGCACCAAAAAAGAATTACCCAGCGCTGCAAGTTGAAGAAGCTGCAAGGTGGTGGGCAGATCTTCTTGGCCGAGAGGGTATGGGCGCAACGGCGCTAAGGTTTCAGGCTTTAACCGCATCGCGGACAGGTGCGGTGCGTTTCGCCAGTTGGGGTGAGGTAGACTTCGATGCGCGGTTATGGACGATCCAGCCGGGGAGGACTTCTAGCAAGATATCGCCAACAGGCAAGCCACATCGCGTGCCTTTAACCGACACAATGATTGCTTTATTGAATGAGCTGCCGCGTATGGGTAACCTACTGTTTACATCGTCACGCGGTGGCCCATTGTCGGATGCTACATTGGGAAAGGTCATGCGCAGCATACACGAGGCAGACGTGAAGCGTGGGGGTGCTGGCTATGTCGATGCAAAGACAAAGGATCAAGCTGTCCCTCACGGTCTGCGCAGTTGCTTTAGGGTGTGGGTGACAGAGCGCACTAGCTTTGATGGCGATATGGCTGAAATTGCACTCGCCCACAATGTAGGCAGCAAGGTCCGTCAGGCCTATGACAGATCAGACATGGTCGAAAAGAGGCGTGCAATGATGGATGATTGGGGGATGTTCCTTGGCCATGAGTGATGTCAAAAAAGACTATGAGGCGTTGCGCGACGAGTTTGAACGCTTGGCGCGCGAGGCCGAACGACAGATGATGTCACCAAATTTTTCAGAATCAGAGCGTGCGGATGCGTCGGACCGCGCAAGGGTCTACTGGCAGTTGCGGGGTGGCGCTGCAGACACGATTGCTAATGCGTCTGACGCTAAGTTGGCAAAGATCAGAAAACCAAAAGGCGAAACGCAGATCACTAAGGATCGGCGGACCTTTCTACAGGGGATCGCTGTGGAAATTGGAACCGACAACAGGGAGGCTATCGCCGCAACTGCGCTACAGAGCCATAGCTATATGGTAAAAAAGCTTTGGTCAGCCACGGGCGAGAAGGCGCGTGGCAAGATATTGAACTTTATGAAGAATCAAGGATTAAGGTAGTGATCTAGAATAGCCAAACTACACCCGTACAGATGTTCCAACGAGTGAGAATCTGTCCATATTAGGTAGTATCTTCAATAACGAGGTGCTCCATGTATCTTTCAGACAAGCAAGTTGCGGGCAGGTTCAACGTCAGTCGCCAGACTATATGGCGGTGGTGTCGCGACGAAGGCTTCCCCGAACCTATCAATCTAAGTCCCGGCTGTACGCGGTGGAAATTATCCACCGTTGAAGCGTGGGAGTCCGCCAAAGAAGCGGCGGCTCACCGGCGCGCTGATCTGGACGAGTGGATGATCTCCAAGACTGTCGTTGATCACTCTATCAAACGGGTGCGCTCATGACAGATGGTGTGCAAGGTCCCTTCCAAAAGCCCGTCAAGATTTGCGATGTTCCAAACGGGTTAACTTCAGGAAAAGAAGCTGTCCGCGCCGCATTTGCAAATGCTGAGACTATTCCGGCGGAATTTGCTGCTCCCGTTGTGAAGGAGAGTGACCCAGTTACTCCTCTGGGTCACAACGCTGGAAACTATTACCTTATTCCGCCTAGCGGACAGTTACGCAAGTTCAGCGCTGAATCTCTGGAGAGTGGAAGAGGTGTCAAATCGCTTCTTGTAG
>CALAGN010000081.1 GCA_937891785.1 uncultured Octadecabacter sp.
ACTCCATCTTTCCAAAAAGATTAAAGTGTTGCGTCGACCCTTTGAAACCGCACCGCAGACCGACGTTTGAGCCAACAAAAAGCTGCGCGATGAACGAGTGGCCGCTTCGACAGCCCCCGCCGCAGCATTCTTAGGTGGACGTGAACGGCAGCGATGGGCGGATTGCGCTAAAAAACTCTGTTTTCTGGCCTGATTGACGGAATTTTTTTGCGGTCCATGGCGACCAGCTTTTCTGGGCGAGGGGTTTGGCTAACTTGGCCTTTCGCCACTCAGGCGGCGGCCCTCTACGCCACACGGATGATCACATCGGACCTCTTGGCATCTTGGTCTTTTGCCAGAAGATCGCTATGTTTAAATTTCGGCGTTTTTCAACATAATCAGCCGGTCACTAAAGTTAGCGGTAATTGGCAACGAAGCGGGGCTCAGGCCTCATTCGTCTCCGAACACCGAGATAGCCGCTGCACGTATACATTGATCCAAACTTTCACATGCCGCATTGTTGTTTTCCGCGTTACACATGTTTTCCCAATTGTTGTCACTGAAACAAGACCATGCAAAGTCACGTGGATTGAACGGGCTGGTCCCTTGGTTGCATGTGGCGCCCCAATCATTGGCTTCGGTTGGGATCGCACATTCCGCAAATGCGGCAGAGCTGAAGCCGAGCGCAACCACAAATGCCAGAGTTAGCTGGTTCATTGATATTATCCGTTCTTTGATAAGAAACCATCGTAGATCAGCGGACAGGATTACAGTAACCTTCCAGCATCCCGCAAGTGTCTACCATTATGAGACATCAGGATCGCCTGAATCACCCCCAAGATCAAGACTACTTTTCGCCGACGTGAGCGTAGATTGGGTTCCACCAAGTCGATCTCACCGCCTCTCCGCGTTGCCACCGGACCCAAATCTCTGACCAGAACAATATTTGAAGTGGCCCTGCTTTCTTTGCCTATTCGACCAATTACCTGATCGATACCGATTATGGCGCCATTTTGGGTGTCGAGGCCGGGTCTTGGCTTTTGATCGTCATTAGACCGCTGATTTTACTGCACAATTTGCCACACAAATCGGCGCGTCGATGGTGCAGTATGACATTATTCAATTGGTTCTTCTGGTTTCTGGGGCGCCGACTGCGCCCGAAGCTGGGCCGACCTGCACTGCCGTTGCACTTCGCGCCAACGTTATGTGGCTGGCGCGGCCTTGCTGGCTTGGCGTGAAAGCGTGACCCGATCGCGACTTTGGCGTGTGGCGACGACACAGGGTGGGCGGGTCTAAGCCTTAAGCCGATAGCCGATCCGGAACCAGTTCCAGCAGATTGCTACGACCGCGGCCGAGGCCACACCCACAACCGCCAACCCCGTAAAGGGTGACGAATCCGACACACCCAGCATCCCGAACCGCACGCCGTCGATGATATAGAAAAACGGGTTCCAGTGGCTGGCGGCTTGCAGGGGCGCAGGCAGCGCATCAATCGAATAAAACGTGCCCGATAGGAATGCGAGCGGGGTCACAAGGAAATTCGTAATTGCGCTCAACTGGTCAAACTTGTTTGCAAAGGTGCCCGCGATCAGGCCCAAGCCGCCCATGAATACCGATCCAAGCACGGTAAAGGTCACGACCCAGACCGGATGCACAATGCCGACGTCCAAGAACACCACAACACCCGTTGCGATTACGACGGCGACCATTCCACCCCGCACCACGGCCCCTGCCAGATAGCCGATGACCAATTCGATTGCCGACAGCGGCGGCATAAGTGTGTCGACGATGTTGCCCTGCACCTTGGCCGACGCCAGCGACGACGATGTATTGGCAAAGGCGTTCTGGATCACGGTCATCGTCAGAATGCCGGGTGCCAGAAAATGCATAAATGGTACCCCCATGACATCGCCACGCTGCGGGCCGATTGCGATCGTGAAAATCATCAAGAACAGACCCGCGTTAATCAGCGGTGCCATCACAGTTTGACTCCAGACGTTCATGAAACGGCGGACTTCTCGCACGATCAGCGTCCATGTGCCCAGCCAGTTAACCCGCCCGAACCGGCGCACACCCATGGTGTTGGGCGGCGTGTCGTGTATTTTGGTCATGTCGCACCTCATAATTCGCCTCAGCGGTCCTTGTATCCCGCGCTTGGGTGCTTAGAATAGGGGATCGTCTGAATTCTCAAGCCCCAATTGTTGCAAACACACGCGCAGGGCCTTGCCCAAGCAAAGGAAAACTCATGTCCTGGACCGATGATCGGGTCGAAACCCTCAAGAAAATGTGGGGCGAAGGCCAATCCGCTAGCCAGATCGCCAAGGAACTTGGTGGCGTGACCCGTAACGCCGTGATCGGCAAAGTGCACCGCCTTGGCCTATCCAATCGCGCCGGATCAGGTGGCAACGCCGCCAAGACCGCGGCCAAGGCCGACACCAAGACCAAAGCACCCGCCAAGCCCAAGGCAGCCCCAAAGGCCAAAGTCGCCGCAGCCCCCGCCGAGGAGGCCAGCGCGCCTGTGAACGATGGCAGGCCAATCATGGAAACACAGGCTGCCGCCCCGCGCCCGATGAGTGCTGCACGCCGCGCGATCATCCCGGCCGGTCAACCCTTGCCACCACAGCCAAGCGCGAACGAGATTTCCCCCGAAGCCTTGGCCAAAGTGAACGCTGTAGAGCGGACGGCGAAAAAGATCAGCTTGATGGAGTTGACCGAGAAGACCTGCAAATGGCCCGTAGGCGATCCAGCAACAGAAGATTTCTGGTTCTGTGGTCTACCGTCGCTAGCTGGCAAGCCCTATTGCGAAGCCCACGTTGGCGTCGCGTTCCAGCCGATGTCATCGCGTCGCGACCGCCGCCGCTAAGCCACGCCTATTTACGTTAGAAAGCCGCTCCTTTTTGGGGCGGCTTTTATATTTGAACATTAACATGTTTAGGGTATGGTGCGGAAAGCCCGCAAAAAGGATGACAACCATGCCTACCCGTTATTCCCGCACTCTCGCAGCGCTTCACTGGCTTTTGGCCCTGATGATTATTGGGGCATTGTTTGGCGGTAAGGTCTTGCTCGATGGTACGCCCAACGACGATCCTGCCAAACTTTTCAGCCTGAGCATGCACATGCCGCTTGGTCTGACAATTCTTGCCCTGATGATCCTGCGCCTTGTCGTGCGGATGCGCAGTGCCAAGCCGCCCCATGCTGATATCGGCAACGCGATCCTGAACAAAGCAGGGGTCTGGGCGCATTGGGTGCTTTATGCGCTGGTCTTTGTCATGTGTCTGTCCGGCATCGTGATGGCGCGCGGCGCGGGCCTGCCCGATATCGTGTTCGGCGGGTCCGGCGCGCCCCTGCCCGAAGTATTCAGCGGCCCTGCCCGCCTTGTGCACGGGATTACGTCAACGACGCTGATCGTACTGATCATCGGCCATATTGGCGCTGCCGTTTATCATCAATATGTCCGCAAAGACGGCCTTTTGGCGCGTATGTCGTTACGTCGGTAGTGTTGCCCTTGCCCACATCCTTGCCTAAGTCCTTTGAACCGATACTTTGGACGGGCAGGACGCATGAGCGAAAGCACCAATAGCGCAGCAATCAAGGGCACCTGGGGCAACTGGGTCACTGACCGTATCTTGCGGGGGTTAATCGGTACGACGCTTGTCTTGCCCTACGTTATGCGTGTGCGGCTTTTTGGGTGGGCGGTGCAAAGCATCATCGCGCCGCTTGCCGGATATCGCCAACGTGCCCAAGACCAGTTGGCGCTGATCTACCCCGAGATGCCCATGGCCGAGCGGCGCATGATCGCGCGAAAAGTCTGCAACAACTTTGGCCGAACCCTGATCGAGAATTATTCCCACCCTGACTTCGGCAAACGGGTTGCGAAAATGCCGGTGAGCGGCCCCGGCCTTGATGCAATCGCGCACGCCAAAGCCGAAGGGCGGCCCGTCATTTTTGTCACTGGTCATTTCGGCAATCACGAGGCGCCGCGACTTGCCTTAACGGCGATGGGATACAAAATCGGTGGGCTTTATCGACCGATGTCGAACGCCTTTTTCAACGCGCATTATGAGCGCACGATGTATGATATTTCTGGCCCTGTCTTTGCCCAAGGCAAGCGCGGGACGATAGGTTTTGTGCGTATGCTGCGCGACGGCGGCATGGGAACGCTGCTTTTCGATGTACGCAGCACGGCCTTTGACGACATCGACTTTCTTGGGCATCCCGCCCCAACAGCCACTTCCGCTGCCGATATCGCCTTGCGGGTCAACGCCTTGGTGGTGCCCTACTTTGGCACCCGCCGCGCCGACGGGTTGACGTTTGATATCACAATCGAAGCCCCAATCGAACACAGCGATCCGGTCACGATGATGCGGAATATGACGGCGCGGCTCGAGGCGCACATTGCCACCCACAAAGACCAATGGTTCTGGGTGCACAAGCGCTGGCGCAAATAGCCAAAGATTGCGCCGCCGCGCGCGCCGTGGCATCACCAAGCCAACAAGCACCGGAGCGCCCCATGAAGATTGCACACCGCGAAATTTCCGCCAGCGAGCCACCTTTGGTTATCGCCGAAATCGGTATCAATCACGGCGGCGATCTGGCCGTGGCCATGGAAATGGTGCGCCTCGCCTATCTGTCGGGCTGTGAATGCGTCAAGCACCAGACCCACATCGTCGAAGATGAAATGACCGACGAGGCAAAAGAGATTTTCCCACCCAATGCCGACGTATCCATCTGGGAAGTCATGGCCCAATGCGCGCTGCCGCTGGAAGACGAGATCAAGCTTAAGGATTACACCGAGAGCCTTGGGATGATCTATATCTCGACCCCGTTCAGCCGCGCCGCGGCAGATTTTCTCAACGATATTGGCGTCCCCGCATTCAAGATCGGGTCGGGTGAGGCAGACAACCTGCCACTAATCCGTCACATCGCCAAGTTCGGCAAACCCATCATTATGTCAACCGGCATGCAAACCATTGAAACAATGCGCGAAAGTGTGGCGATCCTAGAAGCATCCGGCGTGGACTACGCGCTGTTGGAATGCACCAATCTTTACCCGTCGCCGCCTGAAATCGTGTCCCTCAAGGGCGTGACTGACCTGCAAAAGGCATTTCCAAAGGCACATGTGGGCTTTTCAGACCATTCAATTGGGCCGGATATGGCGCTGGCGTCTGTCGCACTGGGTGCGCAAATTCTGGAACGCCACTACACCGACACGCGCTATCGCAAAGGCCCCGATGTGATCTGCTCGATGGACCCGGCCGAACTGAAGTATCTGATCGACCGCTCGCGCGAAATCCACACCGCACTGCACAACGAAAAGCAGCGCACCGGCCCCGAAGAAGACGTCTACCGCTTTGCCCGCGCATCCGTGGTGGCCGACGCTGATCTGCCCGCAGGCCACGTGATCACAGAATCCGACATCTGGGCGCGCCGCCCCGGTTCCGGCGCGATAGCGGGGTATGAGTTCGACAAGGTCTTGGGAAAGAC
>CALAGN010000082.1 GCA_937891785.1 uncultured Octadecabacter sp.
TTCTTGATCAAATTCCGTGGAACATTGCCATTCTGGCAGCGCTGACGCTTGGCCTTGCGCCGTTCTTCCCCGAACCCAATATCTGGGAAAAGCTCAAGATGCTGGCGAGCGGCACACTGGTGCGCCCTGTCGATTTATTTGATTTCCTGATGCATGGCGCGCCGTGGTTGCTGTTGGCGGCCAAAGCGCTGCGTATGGTCCTGCTGCGCGGTTAGTCGCGCAGGTCGTTCAGCACGGCGTTTAGTTGCGGATCATCGCCGATCCGCATGGCGCTTGCGTTAAACGGTGAAGCCACGTCGGGCGGGATGCCGATCAGTTCATACATCGCGCCGCCGGCTGCAAAATACCGCTGGTGCGACAGGCCCAGCACAAAACCGTTTGGCAGCGTGACTTCCATAATGTCGGACTGCCCGCCTGCTGTCGGCTCGCCCACAACCGTGACCTGTGCCAAGCCGTTCATCGCAAGCACAAATACCTCGGCGGCGCTGGCGGTATAGCCGCTGGTCAGGATCGCCACCGGCTGCGTTAACGCATTTGGCCCCGCTGGTGTCACGGTCATTGCGAAGGGCGCGCCAAAGCCCGACGCGGTGCGCGTGATCTTGGTGCAGCACAGCATCGGCGTATGGGTGAAGAACGACGCATAAGTAAGCGCAACCGTGTCCGACCCGCCGGGGTTCAGACGCAGATCGAGGATGATCGCATCGGTGCCCGCAAGCGCGCCTGCGACTTTGGTAAAACCGTCGCTGGCAAGGTCGGCCTCGGACCCGAACAGGCCCGGATTGGTGCCCATGTGCCGCATCAGGACGTAGCCGATATTACCGTCCAGAACGGCAAACTCCAGCCCCGTGTTCGGCACGCTTGTCAGGGACAGCGCGCGCGGCGCAGACAGGAAATCAGTGCGCTCGCTGGCCCAATCGGTGCGGCTGGCGGGGCTGTAACCCGCAGGCAGGTCCGGCGCGACCAGATAGGTGTGAATATCATCTAGCGGCGACAGAACCTCACTTAGCCTGGCAAACATAGCGGCGTCATCCAGATCGGGCGTGAACAGCGGCGCGAACTGGTCATAGCGCGCCGCCCAATCAACCCCATGCAGATCAAAGAAGGCATAGTTTTCATCCATCACCGTCCATAACGCGTCAAAGTTTTCGCGCGGCGTGCCGGGGCGCGCGGTTGTGGCGCAATGGGCGGGCAGGGCCGTGAGGGGCGTGGCGGTGATCGGGTTGGCGGTGCCGTCGACGTTGATAATCAGCGCACCATCGCTCGCTGCGAAATCTGCATCCGCCAGCGAGCGCAGCGCAAGGGAATGCGCGGGACCGGATAGGTGTGTCAGGCAAGTCGCGCTATTTACTTCATAGATATCAATGCCAAAGCGGCCAATATCCAGCACCAGCCCATAGCCTTCGGTTGCCCATATCCCGCGCGTTTGCCGGTCGGGCATAAAGAACGGCCAAGTGAGCACCACAAGGGCGATCACCGTGCCGATCCCCCAAAGCGCATAACCAAGGATGCGGTGCAGCCAAGACATCCTTAGGTAAGTGCCGCAAGAATGCGCGCCCAGGATCGGATGCCTTTGTGAAAGCTTTGCAGGTCATACTTTTCGTTCGGGCTGTGAATGCGGTCGTCCTCTTGAGCGTAACCGACCAACATCGCGTCCATGCCTAGAACCTCTTTGAAGTGCCCTGCAATCGGGATTGACCCGCCCATGCCGACGAATACCGCCTCGCGGTCCCATTCGTCCGACAGCGCTTGGCGTGCGGCCTCGAATTCTGGACGGTCAGTGTTCATCACGGCGGCTTTGGAGCCTTCAAGATCGTTGTCCCATGTGACGCGGGTGTCGGGGCGTAGCTGGCTTTCCACATGCGCACGCACGTTGTCGCGCAGAATGTCAGGGTCCATGTCGCCCACAAGGCGGCAGGTGATTTTGCAATGCGCTTGGGCCGGGATCACGGTTTTTGACCCCGCACCCTGATAGCCGCCCCATAACCCGTTGATTTCTAGCGTAGGGCGCGCCCATTGCTGTTCCAGCGTGGAATATCCCTGTTCTCCGCTCGCCTGCGTCAGCCCCGCGTTGTCCAGATATTCGGCCTCGTCAAAGCCACAGGCATCCCATTGCGCGCGCAGGTTGTCGCCAATCTCGATCACGCCATCATAGAAGCCGTTAACGGTGACGCGACCTGTATCATCATGAAAACTAGCTATAATCCGGCAAATTTCGCGCAGCGGATTCACGGCAGGGCCGCCGTAATGGCCCGAATGTAGGTCAATCGCGGGGCCGTGCAGGGTAAACTCGTCCTTGAGCATCCCACGCAACTGGCTGGCAATCGACGGCACGCCAGCGGCCACCATGCTGGTGTCGCAAATCAGTGCCAGATCGCAGGTAAGCTCGTCTTTGTGGGCCTCCATAAAGGGCACCAATGACGGTGATCCGCTTTCCTCTTCGCCTTCGAAAAGGAACGTCAGTTTGCAGGGCAGGGTGCCATGCACGGCTTTCCAGGCGCGGCAGGCCTCAACGAAGGTCATCAACTGGCCCTTGTCGTCAGATGCGCCACGTCCGCGAATGACTTTGCCGTTGGGTGTGTCTGCGATACTGGGCTCAAACGGCGGCGTATTCCAAAGGTTCAGCGGGTCCACAGGTTGCACATCGTAGTGGCCGTAAAACAGCAGGTGCGGGCCGTCACCATCCAAGTGGCCAACGACCATGGGGTGGCCGGGTGTCTTGTGTTTGGTCACCGTGACGCCAAGGGTTTCCAGATCGGCGACCAGCCAATCGGCGGCCTTGTCCACTTCAGCGTTATAGGCCGGATCGGTGCTGACCGATTGCAGGCGCAGAAACGCCATCAGACGGTTAACTGCTGCGTCAAGGTCGGCGTCGATTCGGGATAGGACAGGATCAAGGGACATGGGAACTCCGGCAGTTATGATTTTGTGCGACCCTATCGCATGGCAGTGCCGTGTCCAGCCTTGTCCGAGGCCCCTAAGGGGGGCGGCAATTTGTAACGTGTTGCCCAAAACGGCCTCACCCTATATGACCGCCAAGACCATTCTGCGGGGTTCACCCCCTGGCGTGCTGCAAGAAGTGGGGACGACCTTGGATTTTGATGCACAACTTGATGCGGCTTTGGCCCGCCTTCATCTTGAAGGTCGCTACCGCACATTCATCGACATTGAACGCAAGCAGGGCCATTTCCCGCATGCGATCTGGCGTCAGGAGATCGGCGTTGAGCGCCCCATAACCGTCTGGTGTGGCAATGATTATCTGGGCATGGGGCAGCACCCTGCGGTTCTGTCGGCGATGCACGACGCCTTGGATGCGGCGGGCGCCGGGTCTGGCGGGACGCGCAATATTTCGGGCACGACGATCCATCATAAACGGCTTGAAGCGGAACTGGCTGATCTGCATCAAAAAGAGGCGGCGCTGCTGTTCACAAGTGCCTATATCGCTAATGATGCGACGCTTTCGACGCTGCCGCGTCTGTTTCCGGGGCTGGTTATTCTGTCGGACAGTCTGAACCATGCGTCGATGATCGAGGGTATTCGCCGCAATGGCGGAGCCAAGCGGATCTTCAAACACAACGATCTGGACGATCTTCGGGCGCAACTTGCCGCGCTTCCAGCCGAGATGCCGAAATTGATCGCGTTTGAATCGGTCTATTCGATGGATGGCGATTTCGGCCCGATCAAAGAGATTTGCGATATTGCCGATGAATTCGGCGCATTGACCTATCTGGACGAAGTGCACGCGGTGGGCATGTATGGCCCGCGCGGCGGTGGCGTTGCCGAGCGCGATGGATTGCTGGACCGGATCGACATTATCAACGGCACTTTGGGTAAAGCGTATGGCGTTATGGGCGGCTATATCGCCACATCTGCCAAAATGGCAGATGCGGTGCGCAGTTATGCGCCGGGTTTCATTTTTACAACATCGCTGCCGCCTGCCGTCGCAGCCGGTGCTGCCGCGTCAGTTGCGCATTTGAAGGCAGATCAGGCTCTGCGCGACGAACATCAGACGCAGGCAAAGATCCTCAAGGTGCGCCTGAAAGGGTTGGGTCTGCCGATCATTGATCACGGGAGCCATATCGTGCCGCTGATTGTTGGTGATCCGGTTCACACCAAGATCCTGTCGGATATGTTATTGGAACAGCACGGAATTTATGTGCAGCCGATCAATTTTCCGACTGTGCCACGCGGCACCGAAAGGCTGCGGTTCACGCCAAGCCCGGTGCATGGGCCACATGAAATGGACGCGCTGGTTCAGGCGCTGGATGGGCTGTGGTCGCACTGTGCGCTGAATCGTGCCGAGCTTGCTGGCTAGCCGTTTTTCTGCTGGCGCATAAGTTTTAACTATATGTTA
>CALAGN010000083.1 GCA_937891785.1 uncultured Octadecabacter sp.
GACCCCTTGATTCGTAGTCAAGTACTCTATCCAACTGAGCTACCAATCCGCGTGTGGTGGGATTTAGACGCAGCACAGCGCGTTGGCAAGGGCGAATACCAAGAATCTTTACGCTAATCGCGCGACGCTTCCTTAGGCAAACAAATCGCGAATTCCGTGCCCGTCTCATCGCTACGGCGCAATTCAAGCTTACCGCCGTGGCCACGGATCAGATCAGCGGCGATGGCAAGGCCAAGGCCCGAACCGCCTTTGGTCGTCCCACCCTGAAACGGTTGGAAAATATGGTCGCGCGCCTTTTTTGGCAGGCCAGGACCTGTATCAGTCAGGATTACCCACCAGGCGTCATCATCTTCTTCGCCGTGGATGCAAATCTCGCCCGGTTTGCCGGTGGCAATGATTGCCTGACGCGCGTTGCGCACAAGGTTGGAAATCACGCGATACAGCTGCTCGCCATCCGCACGGACGGTCATGCCTGCTGGGATGTCTTCGGAAAACGACAGGTCGTGGTCGGCTGCCGCGAGCCGCTCACTATCTATCACGTCCGAAACAATACCAGCCAACCCGACCCGCGCCAAGGCGGGCGGCGGTTCTTCGGCGCGCCCGAAGGCAAGCGTGGATTCGCACAGGTTCACGGCGCGGGTGATCGACCCCACCAATTTGGGTGCCATGCGTTTGACCAGTGGGTCATCGGACCCTTCGATCCGGTCGGTGAATAGCTGTGCAGACGTCAGGATATTGCGCAGATCGTGGCTGATCTTGCTGACGGCCCCACCTAATTGCGCAAGGCGTTCTTTCTGTTTCAACGCGCCTGTCAGTTGCGTTTGCAACGACAACAGCGCCTCCTCGGCCTCTCGAAGTTCTGTCACGCCTGCGCTGGGGGTAATGATGCGGTTGGCGTCCTCGGGAGCGGCCGCATAGCGTTGCATGTGGGTCACGACGCCCTTGATCGGCTTCACAAGGAAGATTTGCACCGCGCCAAAAAGCAGGATCGCCGTGAAAATCGAAATTACGGCTGACAGAAACAAAATGTTGATCCCGTAGTCGATCATCGCGGCGCGTAGCGGCGCACTTTCCATTGTCACCTCAATCAACAATCCGCCGTCCTGAACGGGGTTGCCTATTACGCGGATAATCCGGTCTTCAGTGTCCCAAAGCCGCATCATGGCGTCACCGATCAGCATCACGGCACCCGGATCGCGCATATCATAGGTCGCGTGGATCGCCGCCGGAATGGGCGAGGACAGCACAAGCTGGCGCACTTCATCACGCCGCAACACGACGTTGAACACACCTGCGTTGGTGAGCAGTTCTTCCTCAAGTTCCATGTCGATCATATCGTTCACAAGCAGCGCGAGCGAGGCAATCTGCGCGCGTTCCAGCCGCAGCAAGAAGTAGTCCTCGCGGAAACGCGCCACAGACGGCACGAAAATCAGCACCTCGGCCAGCATCACAAAGATGGTGGTCAGGATTAGAAATCGACCTGAAAGTGAGTTGAGCATTTCGCCTCCGCTACCGCTGGATCAGGGTAGCCATCTTTGCACGAACCCTACAACCCGTTTGACCGTACCGCTATCAAATAGGCGCGGGCTGAAATAGGCCCCAGCAGCGCGTTTGTTGACCTCACCAATGGTTGGATAGGGCAGGACCGTATTGGCAATCGCCGACATTTTCAGCCCGTTGGCAATGGCCATGGCCCACATCCCGATCAATTCGCCCGCCTGATGCCCCGCGATGCTGGCGCCTACGGGTTTGCCTTTGACGACCATAACCTTGATCAGGCCTTTGGTTTTGCGCTCCGCGATTAGCCGATCATTGTGGTGGAAGTCGAACCGCACGACTTCCAGCCTATCGCCGTGCTTGTCGCGCGCTTGGGCTTCGGTCAATCCGACTTGCGCCAGTTCGGGATCGGTGTAGGTCGCCCACGGGATATGATCGGTGCGTTGCTTACTGGGCAATCCGAACAGCATCGAGCGGATCACAACGGCCGCGTGATAGCCCGCAACATGGGTGAATTGCAGCCCGCCAGCGACGTCACCGACCGCGTAGACTTTTTTGTTGGTGGTAGAGCGCAGGTTATCACCCACCGTCACGCCGCCGCGCCCATGGGCCACGTTGCCCTTGTCGAGATCCAGCTTGTCGATATTCACCTTGCGCCCCACGGCCATCAGCAGATGCGTGCCCGTGATGTCGCCCTTGGGTGTGTGGACGGTAATCTTCTTGCCTTTGCCGCTGATCTTCTCGGCCTGCGCCCCTTCCAGAATTTCCACCCCTTCGGCGCGCAGGTTATCCAGCACAATCGCGGCCATTTCAGGGTCGTCTTTGCCCATGGCCGTCGCCCCTTCGATCACCGTGACCTTGGACCCGAGCCGCACATGCGCCTGCGCCATTTCCATGCCAATCGGCCCGCCACCAATTATGATCAGATGGTCGGGACGGTCGCGCAAATCAAAGATGTCTTCGTTGGTGTAAACTTTGACGTCATCCACCCCGGGGATCGGCGGCACAAAAGGACTCGAACCCGTGGCAATGACGAACCGGCGTGCTTGGATAATCGTGTCACCCGCCTGCACTTCGGTCGGACTTATAAAACGGCCAAATTCGGTGATGACATTCACGCCAAGCCCTTCGAAACGCTCAACGCTATCGACGGGGGCAATCGTGGCGATCACGTCATGCACATGGTCCTTGGCGGCGGCGTAATCGACCGTGGGCACCACATCGGTTACGCCCAGCGCTGCGCCGTGAGACATGGCATGGGCCTGTTTTGCTGAGGCAATCAGCGCCTTGGACGGCACACAGCCATAGTTCAGGCAATCACCGCCCATTTTGTGCCCTTCCAGCAGGACAACCTTAGCGCCCATCTGCACGGCCCCCGCCGCTATCGACAACCCGCCGGACCCACCACCAATAATGCAAACGTTTGTTTTGATACGGGTCATGGGTTACAGGCCTTTCTTGCCGCGCACGGCTTTAATGATGATCGGAAGGAGGGCCAGCGCGCAAAGGCCAAGGATCGGCAGTAAAATCTGCGGCTCGAATATGATACCAAGGTTAGGGGTTTCGCCACGTGCGAACACGTCCCCAAGCCCAGCGCCGACAGAGGTATAGACAACCGCGCCGGGGATGACCCCCAAAACCGTCGAGATTGCAAAACGCGACAGCGGCACGCCGACCAAGGCAGGCACAAGGTTGGCGACAAAGAACGGCACCGCAGGCACAAGGCGAATCAGGAACAACATCGACCATTGGTTCTCGTCGATCCCGTCTTTGATCTTTTTGACAGCCCCTCCCGAGCTTTCCATTTTCGCGGCCAACTTTTCTCCAAGACCCCAACTCGCGGCCATAAAGATACCGATTGCGCCCAGTGTGGCACCAGTGACGTTGAACAACGCTCCGGGGAAGGTGGCGAACAGAAAACCACCCGCCAGCGTCATGATCGTTGCCCCGGGCAGGGAAAATGCCACAACCACGAAATAGGTCGCGACGAACATAGCCACCATCAGCACATAGTTATTGTCACGAAAGGCGATCAGCGCCTCGCGATTATCGCGCAGGGTGTCGAACGCAAGGTAATCACGCAAGAAGTACCCGCCCAACAGGGCAACACAGAGAATCACAATGATCGGCAAGCGTCGCACAAAGGCATTTTGCCGGGTCTCGGTCGCGTCGTTTGTCATATCGGTCATCTTTCTGTACCTTTTGGGGGCGCTGCTTGCACCCTAGATGGACTGCGGGGGGATTTGCCGATAGCCCTATCACGCCCGCTTGATCGCTGGTGATGTGTTGTTTCAGTTATGACAGGCTCGGGCGGCCCGTCTGTAACATTTGCCCGCCGCAACAGCTGCGGAATGTTGCACAAACTGGGTGGGATGCGCGTTGACATACCCGTGCCCCCCCTCTAGATGACTGGCTTCTAATGATGTCGGGGCACGAATCCTTAACGGGTCGCCCCCAAAGCCGGAGAGAACGCGATGAAGCGCACGTTCCAACCTTCCAACCGGGTTCGCAAGAACCGCCACGGTTTTCGCGCACGGATGGCCACTAAGGCTGGCCGCAAAATCCTGAACGCGCGCCGTGCAAAAGGCCGCAAGGTTCTGAGCGCTTAAGTGCTTGGGATCGCGAGGTCTTATATGACCCCGCAGGATAATATGACGCAAACCGCCGGGGCCTCGCCCGCGGCGGTTTTCGCTTGCCCGATCGTTATGCGCAAGCGTGCCGATTTTGTGCGCGCGTCGCATGGGCGGCGTCAGGGCACGACGGGGTTTCATTTGCAGGCGCTAAGACGCGGCGATGACGACCGGCTGCGCGTCGGGTTCACGTGCTCCAAGAAAGTCGGCAATGCCGTGGCGCGCAATCGTGCTAAACGACGCTTGCGTGAAATCGCGCGGCTGGTGCTGCCGCAGCATGGCCGCGCGGGCTGGGATTATGTGCTAGTCGGCAAACGTGATGTGACGGCCTCCCATGATTTTGCCACGATGCAGGCCGATCTGATCCGCGCGTTAGGAAGCATTCACAAATGACCCCACTTACCCATATCGCCGCCCTGCCCGTGCGCGCCTATCGCTTGCTGTTTAGCCCTTGGGTTGGTCATGGCTGTCGCTACCAACCCACATGCAGCGCTTACGCCCTTGAATCGCTCGAAAAACACGGCGCTATCAAAGGCAGCTGGCTGGCGGCGCGGCGTATTGGACGGTGCCATCCTTGGGGTGGCCACGGGATCGACAACGTCCCTGACTGAGTGCACTGCCGTTTTGCACGCCCTTGGCACATCCCCGCGACGTTGGATAATGATACGAATTTGAACGATATTCTGGTTCTGCGTTAACGCCGCGGTGAGAGCCGGCGATCTAGCGTCCTTGTGAACGTCGTTTGCCATTGGGCACGCGCCAGGCACAAAGGACGGCACGCCCGATGAATACGGCCAACACATTTAGCCCAAAGCGTGGACTACAGTTGCAGGTCCATCCGAAACGACGGCCAATGCTGCTTATGCTGCTGCCTTTGGTTCTTGGCTTGGCTTATGCGACGGGCGGTCAGCTCGGCCTTTTCTGGGCGGCAATGGCGTTTCCGCTGGCTCTTGCGTTCGGGATACATGGTGTCGACCCGTCTAAACTTCCCCGCCCCGACCCCCTAACGGGATTGGCTGAACGTGATCGTTTGATAGCCGCCCTTGAAACAGCATTAGGGATCCGTGGGCGCACTACTGCGGCCCTCGTGCTGGAAATTGACCGGTTCAAGCTTCTTGAAGAAAGCCATGATCGCGGGTCGATCGAACAAGTGCTATGCGCGACAGCCGACCGATTGGGTGATGTCTTGCGCGATACTGATGTGGCCGCACGCCTTGATGGGGCGACCTTCGCCATCGCATTAACGTCAGTGCACCGCCTTGATCTTGAAGCCGCTTTGCAGCTCGCCGCACGTGTTCAGCGGGCGGTTGCTGTCCCAATTCCTATTGAAGGGGAGAACGTCTACGTTACCGTTTCTGTGGGGTTCAGCCTTGCACAGCGCCTCACGACCCCCTCGGGGACAGCGCTCTTGCAAGCTGCAACCTCGGCCATGATCGAAGCGCAGCGAAGTGGGCCCTGCGCAATCCGCAGCTATTCCGGCGCAATGAAATCACGAATCAAGTCGCGCAATTCGTTAAGTGGTGAAGTCGCAGGCGCGCTTGATAGCGGCGACATCCGTGCTTTCTTTCAACCACAGATCAGTCTGAAAACCGGCGCGGTATCTGGCTTTGAAACACTGGCGCGGTGGATCCACCCCCAGCGCGGCCTTATCCCGCCAGTCGAATTCCTGCCAGCACTGCGGCAGGCCGGCCTGATGGAGCGCTTGGGCGAAGTGATGACGCGCGATGCTTTGACGGCGCTGCAAGCATGGGAAATTGCAGGGCATCACATCCCGCGCGTCGGTGTAAACTTTTCAACTGCCGAGTTGCGCAGCCCAAACCTTGTCGACCATGTTGCATGGAGCCTTGATCGCTTTGACCTGACGCCAGATCGGCTGGTCGTCGAAGTTCTGGAAACTGTGGTCGCCGGCCAGTCAGAAGACTGCGTCATACGCAATCTTTCAGGGCTGGCGCACCTTGGGTGCTGCCTGGATCTTGATGACTTTGGCACTGGCCACGCCAGTATCACCAATATCCGGCGGTTCTCGATCGAGCGGATCAAAATCGACCGCTCGTTCGTGACGAACATCGATCAGGACAATGAACAGCAACAGATGGTGGCTGCGATCCTAACCATGGCGGACCGACTAGGGCTTGATACGCTTGCCGAAGGGGTCGAAACGCTGGCCGAGCAAAAGATGCTTGAACGGCTTGGCTGCGGACATGCGCAAGGCTTTGGGGTTGCCCGCCCTATGCCCTTTGAAGAGACCATCAAATGGATCACGGAATACGACGCGGATGCAATCCGCCCGCTCACATTGCCCGGTCGTGCAGGACTAAGCGCGACACAACTGCCTCTAAAGGGGAAAACAGCTTGACCTTTCGCCCCCTGGACTGTTGAACCTGCTTGACCTTTTCAGAGCAAACGGCGGTTCAGATGGACGACCAGAACAAGAACCTAATCTTGGCCACAGGGCTAAGTTTCATTGTGATCCTCGTGTGGTTCCTTGTGTTCCCACCTGCGGAGTTGCCAGTCACGGAAACTGATCCGTCTGTCGCCTCGGCTCCTGCGGACGCGACGGACATTGATACCGCCTCCCCAACCTTGGCGCCCGACGTTGACCCGGCGACCGGAACCGCGACGCCTGCTGTTGAAACCGTCGCCGAAACGGCCAGCCAAGCCGCGCGTGTCAGCATCGAAACCGCAGAACTGATTGGCACGCTGTCACTGCAAGGCGGGCGGATCGACGATCTGTCGTTGACGCAGTATCGCGAAACGCTGGACGAAGATTCCGATCTTGTTCGCCTTCTATCACCGGTTGGCACGGCAACCCCATATTACGCACTCCATGGCTGGATACCGACCGATGGCACCAGCACTGATATGGTGCCCGGCGCGAACACTATTTGGACTGTCGAATCAGGCGAAGTTCTAACCACTCAAACCCCTGTTACGCTGATCTGGGACAACGGCACGGGCCTAACTTTCCGCAAGACCTTTGCTGTGGACGAAAAGTTTATGTTTACCGTCACGCAATCGGTCGACAACGCCACCGGCACGCCCGTGTCACTACGCCCCTATGGCCTTGTCGCACGGCACGGCGAACCCGATACGGTCGGCTTTTTCATCCTGCACGAAGGTGTCGTGCGGATGTCAGACGGCGAATTGGAAGAGATCGACTACGACAAGATGCCGGACCTTGCGGCCGATGAAGGCCGCATCGAGGTGACCGACAGCGGCTGGATCGGCTTTACCGATAAATACTGGATGACGAACCTTGTGCCTGCGCCAGGTACGTCTTTCCGCTCTGTTGCGCGGTCCGCCAACGATATTTACCAAACCGAAGCGATTTACCCCGTTCTGACCGTCGCTGCAGGCGCAAGCCTAAGTGCTGACAGTCAGTTGTTCGCAGGCGCCAAAGAATGGGAAACCATTCGCGCCTACCAGGACGAGGGCGGCATCGCCGGCTTTCTGGATAGCATCGACTGGGGCTGGTTCTTTTTCCTGACCAAGCCGATTTTTGCGCTTCTACACTGGCTAAACGGTGTGATCGGCAACATGGGTTGGTCGATCATGGTTCTGACGCTCATTCTCAAGGCGCTGCTTCTGCCGCTTGCATTCAAGTCATACGTCAGCATGGCTAAGATGAAAGAGCTTCAGCCCGAGATGGAGAAGCTGAAAGAGAAAACCGGCGAAGACAAGCAGGCGATGCAGCAAGGGATGATGAAGCTTTACAAGGAAAACAAGGTAAACCCGGCGTCGGGTTGCCTGCCGATCCTGCTGCAAATTCCGATCTTCTTTTCGCTCTACAAGGTGATTTTCGTAACCCTTGAATTGCGCCATGCACCGTGGCTCGGCTGGATCAACGACCTTTCCGCGCCTGATCCGTCCAGCATCCTGAACCTGTTTGGTATTTTGCCATGGGGCGTTCCGGACCCAAGCAGCATCTTTGCGATCCTGTCGCTTGGTATTTTGCCGATCCTGCTGGGTATCTCGATGTTCGTTCAGCAAAAGCTGAACCCTGCTCCGACAGACCCGACGCAAAAGATGATCTTTGCCTGGATGCCATGGGTGTTCATGTTCATGCTGGGCAGCTTTGCCAGCGGTCTGGTGCTTTACTGGATCACGAACAACACGATCACCTTTACGCAGCAATATCTGATCATGCGTAGCCAGGGTTACAAGCCGGATGTGTTTGGCAATATCCTGTCGAGTTTCAAACGCGTGAAACCCGAAGACAAGTGATGGGCAGTGTCGCCCATCTGTGGCGGCACCCGATTAAGTCGCATGGCCGCGAGGCGCTGAACGCTGTCAATTTGGCCGCGGGTCAGACGATGCCGTGGGATCGTGTTTGGGCCGTCACCCACGAGGCTTCCAAGTTTGATTTGGCGAACCCCGCGTGGGTCGCCTGTCAGAACTTCATGCTTGGCACACGCACCCCTGCGCTGGCCGGATTATGGGCCAAGCTCGACGAAGCGACGGCAACGATCACCTTGACCCACGTCGATCTTGGGAGCGTGACCTTTGCACCTGATGACGCGGCCGATGCAGCACGGTTTCTGAACTGGATCGCGCCGCTTTGTCCGCCTGATCGCGCGCAGCCTGCGGCGATTGCCAAGGTTCCGGGGCGCGGGATGACCGATACTAATTTTCCCTCGGTATCGATCATGACGCACGCCTCGCACAACGCCGTTGCGCAGCAATTGGGCCAGGACATCGTGCCCGAACGTTGGCGCGGAAATATCTGGCTGGATGGTGTAGCGGCATGGGAAGAGCTGGATTGGATCGGCACGATGATCCGGGTTGGCGGCACAATGATTGCCATCCGCGAACCGATTGTGCGGTGTCTGCACACGGCGTCGAACCCGCAGACAGGCAGACGCGATGCTGATACGCTTGGCGCACTGAAAAGTGGCTGGGGGCACCAAAATTTTGGTGTTTACGGCGAAGTAATAGCAGGCGGTGATATCCGCATTGGCGACAAAATAGAGGTTCTTTAGATGCAACTGCCATTTCCGATAGCCGAAGCGCCGGATGATCATATGCGCGAAGCAGGTCGCCTGCTCTTTGCGGGGGAAACTGATTTCGTCAAAGGCGTTGTCGCAATGGCTGGCCTGCCCGATGCAGACCGCCCCGAAGTCTGTTTTGCAGGGCGCTCCAACGTCGGAAAATCGACCCTGATCAATGCTTTGACGGGCCGCAAGGGCTTGGCGCGCGCGTCAAATACGCCCGGGCGCACGCAAGAGATTAACTTTTTCACCGCCGGTGACAGCCACTATATCGTCGACCTTCCCGGCTATGGTTTTGCAAATGCACCCATTGCTGTCGTCGAAAAATGGCAGCGTTTGCTGCGCGCCTATTTGGCCGGCCGCCAGACCCTGCGTCGAGCCTTTGTTTTGGTTGATGCGCGCCACGGCGCCAAGGCCGTGGACGAAGAAATCATGAGCCTGTTGGACCGTGCCGCCGTGACCTTCCAGTGCGTGATGACCAAGACCGATAAAGTCAAAAAGGACGATTTGGACAGCGCAATGGAGATCACACGAGCCGCCCTCGCCAAACACCCCGCCGCCTATCCCGAAATCATCATGACCAGCTCCGAAAAGGGCGAAGGGATTGAGACATTGCGCGCGATAATCGCTGGGATAGACTGACCCGATACAACGGGACGCCAAGAGATGCAAAAACAAGACATGAACCGCGACTGGATCGCCACCGCCGCCACCCTTTCGCAAGCCCTGCCCTACATGCAGCGCTATGCGGGCGCGACTGTGGTCATCAAGCTTGGCGGCCACGCCATGGGCAGTGACGCCGCGATGGAAGAGTTCGCGCGCGATGTGGTGCTGATGCAGCAAGTTGGTGTGAACCCGGTGATCGTCCATGGCGGCGGACCGATGATTAACGAAATGCTGGATAGGCTGGCGATAAAATCCAAGTTTGTGGACGGTAAACGCGTCACCGATGCCGCGACTGTCGAAGTGGTCGAGATGGTCCTGTCAGGCAAAGTAAACAAGTGGATCGTGCAGGCGATCAACCGTCAGGGCGGGCGTGCGGTCGGCCTGTCGGGCAAGGATGCAAGCCTGATGACATGTGATCAGGACGCGCCGGAACTGGGCCTTGTCGGCGCTCCCTCTGAAGTGGATCCGACCATTTTACGCACGTTGTTCAACGCTAACACGATCCCGGTAATTGCCCCGCTTGGCGCGGGTCGAAATGGGGAAACCTTGAACGTCAATGGTGATACGGCTGCGGGCGCGATTGCTGCTGCACTTACCGCGGACCGCTTGTTGCTGCTAACAGATGTGAGTGGCGTTAAGGACAAGGACGGCAACGTCGTCACCGAGATGACACCGGACCAGATTGCAGCGATGATAGCCGATGGCACAATTGCGGGCGGCATGATCCCCAAGACGCGTACCGCACTTGATGCGATTGCAGGCGGCGTGCGTGCGGTGGTCATTCTGGACGGACGCGCGCCAAATGCTTGCCTGTTGGAGCTGTTTACAGACCACGGCGCTGGGTCGCTGATCCGCACTGCGCGGTGATTTTTGAAACGATCAATGCCGCTGCGCGCGCGAACGCGTTGGCAATCATGGGTGGTTTTCACCCCGCGCTTGATGAAAACTTCGGCCAAACGATCCTTTTGTTTGGACCACAGCAGCCGGACTTTTGGCCTGCATTCTCCGCTTCCCCAGAATACACCGATGGCGCAACTGACCCGCTGGATCGTTGGTCAACGCGCGTGATAACGGCCCTTGCCGCCGATCTGGGCGCGCGGGCGCTGTTTCCGTTTGGGGGGCCGCCGTTTCAACCGTTTATCGCTTGGGCAAAACGCACGGGCCGCGCGTGGCAGTCGCCAGTTGGATTGCTGATCCATGATACTGCTGGGCTGATGGTATCCTATCGCGGGGCGTTGGTCTTCACACAGCACATCCCATTACCTGCAACGGGTGACAGCCCCTGTACCGCGTGCCCCGCCCCTTGCCGCGCCGCCTGCCCTGTCGCGGCGCTGACGCCCGATGGCTATGACGTAGGAGGTTGCAAGGCCCATATCACGACGCCTGCCGGCAACGACTGCATCGGCAGTGGCTGTTCCGTGCGTCGCGCCTGTCCCGTTTCGCAATCCTACGGACGCGACCCTGCCCAATCCGAATTCCACATGAGGGCCTTTGTATGACCTGCCGTTTGATCCTGATCCGCCACGCCAAGTCAAGCTGGAACGATTTTGATTCAGACGATCATGCGCGAGTGCTGAATGACCGTGGTCGCGCATCGGCGACAGCGATTGGCGCGTGGCTGGCCAAGAATGGCTACATTCCCGAACTTGTCTTGTGCTCTGATGCGGCACGTACGACCGAAACGCTGTCCCTGATACGGCCTGCCTTTCCAGCCCCGCCCAAGGTTAAGTTCCGGGCCGGTTTTTATCATGCAAGTCCCGATCATATGCTCGATGTGTTGCAGCGCCAGATTGCGGGGACGGTTGCGATTGTCGCACATAACCCGGGCATAGGGGCGCTGGCTTGCGGGCTGGCTGCGACGCGCCCTAACGATACGGATTTCGCCCGCTACCCGACAGCTGCGACAACGGTGCTGGATTTTGACGTTGATAACTGGGCGCAAGTGCGCGCCGGCCAAGGGACGATGGTTGATTTTGCCACACCGCGTTCCTTGATATAGAAAGGGCGGGGAAAGACCCCGCCCGTTTCATCAATTACGGCTGTCTTAGTGACCCAATATCTGGCTCAGGAACAACTGCGTCCGCTCGGACTTGGGGTTGTTAAAGAACTCTTCCGGCTCGTTCTGTTCGACGACCTGACCTTGGTCCATAAAGATCACGCGGTTTGCAACCTGACGGGCAAAACCCATCTCGTGCGTAACGCAAAGCATGGTCATACCTTCTTCGGCTAGCTCGATCATGGTATCGAGCACTTCTTTGATCATTTCGGGATCAAGCGCCGAGGTTGGTTCGTCAAACAGCATGATGCGTGGCTTCATGCAAAGCGAGCGGGCAATCGCCACACGCTGCTGTTGCCCACCGGACAATTGACCAGGGTATTTGTCAGCTTGCTCGGGGATCTTGACCTTTTCAAGGAAGTGCATCGCCACTTCTTCAGCTTCCTTCTTAGGTGTTTTACGCACCCAGATCGGCGCCAGCGTGCAGTTTTCCAGGATCGTCAGGTGCGGGAACAGGTTGAAGTGCTGAAAGCACATCCCTACTTCCGAGCGCACTTTGTCGATGTTCTTGAGGTCGCTGGAAAGTTCAGTGCCATCAATGATGATCTGTCCCTTCTGATGCTCCTCGAGGCGGTTGATACAGCGGATCAACGTGGATTTTCCCGACCCGGAAGGGCCACAAATCACGATCCGTTCACCGTTATTCACGGTCAGGTTGATGTCGCGCAAGACATGAAAGGACCCAAACCATTTGTTCATATTCGTGATCTGGATGGCGACTTCGTCGGACACCTGCATGTGGCTACGATCAATCTCGCGTTGGGTTGCGACTTCAGACATTTCGGTCTCCTTAACGATGCTCACGCTGGAGCTTTTTCTCGAGATATAGGGAATAGCGGCCCATGCTAAAGCACGCGACAAAGAACATCAGACCGATAAAGGCGAATAGCTCCCAGTAGATGCCATTCCATTCGGTCGTGGCGCGCACTGCACCTGCGATGCCAAGCGGGTCAAACAGACCGATGAACACAACAAGCGTCGTGTCTTTGAACAGCCCGATAAAGGTGTTCACGATCCCGGGTATCGAGATTTTTAACGCTTGTGGCAGGATGATGAGCTGCATGGATTGCCAATAATTCAGCCCAAGGGAATCTGCGCCCTCGTATTGGCCAGTCGGCAAGGCCGCGAGGCCGCCGCGCACAACTTCGGCAATATAGGCCGAGGCAAAGAGCGTTACCATAATGATCACGCGCAGTGTCAGGTCAAAGTTCGTGCCCGGTGGCAAAAAGTAGTTCAGCAGCAATTGCGCCGTGAACAACCACACGATCAACGGCACGCCGCGGATCACTTCGATGAACACTACAGCCGTCGTCTTGATGATGATCAAGTCAGACTGACGGCCTAGGGCCAAAAGAATGCCCAACGGCAACGATAGGATGATCGCTGAAAGGCCTATGACGATCGATAGCATAAACCCGCCAAATTTTCGCGACTCGACGAATTCGATGCCAATTGGCAGGACATTATCCAAAGCCGACACAAACGAACCCGCAGCAAACAGCCAATACAAAACGGGTAGAATGATCGCCGCGATAAGTCCGGCAAGTGGACTTAGATTCTCACCGAAAAATTTCATCGCTGCCCAGCCTAGAACAAAGCCAAGCGCGATCACGATCGGACCCCAAATGGACCCACCCCAAAGTAGCCAGAAGCAAATGAACGGCACGGCGGCAGTAAGCATGAACATCTTGCGCGGCAGGCCGGAAAACAGGACTGGCATGATCCCCACAAGAAACAGGATCAGCGCGAGAACTGGCCGCCAATACAGCTCGGACGGGTAGTATCCAAAGACCATCTGGTGCCAACGCGCAGTAAGAACCGAGAAGCACGCGCCGTCATGGCTATCAAGGCCCTTCGCATTCAAAACTTCACGGCATTGGGTCAGGGATTCAGCCCCCCATACGCTGTTTAAGAGCCAAGGAACAATACCTGCCAAGGCCAAATAGATCACGTAGATCGAGATCACCGTAAGGATACCATTCAACCAGCTTGAGAACAGGTTTTCACGGACCCACTTGATCACGCCTGTTTCTGTTGTCGGTGGTGCCCGTTCGGGTAATACCTCGGTACGGACATAGGATACGGTTTGAGCTTGTGCATCTGACATTCTACCGCTCCTTCAACTTGGTTGAGTTGTTGTAATAGTTCATCCCACCCGAGATGAGCAGTGAAAGGGTAAGGTAGAAAGCACCCAGCAACATGATGCCTTCAAGCTCGCGGCCCGTTTGGGCGATGCTGATGCCGCCAAGTGTAGCGCGCACATCCATGTAGCCAACAGCCAGCGCGAGGGACGAGTTTTTTGTCAGGTTCAAGTACTGCGAAATCAGCGGCGGGATAATCACCCGCATCGCTTGGGGCAGAATTACAAGGCTCATCGTGCGGCGGGGACGCAAGCCCAACGCAGACGCGGCTTCGGATTGCCCTTTGCTGATGGCTAAAATACCCGCACGAACGATTTCTGCGATGAAGGCACCGGTATACAGCGACAATGCCAACCACAGGGCCATAAGCGAGTTACGTATGTGGACGCCTTCGGTAAAGTTGAACCCCTTGAGGAACGGCTGCACGATTGTCGCGCCGAGTGAGAACAGCACAATCGCTAATGGCACAAAGAAGATCGCCAGGTTTTTCCAGATCGTCGACGGCCGGATCCCAGTCGCAAGCTGTTTCGCAGTCGCGCTGCGGTTCACAAAGGAAATCGCGACAAGGCTAACAGCCAGAACACCATATATGACCAGCCAGTCAACCCGTCCCGACGATACAGGCGTTGCACCCTCTTGCGCGGCGACAACTTCATTGCCGCTTAGCGAATTTGTGAAACCGATGCGCGGAACGTAAGTGCCACGGTTTGTGATTGCGACGCTATCGCTAAGAGACATTGAAGCCACGGGCGTACTACCACGGAAATCGCTGGGTTGCGGCAGGCCTTCGGACATGAAAGCAAATATCAGGATAATCCACAGCAGCAAGGGAACGTTGCGAAACCCTTCGACGTAGACGGCCATCAGGCGGCTTACGACCCAGTTTTTCGACAATCGCAACACGCCCGCAATCACACCGATGAACGTTGCCGCAACACAGCCAAGGAAGGCCACAAGCAGCGTGTTCAGGATGCCCACAAGGGCAGCGCGGCCATGTGTCATCTGGTTGTTATATTCGATCAACATCTGGTTGATGTCATAGCCAGCAGGCTGGCTCAGGAAGCTAAAGCTAAAGGATTTACCCAATGCCTCAAGGTTTGAAATGGTGTTGTTCACCAGCCAACCAAGGCCGACAACAATCAATATCAGAGCGATGACTTGGATCGTAATCGACCGATATCGTGTGTCGTAAATCAGTTGGCTCAGCCGGAACGATTGCTTCGGCGCGTCACTTAACGTGGACATTGTCATATTCTCCCGATCCCACTGTTTCAGCATCACGCCGGTTAGCCCGACTGCGCACTGATCGTAGGTGTCGTGTTGGTCCTGTTGGTCGTCTTTTTATTGAGAAAGGGCGCGACCATTCGGTCGCGCCCTGACTTTAAGAATTTAGCGGAAAGGTGGCGAGTAGATCAGGCCGCCTTCAGTCCACTGAGCGTTCAGGCCACGGGCCAGACCGATCGGAGTGCTTTCGCCGATGTTCCTTTCGAAGATTTCACCGTAGTTGCCGCCTGCCATGATAGCAGATTTTGCCCAATCAGCCGAAAGAGCAAGCATCGCGCCAAGTTCACCTTCGGTGCCCAGCAGACGGTTGATTTCCGGATTGTTCGTGCCAGCAGACAGTTCAGCGATGTTTGCCGATGTTACGCCCAACTCTTCGGCTGAGATAAGTGCGTTCAGCGTCCAGCGTGCGATGTCAGCCCATTCGTTGTCGCCGTGACGGACCAGTGGGCCGAGTGGCTCTTTCGAAATGATTTCGGGCAGAAGCACGTGATCAGCAGGAGCTTCGAACGATGCGCGCGTCGCGGCCAGACCAGAAGCGTCTGTTGTGTAGACGTCACATGCGCCAGCAAGATACTGCTGCTGACCTTCGGCGTTGGTTTCGATCGGAACCGGCTCGTAGCTGATGTTGTTGGCGCGGAAGTAGTCGGCCAAGTTCAGCTCGGTTGTGGTGCCTGTCTGGATACAAACGGTCGCGCCGTCCAGATCCTTGGCAGACGAAACGCCCAGTTCACGTGGGACCATGAAGCCTTGGCCATCATAGTAGTTAACACCAACGAATTCGAACTTAAGGTCGACGTCGCGCGAAAATGTCCATGTGGTGTTACGAGCCAGCAGGTCGATTTCACCCGAAGCCAGCGCGGTAAAGCGAGTCTGGCCAGTTGTTGGAACAAATTGTACGGCAGTGGAGTCGCCAAGAACGGCAGCAGCAACAGCACGACAGAAGTCGACGTCAAAGCCTTCCCAAACGCCATTCGCGTCGGGGGCTGCAAAGCCGATCAGACCAGTAGTCACACCACAGTTCAGTGTGCCGCGGGCTTGCACATCATCAAGCGTGCCAGCAACTGCGACGCCGGCGGAAAGACTTGCAACAGTCAGTGCGCCGAGGAGAACGGATTTATTCATTTTTACCTCTTCCTGAATTCCCCTCATCAGGGGATTAGTTTCTGCCACGTTGGACAAGTTCGATACCGAAGGGCGGATGTCTCCACCTCAACTGCGGTAATTAGGTCGGATTCAAACCCTGAGGTCAAGGGGAGGTCGGGAAAACATCACGTCATCTCCAGTCAATTCGGCTTAATTCAGTGCAGACCGCAGGCCATTTGACTTTATCCAGCAGGCAGCGCCAATCTGCAAAAGCTGTGCGCATGCAAAAACGCCGTGCGCTTGCGCTCTGCGGTCACGCTTGCTTCGTCATCTGCACCCCATTGTGAAATCTGCCAATCTTCGTCGATCCGGGACAAATCCCATGCCTGCGCGGGATCAAGACGCCCAGCCTGAACCGCCAAGGCAAGAATCAATGAACCGGACATGCTAACCAGATCGTGAAATCCGGTGAGCGAGAACACATCTTGCTGCATTACGATTTCGGCAAGCCGATCGAGCGATGCCTGTGGCTGGGCAATTGGTGCTATTCCCTGCCCCGTTGTTAGCGGCGCACCCAGATCATCGGTCGCCCATTGCAAAACCGGATCCCAACCTTGGACTTGTATCGCGACAAGTTCGGCAGGCGTGGTTGCGCGATAGCACAACAGATCGCTGCCGCCATATTCGGTCAGCAAGTGAACGACCTCGGCGTGTTGCGTCGCTACCTTATCAATCGCTGCGTTGGCAGAACGGGTAAAGGGCATAACTTCGGGGTTCACCACCTTTTCAACGGCGTCCCATTCGGCGGCGATCTGTTCCGCCAGCGCGCGGGTCGGCACAACCAGCGGCGCCTTGGCCGGTGTCTTGACGGGGCGGCCATCAAGAGCAACGCCAAAACCACGCTCGGTTTCGGTTACTGCCACGTCAGTCCAAAATCGTTTGGCAGTCCAGTCATTCATCGTTAAGGCTCCACAAGGCATCAAGGGCGGCGGGCAAATCGGCAAAGCAGTCGATCAGAGCATCGGCGCGCAAGGTTTCGGCCGGATGATAGCCCCAGGTCACGCCAATGGATTTCACCCCTGCCGCGCGTGCCATGTCCATGTCGTATGTCGTGTCGCCGATCATCACGGCCCGACCAGCATCAATGCCGGTTTCCGACAAGGCCGCCAGAATCATCGCAGGATGAGGCTTGGAGGGATGGTGATCCGAGACTTGCTGGCTGACAAACATCCGGTCCAGCCCATGCCCCTCTAACAACTTGTCCAGCCCGCGCCGCGATTTGCCTGTCGCGACCGCCAAAAGGGTCGCGGGTTGGGCATGCAACGCCAAAAGTACCTCGCGCGCCTGCGGGTAAAGCGGGCTTGTTTGCTCCACAGGCGACGATCCACGCAGGGCGATGTAGGCATCTTTATAACCCTGCACCATGCGATCCAGTTGGGTGTCAGGTAGGCTCGGGTGCAACCGCGCAATTGCCACCTCAAGCGACAACCCGACAATTGCAATGATTGCGGGAGGCGCGGGCGGCGGCAATCCCTCGATCTCAAAGGTCGCATTCATCGCGGCGATGATATCCGCCTGACTATCGACCAACGTGCCATCTACATCAAATATAACAAGACGCAAATCGGTCACATGAGTTCTTCGAACGGGTCGTTGGGCATGCCTTTTGCCTGCCAGCCGACAAAATCCCAGGTGCGCGCCATGTGATCGGGGAGCGGCGCGACAAAAGTGATAACCTTTTTGGTGGTCGGGTGTTCGATGGTCAATTGACGCGCGTGCAGATGCAGCTTGCGGCCTATCTCTTCGCCCATGCCGCTGCCCCAACCATCGCCAAGGTTTTCCTGCGCACTGCCGCCGTATTTACCATCGCCAATGATCGGGTGACCCAGCTCGGCCATATGGGCGCGTAACTGGTGTGTCCGCCCCGTGATTGGCACAAGGCCGACCCAAGCGGCGCGGCTCGCGAGTTTATCCATCACCGCGTAATCGGTCGTGGCACGCTTGGCGCCTTCGGTCTTGTCGACTTCGGCAGGGTGGATACAGCGCATCTTTTCATTTTCACCACCGCGTCCGTGGCCGCTAGATTTTAGCAGGCCGTATTTGATCGTGCCCATACGCGGATGGGGGACGCCTGCAACGGCGGCCCAGTAAATCTTGCGGGTCTCCCGGTGCTTGAAGGCATCGGTCAATGCCTTTGTTGCCATCCGCGTGCGGCCCAGAACCAGCACGCCGGACGTGTCTTTATCCAATCGGTGCACAAGACGCGGGCGGTCCTCATGACCAAAGCGCAATGCCTCGCCCATACCATCGACATGGCGGGTTTGCTTGCTGCCACCTTGGGTCGGAAGGCCCGCCGGTTTGTTTAGCACGATGATATCGTCATCACGATAAATCACGCAGGACTGGATCATCTTTTCGTCGGCAGCGCTGACGTGTTTGCGCATGACGGCTTGTGCGGTGATTTCATCGGCACTTGGGAGCGGCGGGATGCGGACCTGCTGGCCAACTTCCAAACGAGTCGACGATTTCACGCGGCCCCCGTCGACACGCAGATCGCCCTTGCGGCACATCTTTTCGATACGCCCCTGTGACAGGTGCGGGAAATGGCGACGTAGCCAGCGATCAAGGCGCTGATCACCCTCATCCGTGCCGACCGAAATAAGTTGTGAGCGGCTCATGCGTAGATCCCTCGTGCAATTAATAGTCCCAAAATCAAGGCGCCGATGGATAGGCCCACCGACAGCGCCACGTAAAGGGCGGCCTGGGTTGTTTCGCCGCGTTCAAACAACGTCACGGCCTCAAGTGAAAAAGCGGAGAATGTAGTGAACCCTCCTAGGAAACCCGTCATTACCAGCGGCCGCAAATGCGTCAAACCGCGCTGCTCAGCCATGACCACGAAAACACCCATCAGAAATGATCCGATGACGTTAACGGTGATGATCGCCAGCGGGAAACCGTGGCCAAGCATACGCACCACGCCGATACCGACAAGATAACGCAGCGATGCGCCGATTGCGCCGCCAAGGGCGACATATGAAAGGTTTGCCAACATGCCCGTGCAATCGCGCGCGGGCACGGCGTTGTCAACTCCCGCGCTTGGCGCGCAGCTTTGCAAAATAGTCCAGACGCTTTTTCAGCTCACGTTCGAACCCGCGATCAACCGGGATATAATAGACCCCGCGTTTCATTCCGTCCGGGAAATAATTCTGGCCGGAAAATCCGTCTTCGGCATCGTGATCATAAGCATAGCCCTCGCCATAACCCTGTTCCTTCATCAGCTTTGTCGGGGCATTAATGATGTGTTTGGGCGGTGGTTCGCTGCCTGTCTGACGCGCGGCAGCCATGGCGTTCTTGTAGCCCGCATAGCCCGCGTTGGATTTCGGCGCGAGCGCCAGATAGGTGACCGCTTGCGCCAATGCCAATTCGCCTTCGGGCGACCCCAACCGCTCGTAGGTTTCCCACGCCTGCACGCAAATCCCCTGCGCCTGCGGGTCGGCCAGCCCGATGTCTTCGACGGCCATGCGGGTGATACGGCGGGCGAGATAGCGCGGGTCTTCGCCCCCCGTCAGCATCCGCGCGAACCAGTAGAGGGCGGCGTCAGGGTCCGAGCCACGCACAGATTTGTGCAATGCACTGATCAGGTTGAAGTGTTCATCGCCGGATTTATCGTACTTCGCCGCGCGCTTCATCAGGCGTGCAGACAGTGCCTCGCGATCAAGCTTGCCCGTCACCTTCCAAGCGGCGACCTGTTCGATCAGGTTCAGCAACGCACGGCCGTCGCCATCAGCCATTTCCAACAGTGCCTCGCGGGCGGGACCATCAAGCGGCAGCGGTTTTGCAAACTCGGCCTCAGCCCGCTGGGCAAGACGTTCCAGATCGGCCAATTCAAGACGTTTAAGGACCAGAACCTGCGCGCGGGACAATAAAGCGGCGTTCAGCTCGAAACTGGGGTTTTCCGTTGTGGCACCCACCAACAAGATGGTCCCGTCTTCCATATGCGGCAGGAACCCGTCTTGCTGGGCCTTGTTGAAACGGTGAATTTCATCGACGAACAGCAGTGTTCCCTTGCCATTTTGGCGACGTATCTTGGCTGCCTCAAAAACTTTGCGCAGTTCCGGCATGCCGGTGAAAATCGCGCTGATCTGAATGAAATGCAGATCAGTTTCATCGGCCAGCAGGCGCGCTATCGTCGTTTTCCCAACGCCCGGCGGCCCCCAAAGCACCAAGGACGACAAGCTGCCCGATGACAGCATCACGCCAAGCGGGGCCTCATGGCCGAGGACCTGATCCTGCCCGATCACCTCGGCTAGGGATTTCGGGCGCAAACGATCAGCCAGCGGCCGCGGCGCGGTGCTGGCGGCGGGTGTGGCGCTGGAGGTGTCAAACAGATCGGACATGTTAAGCAGGTTACGCCCATGTCATGGCATTGGAAACACACCAGTCAGCAATAGCGAGCAAAGAAAAAGCCCCGACCGAATGGCGGGGCTTTTCTAATTCTATCGACGGGCAGGATTTATCCCACGGCTTCTTCAGCTTCAAGGCGGGCTTTGTCAGCGGCGCCTTTGGCATTCACGTCGCGATCGACGAATTCGATGATCGCCATCGGAGCCATGTCACCATAACGGAAACCGGCTTTGAGAACGCGCACATAACCACCGTTGCGGTCTTTGTAGCGTGGCCCAAGAATTTCGAACAGTTTGGCAACGTGCATGTCCTGCTTAAGGCGGGATGCAGCCAGACGGCGCGCGTGCAGATCGCCGCGCTTGCCCAGTGTGATCATCTTGTCGATGATCCGCTTGAGTTCTTTTGCCTTGGGCAAAGTTGTTGTGATTTGCTCATGTTCGATGAGCGAACCTGCCATGTTCGCGAACAGCGCTTTGCGGTGTTCGTGTGTGCGGTTAAGGCGGCGATAGCCACGTGCGTGACGCATGATGAAGTCTCCATTTTGTTTTATGATGGGCCTATGCGATGCGTGTCGCCGGCTCCGTTATTGGGGCAGAATGCCCAGTCTGTATGTAGGGTGAGCCGAGACCCACCCTACGCTTTTCTTAGAACTGGTCTTCGAACTTTTTGGCCAGATCTTCGATGTTGTCCGGCGGCCAGTCTTCCACGTCCATGCCAAGGTGCAGACCCATGCCCGACAACACTTCCTTGATCTCGTTCAAGGACTTGCGGCCAAAGTTCGGTGTGCGCAGCATTTCGGCTTCGGTTTTCTGGATCAGATCGCCGATGTAAACAATGTTGTCGTTCTTGAGGCAGTTCGCGGAACGAACAGACAGTTCAAGCTCGTCAACTTTCTTGAGCAGAAGCGGATTGAATTCCAGACCATCGTCGTCGGACTGGGCTTGTGCGCTTTCTGGTTCATCAAAGTTCACAAAGATCGACAGCTGGTCCTGAAGGATACGTGCGGCAAATGCCACGGCGTCATCCGGCGTGATCGAACCGTCGGTTTCGACTTTCATCGTCAGCCTGTCATAATCAAGCACCTGACCTTCGCGGGTCGGTTGTACGTCATAGCTGACTTTCTTGACCGGCGAGTAAATCGCGTCGATCGCGATCATACCGATAGGCGCGTCTTCGGGCTTGTTCTTTTCAGCAGATACATAGCCCTTGCCGGTATTTACGGTCAGTTCCATGTAAAGGTCGGCACCCTCGTCAAGGTGGCACAACACGTACTCCTTGTTGAGGATTTCGATACCGGCACTTTCAGAAATGTCGGCAGCGGTCACAACGCCCGGGCCTTTGGCCTGAACGGACAAACGCTTGGGGCCTTCGACTTCCATGCGGATCGCGACACCCTTAAGGTTAAGCACGATATCAGTCACGTCTTCACGCACGCCAGAAACGCTGGAGAATTCGTGCAAGACGTTGTCGATCTGCACAGTCGTGATTGCGGCGCCTTGCAGCGAAGACATCAGAATACGGCGCAGCGCGTTGCCAAGCGTCAGACCAAAGCCGCGTTCCAGCGGCTCGGCGATGACGGTGGCCTGACGGGTCGGGTCATTGCCCGGCTTGACGTCCAGCTGTGTTGGCTTAATGAGCTCAGCCCAATTTTTATGGATCATACGTCCCTCCATCCTTGTTCGCCTTTCATGTCCAAAAAAGGCAAACGCCCGAGGTTTCAAAATGACGGACTGGGGCCGCACAGTTCATGTACGACCCTAGCCAAATGCTAGTGTGCTTAGACGCGGCGGCGCTTGGGCGGACGGCAACCGTTGTGCGCCATCGGAGTAACATCACGGATTGATGTCACGTTAAGGCCTGCGGCAGCCAAAGCGCGCAATGCGGATTCACGGCCGGAACCGGGGCCCTGCACTTCGACTTCCAGCGTTTTGACGCCGTGGTCTTGCGCCTTCTTGGCAACGTCTTCGGCAGCCATCTGAGCAGCATAAGGTGTCGATTTGCGCGACCCTTTGAAACCCATTGTACCAGCCGAGGACCATGCGATGGCATTGCCTTGCACGTCCGAGATCAGGATTTTTGTGTTGTTGAACGAAGAGTTCACATGAGCAACGCCTGCGGCGATGTTCTTGGAGACCTTCTTTTTGGTGCGTTTGGTATCGCGTGCCATTGGTCAGACCCTCCCTTATTTCTTCTTGCCGGCAATGGCCTTAGCGGGGCCTTTGCGGGTGCGAGCGTTGGTGTGGGTGCGCTGACCACGGACAGGCAGGTTACGACGGTGGCGCAGGCCACGGTAGCAACCAAGGTCCATCAGACGCTTGATGTTCATCTGGGTCTCTCGACGCAGGTCACCTTCGACGGTAAAGTTAGCGTCGATGTGCTCGCGGATAGCCAGAACTTCGGCGTCGGACAGTTCGTTGACGCGACGAGTCGCATCAATGCCTACGGCTTCGCAGATCGCTACGGCCGAGGTGTTACCGATACCGGTGATATATGTGAGGGCGATTGGAACCCGCTTTGCAGTCGGGATGTTTACGCCGGCAATACGTGCCACGTGTGCAATTCCTTTTCGTTGCGGGTCCGTCATTCCAGACCCTTTTTTCACAACGGAAGCCCGGACCTATCGGCGCCGGGCTGCGTCATATCGAGGTGTTCTGCAGTTGCAGGGGGCGACCCATTAACCGCAAATTGATTCCTTTGCAGGAAGGGGCTGTTTAGGGGTGGATTAGGGGGGCGTCAAGACCCCTGCCAGCCTTTGTTTGCCTAGCCCAAAGCGCCCTTAATATCAGCAGCCACAGTCTCCATCGACGCCAGTCCGTCAACCGACGTCAGATCACCTTTGGCGTAGTAATAGCCAATCAGTGGGCTGGTCTGTTTGTAATAGGCCAGCAGGCGGGTCTTCAGGCTTTCTTGGTTATCATCCGCGCGGCGAGTGAACTCGGCCGCTTCACCACAGCTTGTGCATTTGGCGGTCGCAGGCACGGGCTTGGTGTTGTCGTTATAGACTTCGCCGCAGTTGGCACAGGTCGAACGGGCGGTAATGCGGGCGACCAGCGCGTCGTCGTCCACCTGCATTTCGATCACGCAATCGAGGGTATGCCCCATCTCGGCCAACAATTTACCCAAAGCGTCAGCTTGCGCTAAGGTCCGTGGGAACCCATCAAAGATGAAACCGCCCGCATGGGATGTGTCTTCTAGCTGTTCGCGGATCAGACCGATTACGATTTCATCGGTGACCAGTTCTCCTCGGTCCATTACACCAGCAACGGTTTTGCCCATCACAGTGCCGCTCGTGCGGGCTGCGCGCAGCATGTCGCCAGTGGATAGCTGCACCATGTCGCGCTTATCCACAAGAATGCGTGCTTGAGTGCCTTTACCCGCGCCGGGTGGTCCAAGAAGAATAATGTTCATTTGCGTGCTGGTCCCTTCGACTTTCTTTTCCCGCCACGCTTGCCGCGCAGCTGGGATTTTTCGATCAGACCGTCATATTGGTGAGCCAGCAGATGCGATTGGATCTGCTGGATCGTGTCCATACCCACGGACACAATAATCAGGACTGACGTGCCGCCAAAGTAGAACGGAATTGACAATTGCGAACGCAAAATCTCGGGCATGAGACAAACCAACGCAAGGTAACCCGAACCCAGCACCAGAACGCGGGTCACGACGTAGTCAAGATATTCGGCTGTACGCTTGCCCGGACGAATGCCAGGAACAAAGCCGTTTTGGTTCTTGAGGTTGTCGGCAACTTCATCGGTCTTGAACGCAACTTCCTTGGTGTAGAAGTAGGTGAAGAAAACGATCATCGACGTGAAGAACAACAGATAGAGCGGCTGACCGGGGCCAAAGTAGGCCAGCAGCCACGACATCACGGGGCCGGTTTGGCCGCCACTGAATGTGGACAGCGTCGTGGGCAAGAGCAGCAGCGCGCTTGCGAAAATTGCAGGAATAACACCAGCGGGGTTAACCTTGATCGGCAGGTGCGAGGAGCCGCCATCATAAACCTTCATACCGACCTGACGGCGGGGATACTGGATGTGGATCTTGCGCAAAGACCGCTCCATGAAGACCACGAATGCGAGCGTCACGACCACCATCAGGATCACGCCAACGACGACCGCAGGGCTAATTGCTCCGGACCGGCCTTGCGAAAGGAACTGTGCGATGGCTGCGGGGATTTCAGCAATAATACCGACAAAGATGATCAACGAGATGCCATTACCAATGCCGCGCGCGGTGATCTGTTCACCGAGCCACATCAGGAACATGGTGCCGCCAACCAGCGTAATCACGCAAGCCATGCGGAAATAGAGACCGGGATCGGACGCCAATTCACCAGCCTCAAGCGAGGCAGCAAGACCGTAAGCTTGGAACGTCGCCAGCACCACGGTGCCGTAACGCGTGTATTGGTTCAGCTTTTTGCGGCCTGCGTCGCCTTCTTTCTTTAGCTGCTTGAGCGGTTCCCACATAGAGCCAAGCAACTGAATAATGATCGAGGCCGAAATGTAGGGCATGATCCCCAGCGCAAAGATGCCCATCCGTGACAACGCGCCGCCCGTGAACATCGACAAAATGCCGCCAATGCCCGACGCCGCTTCATCCATAAAGGATTTCAGCGCAGCCGTATCAATTCCCGGCACAGGGATATAAGTACCAAGGCGATAGACGATCAATAGACCAAGGGTAAATAGAATACGCTGGCGCAGCTCGGTGGCCTTACCAAAGGCCCCCCAGCTCATGTTAGATGCCATTTGCTCTGCTGCTGATGCCATTACGGGCTCTCTTTTTAATCAAGAACGCCGCCAGACGGTTTCCCGAGTGGCGGCGTTAGGAAAACTTAAGGAAGGATGTAGTGGTCCGAAGACCCGCTCACAACCTGTTATTCCGCCGCGTCTACGGTTTTAGCCGGCTTTGTGATGGCAAGTGACCCACCAGCCTTCTCGACGGCCTCAACTGCGCCCTTCGAGGCGCCTGTGACGGAGATCTTTACCTTGGCAGTGATTTCGCCTTTGGCCAGAACGCGGATACCGTCCTTTTTACGACGGACCAGACCGGATGCGATCAGTGCATCTTCGTCGATGTCTTTTTTCGGGTCGATTTTGTTTTCGTCAATGAATTTTTGGATCAGACCAAGGTTAATCACAGAGAATTCCTTGCGATTAGGCTTGTTAAAGCCACGCTTCGGGAGACGTTGGTAGAGGGGCATCTGCCCGCCTTCAAAACCCTTGATCGCCACACCCGAACGGGATTTCTGTCCCTTGACACCACGGCCAGCAGTCTTACCTGTGCCTGAACCGGCACCACGGCCGACCCGCTTGCGGGGTTTTGTTGCACCGTCGTTGTCGTGCAGTTCGTTCAGCTTTACCATTGTCGCTTCTCCTTTTGCCGGAACTGCCCCCCAGCGACGGGAAGTGGACAAACACGGCGTTACAAATTGAGTCGGCACACGGGGTGCGGACTAGCGGCATATAGCGGGGGTGTGGGGGTGTGGCAAGACCACATTCGAGATGCACCGCGCCCGAACCGAGGGGTGGGCGTAAGCGCCCGCCCCGTGGGGCGGTTCGGGCGCTATGCACGGCGGCGAACCCGGACTTGAATGTCGAAAGAACTGCGTTCACTTTGGCAGAATGAATACCTCTCACCAACAAGTCGGATTTGTTACCCGAAGCAGCGATTACCTGCAGGCAGCTAAGAATTTGATTGCATCTCAAGAGGCTGGAATTCTGACGCTTCGCACGGAAGATCGCATCGATGTTCTTATCGGTCACGCCTTTGAACTCATACTGAGAGCATGTCTGCTTTCGTTGGGCGAAGGGCACAAGAATCCGGGGAGTTTCAAGCACGATATTTTGAAACTCTATAGCTACTTGTGCGATCAAGCGGATTCGATACGAAAGATGCCAGATCACATCAATGAAAAGTGGCGGGCGGAGTTGTCCCGACTTCGAATGCAAACTTGGGAGGAGTTTCCGAATTACGCGTGCGCCATGGAAAAGTTGTGTCACCCTAACCAAGACCAAATTGATGCCGTCGAATTTGACGTCTCTGAGGATATCAAATGGTATAACGATCAAATGACGAAGGCTGGAAATCAATTCCGCTACTTTTCAGGCCGGCTCCAAATATTGCCGCAGGTAGTCTACGGCAACAAGAACCTCCACCGCCCAAGGCAAAGCCTGATTTGGGCCACAGAGTATGTGTCTGAGCGACTAAATCAATAAAAGACGCCCCGCAGTTTCCTGCGGGGCGTCCTAAATATCAGCCGTAAACTGGGTCTGAACCCAGCTTAGCCTTTTTCTTCGATGATCTTGACCATGTGGCTGATGCTTTCGACCATGCCGCGGACGGAAGGCGTATCTTCCAGTTCGCGTGTGCGGTGCATCTTGTTCAGGCCAAGGCCAATCAGCGTTGCGCGCTGTTTGGCGGGGCGGCGGATCGGCGAACCGATCTGCTTAACGACGATAGTTTTTGCCATTGTTCAGGGTCCTTACGCTTCGGCCGCTTCAGCAGCGGGTGCTTCGGCAGGGGCTTCGGATTTGTTGCCAAGAATGTCGGCGACTTTCTTACCACGACGTTGAGCCACGGAACGGGGCGACGATTCTTTTGTCAGGCCGTTCAGCGTAGCGCGGATCATGTTGTAAGGGTTCTGCGAGCCGATCGACTTGGACACAACGTCCTTGATGCCCAGCATTTCGAACACAGCACGCATCGGACCACCGGCGATGATGCCAGTACCTTCTGGGGCTGTGCGCATGACGACCTTACCAGCGCCGTGACGACCATTCATGTCGTGGTGCAGGGTGCGGCCTTCGCGCAGGGGCACGCGGATCATGTTGCGTTTGGCAGCTTCTGTTGCCTTACGGATCGCTTCGGGAACTTCTTTGGCTTTACCTTTGCCAAAACCGACGCGGCCTTTTTGGTCGCCAACAACGACAAGCGCGGCAAAGCCGAAACGCTTACCACCCTTAACGGTCTTGGAAACACGGTTGATCGCTACAAGGCGATCGGCGAATTCTGGGGTCTCGTCGCGGTCACGACGGTTCCCGCGTTGTTGTGGATCACGAGCCATGTGGCCCTCCTTCATCTTGGGTGGCGCGCGTGGCGCCGGTTTAATCAATCCTAGTGGCACAAATGCCCTGGATCATCGGGGTGGCGTTGCCGCCACCCGCAGGTTCTTAGATCTTCAGACCACCTTCACGGGCAGCTTCGGCCAAAGCCTTGACCTTCCCATGAAACAGGAAACCGCCACGGTCGAAATAGGCTTCGGACACGCCGGCCTTTTTCGCACGTTCTGCGATCGCAGCACCGACCTTGGCGGCCGCTTCGACGTTGTTCTGACCAACCACGCCCAGAGCCTTCTCGAGAGAAGACGCCGAGGCGAGCGTTAAGCCGTTCACATCGTCGATCAGCTGCACGCTGATGTTCTTGTTGGAGCGGTGAACGGAAAGACGCAGACGTCCTGCGCTCACTTTGCGAAGCTTGTTCCGAACGCGCATACGGCGTTTGATGAACAGCTGTCTTGTTGAATTTGCCATCTGTCCTATCCCTACTTCTTCTTACCTTCTTTGCGGAAGATATACTCGTCCACATACTTGATGCCTTTGCCCTTATAGGGCTCGGGCTTGCGCCATTCGCGGATGTTTGCCGCAACCTGGCCAACAAGCTGTTGGTCGATACCTTCCACGATCACCTGGGTCTGCTTGGGGGCTGTGACGGTTACGCCGTCAGGCACCTCAAAGTTGACCTCGTGGGAATAGCCAAGCGACAGCTTCAGGATGTTGCCCTGAATTTGCGCGCGGTAACCCACACCGTTGATCGCAAGCTCTTTCTTGAAGCCGTCAGACACGCCCGTCACAAGGTTACGGACCATCGTGCGGGACATGCCCCACTGTTGGCGCGCGCGCTTTGATTTACCGCGGGGTTCAACGCTCACTGCGCCGTCATTGACGGTCAGCGTTACGTCGTCTGTCGCGGTAAAGCTACGGGTGCCCTTTGGGCCCTTCACTTCGATCGTCTGGCCGGAGACTTTCGCCTCAACCCCGGAGGGCAGATCGACCGGCTTTTTGCCAATACGAGACATTACGCTCTCCCTAGAAGATTGTGCAAAGCACTTCGCCGCCAATTTTGGCCGCCCGTGCGTTAGCATCCGACATCACACCCTTGGAGGTGGAGACAATCGACACACCAAGGCCCTGACGGACCGACGGGATGTCATTGACGCCCATGTAGACGCGACGACCGGGCTTGGAGACCCGCTTCACTTCGCGAATAACAGGGGTGCCTTCGTAGTATTTCAGGCTGATGTCGAAGGCCGGGTGGCCATTGACGTCCGTGCTGCTTTCGTAGCCGCGGATATAACCTTCGTCTGCCAGCACATCCAGAACCCATGCGCGCAGCTTGGAAGCCGGAGTGGCCACCATAGACTTGCCGCGCATTTGGCCGTTACGGATGCGTGTGAGCATATCACCGATAGGATCGTTCATTTATCTGATCTCCCTTACCAGCTTGACTTGACCATGCCGGGGATTTGGCCATTCGAGCCAAGTTCCCGCAGCGCGATCCGGCTGACTTTAAACTTACGATAGTAGGCGTGTGGACGCCCGGTAAGCTGACAGCGGTTGTGCAGACGTACCGCAGAAGAATTCCGCGGCAGTTTTGCAAGCTTCAGGCGGGCGGTGAAACGCTCTTCCATTGTCTTGCTTTCATCTTTCGCGATTTCTTTCAAAGCAGCGCGCTTGACGGCATATTTCGCCACCAGCTTCTCGCGCTTCACTTCGCGTGCGATCATTGATTTCTTAGCCATGGTTATTGATCCCTTAGCTGTTGAACGGCATGTTGAAATGCTTCAACAGCGATTTGGCTTCTGCGTCGGTCTCGGCCGTGGTGCAGATGACGATATCGAGACCCCAGTTCTCATCAACTTTATCAAAGTTGATTTCAGGGAATACGATGTGTTCCTTCATGCCCATGGCATAGTTGCCACGACCATCGAATGATTTACCCGACACGCCGCGAAAGTCGCGGATACGGGGCATTGCGACAGTCACGAGACGATCAAGGAAGTCATACATGCGGTCGCCACGAAGGGTGACCTTGGTGCCCAATGGCATATCTTCACGAACGCGGAAGCCAGCGATGGACTTCTTTGCTTTGGTGATGACGGCCAACTGACCGGCGATTGCGGTAAGGTCCATCTGGGCCGACTTGGCCTTTTTGGAGTCCTTTACGCTTTCAGCGCCAGCGCCGATGTTGAGAACGATTTTCTCAAGACGCGGGATCTGCATGTCGTTCTTGTAACTGAATTCCTCTTTCATGGCAGCTTTGATGCTGACCTTGAAAAGGGCTTTCAAACGCGGGGTGTATGTTGCGGTATCAAGCATTAGATCGCATCCCCTGTTGTCTTGGCAAAACGGATCTTCTTGTCGCCGTCCATCTTGAAGCCGACGCGGGTCGCTTTGCCATTTTTGTCAACAATCGCCAGATTGGACAGTTGGATCGGCATTGCCTGCGGCACGCGACCACCCTGATCAGTCTGGGATTGCTTTGTGTGACGGATGGCGATGTTCACGCCTTCCACGATTGCTTTGCCCGACTGGGGGCTCACAGACGAAATCTCGCCTTTTTGACCCTTGTCCTTACCGGCAAGCACGATGACCTGGTCACCCTTTCTGAGTTTCGCAGCCATCAGAGCACCTCCGGAGCGAGCGAGATAATCTTCATGAAGTTCTTGCCGCGAAGCTCACGTACAACCGGCCCGAAGATACGGGTACCGACTGGCTCGTTGTTGTTGTTGAGGATCACAGCAGCGTTGCTATCGAAACGGATTGCTGTGCCGTCATCACGACGAACTTCTTTGGCTGTGCGAACGACGACGGCCTTACGGACGTCACCCTTCTTAACACGACCGCGCGGGATGGCTTCTTTCACCGAAACGACGATGATGTCACCAACCGACGCATACCGACGGTGTGAACCGCCAAGAACCTTAATGCACTGAACACGACGTGCGCCGCTATTGTCAGCAACTTCAAGGTTGGTCTGCATCTGGATCATTTGTTTTCTCCGGACCTTTGGGGACCAATCGTTGGCCCCAGGGTTTCACTTGAACTGTTAAGCCGTGCTATTCAGCAACGACTTCCCAGCGTTTGGTCTTCGACTTCGGTGCGCATTCTTGAATGCGAACAAGATCACCGACGTTGAACTGGTTTGTTTCGTCGTGGGCGCGATACTTCTTGGACTTACGAACAGTCTTGTGAAGCAGCGGGTGCTTGAAGCGACGCTCAACAGACACTGTTACGGTCTGTTCGTTCTGGTTGCTGGTGACGACACCGGACAGGATACGCTTAGGCATTGATTAAGCCTCCTTGGCGGCCGATGCGGCCTTTTCGTTCAAAATTGTTTTCACTCGGGCCGCATTGCGACGCGCTTTGCGCATCTGCGACGAGTTTTCGATCGCGCCAGTTGCTTGCTGAAAACGCAGGTTAAAGGCTTCTTTTTTCAAGTTGGCAAGATCTTCGCGGAGCTGGTCCGGCGTCTTGTCACGCAGTTCGCTGGCGTTCATGCCATATTTCCTTTTTCAACATCACCGGAGGGCCGCGCGAAAGCGTCACCCGAATCCCGATGGAGGGGGTAGAAGTGCGCCGTATAGGGTGTGGGGGTAGGGTTGGCAATACCCTTGATGACGCAGTCTCCTGACTAGCGAACGCATGGGTGGCATCTTTATTTATCAGCGCGATCGCCTATATTGGC
>CALAGN010000084.1 GCA_937891785.1 uncultured Octadecabacter sp.
TACTTTATAAAATAAAAAACTTTTCAAACGGGGAGATACGCAGATGAGAAAGCGCGCAGAGGCACGGCAAACGGACGTTCTGAGTGTGTTGACCGCGTGCGACAGACCCATGACGGCCTACCAAATTCTTGAGCGTCTACAGGTCAGTGAGCCGGATATTGCCCCCCCGACAGTGTATCGCACACTCTCAGCCCTCACCGAGCAGGGACGCGCGCATCGGCTCGAATCCATGAAAGCCTTTGTACCTTGTCGCTGTAATCATGTTGAAAGCGTTCCGGTGCTTGCCATCTGCGAAGACTGTGGATCGGTCGAGGAACATGATGGGAGTGATCTACTGCCGAAACTCACCGCACTGACCGATCAAAACGCCTTTTGTGCAGAACGACACATTGTTGAAATTCACGGGCTGTGTGGCACCTGCGCTGCCTGACCATTCTTAAACAAAAAGGATTTACCATGAAAATAGCATTCTCTCTAATCGCGCTAGTTGCGGCGATGCCAGCTACTGCCGAAGAATCGCGCCAGCTTGATGCCCACGAACACGGTGTTGGTACACTGAACATCGCGATTGAGGGCACGAATGTGGCTATGGAGTTCCACGCGCCTGGGGCCGATATTGTTGGGTTTGAATACGCCGCCGAAAGCGATACCGATCTTGCGGCAATTGATGCCGCCGTTGCCATACTTGGTGCACCGCTCGAATTGTTTGTACTTCCAGATGCGGCAAGCTGTTCAGTTGTTGATGCCCAGGCCGAACTTGAAGGCGAAGATGAGCACGATGACCATGCGGAGGATGATCACAACGACGCGGGCGATGAAGATCACGAGGACCATGCGGATGAAGCCGGTCACACGGAATTCCACGCAGAATACATTCTGACCTGCGACTCCCCGGATGCGCTGACTGGAATTACGTTCGCCTATTTTGAAGCCTTTCCAAATGCGCAAGAGGTCGAAGTGCAGATCATCACCGCTACGGGCGCGCAGGCATTTGAAGTGGAGCGTGATGCGCCAGTGTTGAATCTAGAGCGCTGAGCGAAAGTGCCTAAGAGGGTTCTTGATATCTCCAATGTTGCCTATCGCTGGCCGGGGCGGGCTGGGTTTTCCCTGACTGTCCCACGCTTATCAGTGGCAGAGGGCGAGTCCGTTTTGCTGTTGGGCGAGAGTGGTTCGGGCAAATCAACATTGTTGTCGCTGATCTGCGGCACGATCTTGCCGGATAGCGGCAAGGTCTGCATTGCAGCAACAGACACCTCGCTGCTGTCAGGCGGTGCCCGGGACAAGTTTCGCGCGGAACAGATCGGGGTGATTTTCCAGCAGTTCAATCTACTGCCGTTTGGATCGGTGCTGGACAACATCCTGCTTCCACTCCGCTTTGCCCCCGCGCGTCGCAAGCGCGCCGGAAATGCAGCCGCTGAAGCCGCCGCGCTCTGTGCAGCATTAGGATTGCCCGAAGATACCGTTGCCACTAAAGCGATCGCTCTTAGCGTTGGCCAGCAACAGCGGGTGGCCGTCGCACGTGCGTTGATAGGGCACCCACCGCTGATTATAGCGGATGAGCCGACCTCGGCACTTGATGCCAACAGTCAGGCGGCATTTCTGGATTTGCTGTTCTCACAAACAACCACACACCAGACCTCACTTCTTATGGTCAGCCATGATCCGAGATTGGGTGAACGATTTGATCGCGTGATCCGAATGGAAGACATCGCGCAAATCAAAAGGGCTGCCGCATGATCCTGCGCCTGTCCATTGCATCGCTATTTGCGCGTGCGCTGACCGTTGGAATGACTGTTCTGGCTATCGCGCTATCGGTCGCCCTGTTTCTTGGTGTCGAAAAGGTGCGGACCGGAGCCAAGGCTAGCTTTGCTGATACGATATCCGGGACGGATCTGATCGTCGGGGCGCGGTCGGGGTCAGTGCAACTGCTGCTCTATTCTGTGTTCCGCATTGGCAACGCAACCAACAACGTAACGTGGGAAAGCTACCAAGACATCGCATCGCGATCCGACGTTGAATGGATCGTTCCGATCTCGCTTGGCGACAGCCACCGTCAATTCCGCGTGATGGGGACGACGACAGCATTCTTTGAGCACTACAAATACCGACAAGGCAGATCGCTCGCAGTGTCCGACGGTGCTATCATGGATGACCTGTTTGATACGGTCATAGGGGCCGATGTAGCCGCAACTCTGGGATACAGCGTTGGTGATCCCATTGTCGTCGCACACGGCCTCGCGTCCTTTAGCGAACACAAGGATCAGCCGTTTCGCGTGTCTGGAATCTTGGAAAAGACCGGCACACCAGTTGACCGCACCGTGATCGTCAGCTTGGAAGCGATTGAAGCGATCCATGTGGATTGGCAAAGTGGCGCACAGGTGCCCGGCCAATCAACGCCAGCCGATGTCATCCGTCAAATGGAGCTGACCCCCACGGCCATCACAGCGGCCCTTGTCGGCGTCGAAAGCCCGCTTCAAACCTTCGCCCTGCAACGAGCCATCAATGAATATGATGAGGAGCCATTGCTCGCGATCCTGCCCGGTGTCGCTTTGCAGGAATTGTGGGGTATCGTCGGCATTGCGGAAACAGCGCTGCTTGCGGTATCCGCAATGGTCGTTGTGACAGCGTTGATCGGAATGATGGCGACAATCTTTTCCAGCCTCAACGAACGCCGCCGCGAAATGGCGATCTTTCGGGCCATGGGTGCCCGACCACTCACCATATTGAGCATGCTGGTCTTGGAGGCGATGGTAATGGCAGCGGTCGGGGCATTGCTTGGAATGATCATATTGTATGTTGGGTTGTTCATCGCACAGCCTATTCTCGACAGTGCGTTTGGCCTTTGGCTGCCGATTGATGCGCCGTCATTACGCGAAGTTTGGGTTATCCTTGCAGTGATCTGCGCTGGCGCAATTGTGAGCATGGTACCTGCATTCAGGGCCTACAGAATGTCTGTCGCAGATGGTATGATGGTGAAAACGTGAAGCTCAGACGAGGTACATACAATGCTAAATCGTAGAAGTACTTTGATGCTCATGTCGGGCGCGGCTATTGCACCGCAGACAGCATTTGCGGCTATAGCACGCGAAATCACCTGGGATGATCTCTTGCCACCAGGACTGCCCTATTCCGAAATCATCGGAGAGGGCGAAGTGGACGAAGCAAATGATACTTGGAACCCAATCTATGATGTCAACGCGACTAAGCTGAACGAAGACCTCGACGGTACCTACATCAAAATGCCGGGTTTTATCATTCCATTTGATGTCAGCGCAAAAGGCGTAACCGAATTCATGCTGGTGCCATATGTTGGCGCATGCATCCACACACCACCGCCACCCGCAAACCAGCTTGTGATGGTGAAAGCTTCGCAGCCATGGCCGAGCGATCAGCTTTGGGAGCCTGTCTGGGTCACTGGTTTCATGCGCACGCAATTGCAATCCACCGACCTAGGTCAAACGGGCTATTCCATCATAGCCGATGCAATGGAGATCTACGTATGGTGAACCAAAATTTGAATCGCCGCATACTCCTTGCGGGGTTGGCGGCATCTACTCTTGTGCCCAATGTGGCCCATGCCGAGGATTACATCGACCTTGATTGGGAAGATCTGCTGCCACAAGATCAGTCAACGATACCAAACGCATTGCGCGGCCTGTTGCCCCATGATGAAGGGCTCTCGCTGACGCGCCAACAGCCCGCCTCAAGCGGCGTCAGAACCGATTGGAACGGCCAAATTGTCCGCCTTCCCGGCTTCATAGTGCCAATCGACTATAAAGGCACAGGGGTTACAGCATTCATTTTGGTGCCGTATGTTGGCGCCTGCGTCCACACACCACCACCGCCTGCAAACCAACTTGTCTTTGTCACCACGCACAAGCCGTATGAGAGTAGTGGGCTATTCGAACCGGTTAACGTTATTGGCATGTTTGGCGTATCATCCATGAGCACACATCTAGCGGACATTGGATACGCGCTATCGGCGGATGAAATCCTGCCATACGGCACCTAGCGTTTGCAATGTGCGCTGCTAGGATGCGATGCATTCGGTCCTTGCGCGAAATTCTTGGTGGGCAAAGGCGGCAATGCAGACATTCGAGCAACTTGCAGCACCATGAAGTTTGGGCTCACTGCCGCCGTTAGACAGGTCGCAGCATTCTTAGGTTTGACCGCTCGATGAACGGCAGCTTTTGCGGGGCTTCCCCCGAGACCGTGCAAACGCAGCGAAGTTCCGGTTTCCGCCAATTTTGTGGAAAAACACCGTGTTGCCGGTGCAGAAAGTGGG
>CALAGN010000085.1 GCA_937891785.1 uncultured Octadecabacter sp.
GAGCGCCTGCATGGCATGCAGGAGGTCAGCGGTTCGATCCCGCTAGGCTCCACCAAATCCCTTAAGCGATAAATTGCGATTCCATCCTTCGGGATTGGCTATGCGGTTACCGGCCTGCCGCCAATGGCGGGCTTTGACGGAACGACGCGCACTAATACTTGAAAAGCAAACGCCGCATGCTTTTGGGAAGTCTGGCCCGGCCCATCGCGCGACGAAGCAACGTTGCCTTGCGATCATTGTTCACGTCGCAAAGTTCCTCTATTCCGTTGATGCGAAAAACGCCCTCATCGACCTCGTTTGGATCGATTACGTCGTAGTCAATGCTGGGGAATGTGATTCCATGTTCATCGCGAAGCCAGAACAGATCAGGGGCGCGCCAGTTGATCAGTGTTTGTGCGGCCGCCGTGTGCAATTTCGGCTTTGTCGGGTTGTCGATCCGACTGTCTGCTTTCATCACCTCGATAGCCAGCCCGTGCCTGTCAGCCCCCCACACCATTTTGCCTGACGAGATGTCATATAGAATTGACATCGCCTCGGCTGACAGCGTCACATTGTAAGGGATTCTCAGGCGCTCAATTGTTGCCGGATCAATCGCCGGAAAATACCTGGTCACGAAATCCGTAACAATATCACCGCCTTTCATCACCTGCCGATCAAAAACATTGAGCGATACCGGGCCGTCCCAACCTTTGATCAGGGGCGCGACGGTGTCCTTGATCAGGGTGCGGGACGGGCGAAAACAAAGCGACAGATCTTTTAGCGCTTGCTGTGTATAGGACAGGAAATACGCATCAGGGGCGCGCAGATAGGCAACGATACGTGACGATTTCGAGACCTGATTTACCATCTGGTTCGCAGCTCGGATGGCCGCGGATGTCATGGGTCTGAAAAACAGCTCACTGCTCATAAGGATCTTTTCTGGCGGCGCTTTGGCTACTGTCGCCTGAATGTCATTCCATGCCCGTTCTGACGCCGCGATAAGCTGCGCAAGATCCATCTCCAACCAACTTTGGCGGTAAATATTAGCGTCTTTGTGACCAAAAAGCGTATACGCCAGAAGCAAAGAATTCCCAGCATGGGGATGCATATATGGGAGCAGAATGCCCTGCTCTCGAAGCTCAAGGCGTGCCCGTATCAATGTGCTTTGAAGTGTTGTCGTGCCGGTCTTTTCTTGCCCGATATGTAGCAAGAGTTCATCGGCCTTTGTCATTGGAGTTCCGTTCGTAGCGGCTGAATTCTTTGCTGCCAGGTGCTTGGCCATGAATGTATGTAGTTCTACATGGTCAAGAAAGGCTGTGGTTACTAGCCCGAAAACTTGGGTGCATGGTGGGATGTTCTTGGAACGTTGGGCGCAAAGTCGAACCGCCAATGCAGCCCGCCAAGCCCTGATCCTCCAAGCCCCATTATGTCTTATCCGCAGTGATCGCCCTTCTCAGCCGGTCAGCATAAAGCTTTCTCCACCCGGTTTGGGGCGTGCGCATAAACCAGCTCTGCCGAAGATCCCACGATGTGTTTACTAACTCGCCGGGAACATCGCCAAAAAGAGGTATCTTACCAGCGTTGCTGTAGACCGTGAGTTCGCCAAACCAAAGCTTAGTTTCGCTGGCAAGGATGTCGACGCGCATGTGGTCAAAATGCCGACCAATCTTTCGGCACATCGCCAAGACGTCATCCGTCATTTTAGGCCAGGGCCGATGAGCACTTTTGGTAATCTCCGGCGCCCCTGCAAAACGCGTCCAGCCGCCCTGCCCGTCAGGCGTCCACACATCGGCCGAGGCGCCTTCATCACTAAAGCGCTCGTATACAATTTGGATCCGCTCGATCCGCTGATCGTATGTCCATATTTTGAATTCAACGATGATGTCCGGGATAAGCTTCTCAACGAACAGTTTGCGGGTGACTCCGAAATAGCCCCACTCCAGCTTTTTGCGACCCTGCGGCTTTCGGTAATACTTGCGCATCCGTCGATTAAAGGCAGCCCGATCAGGCGG
>CALAGN010000086.1 GCA_937891785.1 uncultured Octadecabacter sp.
GCGGACTTAGTTGCCATTCAAGTGATCCAAACCAACGTCGGCTCTAGGATCTTTCATACGACTTCGGTGTTCCTAATTCGTGACATGGGAGTAGACAGTATTTCGGGAAACACCAAGTTGGCGAGCGGCCAAGGCAACGTTCCCGTTACAGTCGCGCAATGCCTTGCGGATTTCGATACATCTTAACTCCTTGATCATCTGCCCTACACAGCGCGTACATGCTGAGACGCCAAGCTGCCGTTGACCCAAAATCCGTGCCACACCTTCTTGCCTTATGATCCCTTCGTGGTGATGGATCGCAAGGGTACGCAGGTTTCGGTTTAGATCGGTTAGGTTGTGATCAGGGTTCATTACTTTGAGCGCGCCTATGCCGTTGCTTGAAATTGTGTGTTGAGGGGAGATTGTGGCAAGCATTGCGCAACACAGATGTCGAAAATCAGAGCGGTTTAAGAGTTTGGGCAGGTAGAGCGAAAACCCAGAAAGGCGATCGTATAAGGTGCGTAATGGGCCTATTGCGTCGTTCAAGCTGGCAGAATTCTGCGCGCTGCTGATTATGATCCATTCGCCGTCAGCAAGCAGCGGATTGCGCCGTTGAATGACACGATTGAGCAAGGTGTTCAGGCTTGGCGCGATTTCAATCGGCAGCAGATCAACCCTATCGAGATACAGCGTGCCGCCCTTGTTGAGGTCAATGGTATCTTGCTTTTTGGACGTCGCATCTGCTTTGGATTTCATCTGTGCGATAAGCTGGCCTTCGACCGCGTCTAAATTGAGTGTCTCACACTCGACAAGGACGAATGCTTGATCAGGGTGAAGTTGATCATGTATCTCCTCGGCCGTTGTGTTTTTCCCGGTTCCGGGTGCGCCAACAATCAAAACAGGCAGGCCTTGTTGGGCAGATTTTCTGCCTAACCGAAGGTTTTGGCGCAAGGCTTCATCTTCGAAAACACGCCCGGTCCCGATGTCTCCTGCTGCCTTTGGAACGCGATAGATCGGATCGGTTGGCAGCAACACCTGCGTGTTCGTGAGTTTTGTACGTGCCGAGTGGGTAAGCCTGAGGCGTGCAAAGTACCCAGACCTCAGCCAATCAGTAATTTGAACGATTTCGCCCCTACATATTTGTTCGATCAAGGGTCGGAACTGCCCCATAAAGATGTCTTGGAATTTGATCGCATTAGCAAGATTCAAACCTGTCAAAAGCTCCCCGGTGCGACGGTTTGCCCCCGTTATCTGGCCGTCTTCGTTGAACGCAATCATGCCGACATTTTGGGTCTTGAGGTATTCTTGACGGGGATGAAACTGGATGATGTGTTCACCGCGATGATCCTCTACGAACAAACGATTTTCAACGTTTTGTGCGGCAAGGTTCACCAACGCGAGGGTATGATACTGTCTGGCGGTCACTTCGGAAGACGCATCCAGCAACCCTATTAATTGGCCGCTGCTGTCAAAAATGGGGGCAGATAGGCACGATACCGTACCTTCTTTTGCGAAGAAATGTTCGCGACCCGTGACGTTGCAAGACGCACCAGTGTGAAGTGCCAGCCCAAGGGCGTTGGTGCCGCGTATTTCCTCGCTCCAGATTGAACCGGGGAGGATGCTTTTGCCGCAAGTGGACGTGCGAAATTCTTCATCCAAAATTTGATCAAGCACGACACCCTCACTGTCTGCAAATGCCACCAAAAAATTCGATCCAGCGATTTGCGCGCTCAGTAATTCCAATTCCGGCCTGACAAGACGCATCACGCGATCTTGCTGATCGCGACGCTGATGAAGGTCGGTGTGCGAGACGACACACTCCTCGGGTTTACCCACGGGGTCGAGGCCAAGTCGCATACACCGCCGCCAACTATCAGCAATCGTTTCCGGAACGGCACCATAGGCGAACTTGCCGTTAACCTCGAGGGCGTTGCGGGCTTTATCAAATGCAGTTTTCAAGGGCGCCCTCCCAAGCGATAGTATTCACCATGACGACGAAAGGCCAATAAACAAACATAAATCCAAAGTTTGTTCATTTTTTGAGCACACAAACATTAGCACTACGCAGAAACTGAACACCCGCAGGCACCCTTGTGGGCGCGGGGAGGGCTAAGCAGGACATCACAGATATTTAATCTCGGAGTGTCCCATGAAGGCCCAAGTTCTACATAAATACGATGACGATCTGACTGCACCGTCGTGGGTCGATTACATCGATGTGCCGGATCCTGTTATAACCAAAGGGTCTGACGTAATTGTTCGCATTGGTGGTGCAGGGGTGTGCCGCACTGATCTGCATGTCATCGAAGGTATCTGGCGGCCGCACATGGATCCAACCGGGAACGCTTTGTTGCCGTTGATTTTGGGGCATGAAAACGCGGGTTGGGTCGAAGACGTCGGACCCGAAGTCGAAGGCCTTAAAAAGGGTGATCCTGTAATCATCCACCCGAAGATTTCGAACGGCACATGCATTGCGTGTCGTCGTGGTCAAGACATGCACGGCGAAGGTACGTTTCCGGGTCTTGATTCTGACGGTGGCTACGCTGAAGCGCTGGTGACGTCTGAGCGCAATATCATCAAGCTGCCAAAGTCACTTCTGCCCAAGGAAGTTGCACCCTATTCTGATGCTGGACTGACCGCTTATCGCGCGGCTAAAAAGGCGACGCGCCATCTGCTTCCCGGTGAATACTGTGTCGTGATTGGTGCTGGTGGTTTAGGCCATATCGCGATTCAAGTCCTGCGCGCGATGTGTGCTGCTGAGATCATTGTTGTTGATAGATCTGATACGTCGTTGGCCCTCGCCGGTGAATGCGGTGCTGATCATTTGGTAAAAGCAGATGGTGGTGAAGTCGACGCAATCTTATCCTTGACCAAAGGTCACGGCGCAGAAGCCGTACTTGATTTTGTCGGTGAAAATGGCACGACCCGTAAGGGCCTCGCTATGACGCGGGCAGCCGGCAGTTATTACGTCGTCGGGTACGGCGAAGATATTCAGGTTCCGACCGTTGATCTTGTGATCACTGAAAAGAACATCATCGGCAACCTTGTTGGCACGTGGGCGGAACTGACGGAACTGATGGAATTGGCCCATCGCGGGTTGGTCGATCTAACAACCAAAGAATACGCGCTGAGCGATGCAAATCTTGCGCTGCGCGATCTGCACGATGGGAAAATCCGCGGTCGCGCGGTTCTAATCCCTTAATTTAACTAAAACTGAATCAATTGCGCAGGCCACACAACTGTGGCCTGCGCACGATCCGCGAGGAGCGGATCATATCATGACCAAATGGGAGGACTAACATGAAATATCGGTTTACAACTTCGGCCTCGGTGCTGGCAATTATCGCCTCATCTGCGGTGCCTGTCTCGGCACAAGATTACACACGTTTTGGCATCGAGCAGGACCTGCCGGGCACCTGTAGCTATGCAGCGACAGACGCCAAGGATTATTCTGGGCGCACGCTGAGCATCATCACCCACGCGATCCCTGTCATCGGCGAGCCAACAGCGCTTCATGCGGAACAGTTTGCAGAACTAACCGGTGCCGAAGTTAACGTCGTCCACGTCCCATTTGGTGACCTGTTCCAACGTATCATGATACCGTTTCAAAGTGAGCAGAACGCCTATGATGTGATGTTTTATCCATCACTTTGGATTGGTGATTTCAGCCGCTTCCTTGCCCCTGTGCCAGAGGCCTATGTCAATTCAACGGGCATGATGGATGTCACGCCAAGCTTTACCGGAGTTGCGACGTGGAACGGCGAAATGATCCAGTATCCAATGGATGGTGACCGCCATTACCTGAAGTTCCGCACGGATGTGTTCGACAATGCCGATGTGCAGGCCAAGTATCTGGCCGACACAGGCAACGAGTTGACCGTTCCGGCGACGTGGGAGGAATACAATCAGGTAGCCGCATATTTCAACGCGTCCGATTGGGATGGTGACGGCGAACTGAACTATGGCTCTGCCGAAGTCGCCAAGCGCGATGATCTGATGTTCTCAGCGTTTATCAGCCGTGCAGCACCTTATGCAAAGCACCCAGATGTCCAAGGCGGGTTCTTCTTTGACCTTGAGACGATGGAACCGCTGATCAATACGCCAGGTTTCGTGCGCGGACTTGAATTGTTTATCGAAGCTCAGGCCAGTTTCCCTCCCGGCGGTACTAACTTTGGGTTGGGCGACGAAATTTTCTCGTTTGGCGGTGGTCAGACGTTGATGAGCTATAGTTGGGATGACGCCTATATTCAGGCAAACCAAGAAGACAGCCGCATCCGCAATATGGTAGCGGCCGCACCACTGCCGGGCGCATCCGAGGTTTGGAACCGCGAGACTGGCGAATGGGATATATTTGAGACGCCAAATCGCGCACCTTACATGACGTGGGGATGGTCTTCAGCAGTATCTTCAATGTCCGAAGAGCAAGAGATGGGATTTGATTTCCTTTGCTTCTTCTCCAACGAAGCTAACGCTGAACATGACATGCAGATCGGTCGCTTTGGTGTGAACCCTTACCGCAACGCCCATTTCGATGTTGACTATTGGACTGGTCAGGGTTGGGCTGATAGAACAGCACAGACCTATGTCACGACATTGTCTGAGATGGAGGAAAGCCAAAACCGCGTGTTCGATTTGCGTGTTCCAGGCGTAAGCCAGTTCATGTCAGCAATGGCAAACGGTGTAGCTGAGGCAATGGCCGGTCAGAAGACTGCGCAAGAAGCGCTGGACGATGTTGCGCAAGAATGGGCTGAAATTACTGACCGGATCGGTAAGGATCGTTTGCGCGATGCATATGCCAATGTTGTGGCACTTGAAGACAACGAAGGTTGATGAGGAGAGGTGGGCGCTTACGGGGCGCCCACCTCACATCGCGGGGTAAATACCATGTTATCTTCTAAACACTTTTTCTTGCTGCCAGCCCTATTGACACTGGTCGCAATTATTCTTTTTCCACTTCTGTTCACCATTCGTGTAAGCTTCTCGAGCTGGGATGTGTTCCAGTCAGGCCTCGATTACATTGGTGGCAAAAACTATGGGCGCGTCTTCGCAGACGAGCGGTTTTGGCAGAGCCTTGGACGGCTATCATTGCTGTCATTGATCTCGGTGTCTTTGCAGTACACCTTAGGGTTTGCGCTTGCGCTTGCAGTTTGGAAACAAGTTCGCGGTGGGCGGTTCTTGCGGGTTTTGTTCCTTATCCCGATGATGACCACACCGGTGGTTATGTCCGTGATCTGGCGGACAGTTTTTCACGAAAGCCTTGGCCCCGCGAACGACATTCTGGGAATGTTTGGCATTGGTGCGGTGCCATGGCTGTCCAGTGCGACCGGGGCCTTCATTAGCGTCCTGATTGTTGAAATCTGGCAGTGGACCCCGTTTATGTTCCTTTTGTTGTTGGCTGGTTTGGTGTCGCTTCCACGTGAGCCTTACCTTGCTGCCGCAATTGACGGCGCTGGCACTTGGCGCACATTTTGGCAGGTTACGTTTCCGCTCATGGCACCGATCACAATCGGTGCACTGATCATCCGGCTTATCGAAGCCTCGAAAATCATGGACACGGTTTACGTCTTAACCTCTGGCGGTCCGGGCACAGCAACTGAAACCTCGTCCTATTACATCTATATTCGCGGCCTGCGCGACTTTCAGATTGGGTACTCGGCGGCGTTGTCGCTGGTTTATCTGGTAATCATGATTGTCAGCCTCACCGTGATTGCAAAGCTATTGCTGCGCTTGCTGGTCGGAAAGGTCGGTTAACATGAACAAGTTCTATCACATACTGAAAACCCTGTTCCTCTTTGGCTGGTCACTGTTTGTCGTCTTTCCATTCCTTTGGGCACTGACAACATCATTCAAGGACGCCAATGCCATCACAAGCGGTGCGACCTACATACCTTGGGTGGATTATGAACCCTCAACACAAGGCTGGACCTCGCTTTTCACAACAGGATCGCAGGGGATTAACATCGTCGGTCCGTTCATCGATTCCGCCGCAGTGACCTTGATTGCAAGTCTTGTCAGTCTGGCACTTGGGACCTTGGCCGCTTATGGGCTGTCGCGGTTTGAATATCGGTTGGGTTTTGTTAAAAATTCCGACATCACGTTTTTCTTTATCTCCCAACGGATCATGCCGCCCATCGTTCTCGCGATCCCGTTCTTCTTGATGCTTAAAGAGTTGGGCGCACTGGATACGATCTTTGGATTGGTGCTGGTCTATGTAGCACTCTTGCTGCCCATCGCGGTCTGGGTCATGACTGATTTCTTTGCCGGTATCCCAAAAGAACTCGACGAGATGGCGATGACTGACGGATGCAGTCCGATTGGTGCGTTTTTTCGGGTTATCCTACCCAATTCAGTTCCTGGCCTCGTCGTGGCAGGCATGTTCTGCCTCATCTTCGGGTGGAACGACTTCTTCTTTGCCTTCACTCTCACATTCACCGAGACCCAGCTTTTGCCGGTCTCAATCGTGTCCCTCAATTCATCCGTAACCCCTTGGTGGTCGCTGTCAGCATTCGCATTGATTTCGGTCGCACCATTGGCCTGCGTCGCGGTCATTGTTGAACGTTACATGTCGCGCGGCACTATGTCGGGGGCCATCAGGTAGATATCATGCTTCAAGTTGACCAACTCACGACCGCTGATCCCAAAGTCTCTTTGCAGGACATTTCATTCCAGTTTGACGCGGGGAACATATATACGATTCTTGGACGAACCGGTGCGGGAAAGACCGAACTTTTGCGTGCTTTGATGGGGCTTAATCCGTTGGTTGAAGGGGACATCCAACTGGATGGCCAAAGTATCGCCAAACGGCCAGTAAAAGACCGCAGCATGTCGCTCGTGTATCAGCAGTTCATCAACTATCCGCATCTAAGCGTTTTGGACAACGTGGCGTTCCCGCTGCGTCGTCAGGGCAAAAAGAAAGCAGAGGCGCAATTACTTGCGGCCAAGATGCTGACGACAGTTGGTCTGGGTGATTTCTTACAACGCCGTCCTGCGCAGCTTTCGGGTGGGCAACAACAGCGTGTTGCGTTGGCCCGTGCCATGGTCAAAAAATCACGCATCCTGATGCTGGATGAGCCGTTGGCCAATCTGGACTACAAACTGCGAGAACAACTGCGCGAAGAATTCCCCAGATTGGTCGCCGGAAATGATGACAGTGTAATCTTGTACACGACCACCGAACCGCGCGAGGCGATGGAATTGGGCAACACGATGATCGTCATGACCGATGGACGCATCGTTGCCAGTGGCCCACCTGCTGACTTGTTTGCGCATCCCCCGACAAAAGACGCCGCAAGCGTGATCAGCGACCCACCGATTTCGTTTATCTCAGGTTTTGTTCGCAGCGGTGCGCTTTACTTTGGCGAAGGTCAGTTGGCCCCGAACAATGGCCTGCACCTGCCACCGGATGGCCCCGTCACTATCGCGCTTCGCCCCGATGCAATTGAACCTGGGGGTGCATTCAACGCGACAATCGGTCTTTCTGAATTCAGTGGGTCTGAAACCATCGTGCACCTCGATTTCGATTTCGGCCGTGCGATTATGTTGGTTGAGGGCATCGAGACCTTTGAAGCGGGGAGCCGCCTAAGTGTGTCCATCCAAACCGAACACATCATGCTGTTCGCATCAGACGGACAAAACATCACGACAAGGACCAAATAGATGGCTGAAATCGTACTCGAAAACCTTGGGCATAGTTACCTGCCTGACCCGAAATCCGAAGCCGACTTTGCCCTCAAACCAGTCAATCTCACTTGGCAGGATGGTAAGACCTACGCGCTTTTGGGGCCATCTGGCTGTGGCAAAACGACGATGCTTAATATTATTTCTGGGATTGTCGCACCATCTCATGGACGCCTGCTTTTTGATGGGCAGGATGTCACCCAAACACCAACGGTTGAACGCAACATTGCGCAAGTGTTTCAGTTTCCTGTGATCTATTCGACCAAGACAGTGCGCCAAAATCTTGCGTTTCCGTTGGAATGCCGTGGCGTGGCACCTGAGCAAATCAAAGCCCGCGTCGCCGAGGTCGCGACGCTTTTAGATCTGGATTACGCGCTTGATATGCCAGCACGAAGGCTGAGCGCAGATCAAAAGCAACTGATCTCTCTGGGGCGCGGTCTTGTGCGCGAAGACGTCAGCGCCATTCTTCTGGATGAGCCGTTGACCGTGATTGATCCACAAATGAAGTTCATGCTGCGCCGCAAGCTGCGCGAGATTAACCGCGAGACCGGCATGACAATGATCCTCGTAACCCACGATCAAAGTGAAGCCATGAGTTTCGCGGATGAGATCGTGGTGATGAAGGATGGATTGTTGCAACAGTCTGGCACTCCTGCAGAGCTATTCTCACAGCCGCAGAACGACTTTGTCGGCTACTTCATCGGGTCGCCGCCAATGAACATGATTACCCTCGAACCCCGTGACGGAGCCCTTGGGACCGATGCGCTTGATTTGACCAAGAAATTGACGATTGGCACCGCAGGGTCTCGGCATCAATTGGGCATTCGACCAGAGCATGTATCGCTCGTGGCTGCTGATGCTGAAAACATTGGTGTCGGTACGATCAAGAAAATCGAACATCTTGGCGTCGACGGCGTCGTAACTTTGCAGTTGGCGACTGGTGTTTTGATCAAAGCAAAAACACGAAATCACGTTGAGATGAGTGTTGGTCAAACCTTGGGCGTCAACGTGCGAACCGATGACGCACTCTTGTACATCGAAGGCTCACTCGCACACGCAGAGTGACCGCGACCTGCCGAGAGCGATTTGATTTTACGGGGTCGCCCCTCGCGCGGAAACGGCCATAATAACAGCGATTTAGGTCGACTCGATTGTTCAGGCTTTGAAAATCGTAACGCGGGTCAAATGCAGGAAACCAATACTGAAATCCGCGTGCTCGGTCCGTAGACGGGTTGGAAAAGTGGTGAACCAAATGCAGTTCCGAACCGGAGGAGGAGCGAGTGCCGCACACAATCAAGTGCTTAGCTTCATCAAAACACGGGAGAGAATAATAAAAGACGTCAAATCAAACCGAAGAATGATTGTAGTAGCGGCATAATACCACTCCCTGCCTGATCACTGGTAAGCATTATTCAGAGGAGAAAACATGACCAAACTTGTGCACAGTATGATCAGGGTTCTGAATGAAGCGGTGTCAGTCCAATTCTATTACGATACCTTTGGCCTGGAAGTAGTCGACCGGCTGGACTTTGAGAGCTTCACGCTCATCTACCTGGCCCTTCCAACATCTACATTTGAGCTTGAGCTTACTGTCAATAAGAGCCGTGATACGCCTTATGATCTGGGCGATGGCTACGGCCATCTTGCTGTCGTCGTGGATGATCTTGAAGAAGTTCATGCCACTGCCGCAAAAGCCAATTCCATCCCGGGTGACATTGTGGATTTCTGCCCCGGTGGAGAGCGCGTCGCGAGGTTCTTTTTTATTAAAGATCCTGACGGTTACCAAATAGAAGTAATCGAAAAAGGCGGGCGGTTCGCCTGACCTAATAAGCCAAAATGAAAGGGAGGAACTATGCTTTACAGACTCGATTTTACCGTGGAGTACGATGAAACTATGGCACAGCAGGGTTTGCTTGGTGTCTGGGCTGAGGAGGCGAATGCTGCTTTGGGAGCGAAGTCAGCAGGCGTCGTTGTTGATCTTTGGAAAGTCGTGGGAGAGCGCAAAGTGCTTGTGATAGCCGATGTGGAAACCCCCGATGACCTTGATCGCATTCTGTTTGATCTTCCGATCATGCAAAAGATGGGGCACCTTGTTCAGGTAGATGTAAAATCTCTTCGCCGTTACGAGGATTTTGCGGAAGACGTGAAAGAGCGTCTAGGCCGCTGACCAAAAAAGGGAGACGTCCGCATGTGTCAATTGTTCATAGGTGCAGACCCAGCGCTTTGGGCGTCTCACACACGATCATTTCGAATGGATGGGATGGTAACAAGCGTTCGGTTGGAAGAGATGTTTTGGCGCACGCTTGAAACAATCGGAGACCGGGACGATTTGTCAGTCCCCCAGCTATTGCATCGCCTTTACAATGAAAGCTTGGATGCGGGTCACGATGTCGGAAATTTCACGTCCTTTTTGCGGGTCTGCTGTTTGAGATTTCTTGATCTTCAGTTGCGCGGCCTTATCCCAAGTGAGGCTCGCGTGAAGCTATCTCAGCTTCCCGCCAGTGATATCCTTTCACTTGAGACCATTGAACGTTCGAAAGCCAAGCCAAGATTAACATAGAAGTATGTTTCAAA
>CALAGN010000087.1 GCA_937891785.1 uncultured Octadecabacter sp.
TAATAAACATTCACATACCCTCTTGAAGGTTCCGCGGCCATGCCCCATCTGTTGTAATGTGAAAGGCATTCACATCAACTGAAACACAGCATGGAGCACCCTGATGACCACCTCTTCCACCAACATCGACTATAACGCGCCCTACGCACAAGAAGTGCGCTCGGGTGGATTTTTCGCCCGCACCGAGGCCTGGCTTGATGAGCGTGGCAAAGGTGCATGGATCGCCGCAATGGTCCTGGGCTTTATCTTTTTCTGGCCCGTCGGCATTGCCCTGCTGGCCTATATGATTTGGAGCAAACGTATGTTTTCTGGCAAATGCGCCTCGCGGCGTCACCGTCACAGCCACCTCCGCAGCACGATGGAATCGTCGGGTAACACCGCTTTTGACGCCTACAAGACCGAAACCCTGCGCCGTCTTGAGGACGAGCAGCAGAACTTCGAAAGCTTTCTTAAGCGTCTGCGCGAAGCCAAGGACAAGTCCGAGTTCGACCAATTTATGGACGACCGTGCCAAGCGCCCGACGAACGATGGCGACGACAAAGAAGAAGCCGCCTAATCCACCCCAATTGTGGCCCCTGCTGATGCGGGGGCCGCATTCCGTTTTGTCAAAAGGACCGCAGACATGACTGCCGCCATGGCCCAAACTACCGCCCTGCCCGATCCATACCGCCACCCAGAATTTTATGACAGCGTCAATCGCAAGCGCCTGCTGGCGTGGATTGCGGATGTGACGTTGGTCGTGTTCTTGACGCTGATCACCACGCTGCTTACTGCCTTCACCGCCATATTCTACTTTCCAGTCCTGATGGTCATGATCGGCTTTCTTTATCGCTGGTCAACACTCGCTGGCGGATCTGCCACCTGGGGCATGCGCCTGATGGCGATCCAACTGCGTGAAAATGACGGCGCGCGCTTGTCGGGCAACACGGCCTTACTGCACACGCTGGGCTATTACATCTCTATGGCGATAGCACCGCTGCAATTGATTTCAGTCATCCTGATGGTCGTGAACCGGCGCAAACAAGGGCTAAGCGATGCAGTTCTGGGCACCGCCGCGCTGAACCGGATGGCCTGACATTGTCCTAAATAGCAGGGTTGGCGCGGCCGTGATCCGTTGCTAACCTATGCAAGACAAACGCGAACAGGTTTATATGCGCCACACGCTTCCCATTGCGCCGCAGTTTTATGTGACGGCCCCGCAGCCGTGTCCCTACCTTGACGGGCGCATGGAACGAAAGCTGTTCACCGCTTTGCAAGGTGACAGCGCAGAACAGCTCAATGACAGTCTGTCCAAGCAAGGGTTCCGGCGGTCGCAAAACGTGCTTTATCGCCCGTCCTGTGCGGAATGTTCCGCCTGCCTATCGGCGCGCATTCGTGTGGCAGATTTCGCACCTTCGCGCAGCCAGCGACGTGTGAGAAACCGCAATGACAGGCTGACCCGCCGCGCGATGTCGCCTTGGGCTACCGAGGAACAATTTACGCTGTTTCGCGATTACCTTGATAGCCGCCACGCCACTGGTGGAATGGCTGATATGGACCTGTTCGAATTTGCCGCCATGGTCGAAGAAACGCCCGTCCGCACCCGCCTGATCGAATACACCGACCCCGATGCGCACGATGATGTTTATGACGGGCTGGCTGCCGTATGCCTGACCGATATCCTCGAGGATGGCCTTAGCATGGTCTATTCCTTCTTTGCGCCTGAACGGCAAAAGCACAGTCTTGGCACACATATAATCCTTGATCACATCGCTATCGCTCGCGAAATGGGCCTGCCCTATGTTTACCTTGGCTATTGGGTGCCCGGCAGCCCCAAGATGGACTACAAGTCGAAATTCAAAGGGCTTGAGATTTACCGCAAAGGCGCGTGGCAGGATATCGGCGATCCACAAAACTATAGCGCGGATACGCATCCGCTGGCAGTCGCACCTATTGCCGAACAGGTTGCGCAGATCAGCCTGCCGGGCAGCAGCAGGGTTTAACCCCATATTTCCAAGGGTAGCAGGCAGGTTGGATCAAGGCAGGGCAAATTGGAAACGCAAAAGGCGGGCCGTTTCGGACCCACCTTTTGCATGTCTGATATGACCGCTTAGTTGATCAGGTTTGGTACAATCGTCACCACGCCCGGGAACAGGGTCAGCAATATCAGCCCGCCCACTTGGATCAACACGAACGGCAGCACACCGCGATAGATGTGGCCCGTCGTCACCTCGGGCGGGGCGACCCCGCGCAGGTAGAACAACGCGAAACCGAACGGCGGTGTCAAGAAGCTGGTTTGCAGGTTGACCGCGATCATGATCGTCACCCATTTCGGGTCCATCGTGCCGCCGTAAATCACGGGGCCGACAATCGGGATCACGATGTAGATGATTTCAAGGAAATCAAGCACGAAGCCCAGCACGAACAGCACCAGCATCACGACAAAGAACACTTTCCATTCATTGTCGAAACTGCGCAGGAACTGCTGGATATAGTGTTCGCCCCCAAAGGAAATCACCACAAGGTTCAGCATCTGTGAGCCGATCAGGATGGTGAACACCATGCTGGTCACTTTGGCAGTTTCACGCACCACTGGCGACAAAACCCCGCCCGAGAACAACACCCAAAGCGCATAGCCCATCGAGAAGATCGCAAAGAGGAACGCACTAAATGCCACGAGGAAGGCGATGTAATCCTCGACCGCGACGTTTTCCTGACCAAGGCGCATGTCAAAGTTCACGCCGACGATTAGCATTAGCATCACGGCAGCCGTGCCCATCAAGATAATTTTGCCAGAACGATCTTGGTCGCGCAGTTTGCGATACGCCGCGAGCATGATTGCACCACCGGCCCCCAACGCGGCAGCAGGTGTCGGGTTGGTGATCCCGCCAAGGATCGAGCCAAGCACGGCAACGATAAGCACTAGCGGCGGAAAGACCACTCGCAACAATTCATTTGTCGCAAGTCGTTTCACAGCATCCCGCAACCCATAGGCCGCGACTAGCAGCGGAATGACAATTAATACCGTCGTCAAACCAGGCGACGCCAACGGGCCGATAAACAGTACGTCGACAAGCAAGACACCCAGAACCCCGGCCGCGCCAATCAGCAACGGACGCGGATCGGCCGTGGGCATGACCCCGCGCGCGGTGGTCAGGACCAGACCCAGCATAAGTGCGGCAATGGCAAGCCCCGTGCCAATCAACGGTGCATTTGCAACTTTTTCTGCGACCAACGCTTGGCGTTCTTCGTCGGTGAACTGGTGTGCCACTTCGACGCCACCGGCATCATCAATCTCACTTTGTTGTGTGATCGCTAAATCCCAAGCCTCTTGGCCGTGCAGTTCGATCATCGCATCGGCACATTCGTCGCCGACGTTGGTGCGCAGGCTCGCATTTTGGCCCGCGTCCGAATAGCTATCCACCAGCACCGATTGCGATCCGATCAGGCCGACATTGCCCAGCAACATCACACCCGCAATCAGACCCACAGGCGCCAGAACAAACCATGTCAGCCCTTCATTTCGGGTAACGACGTTGCCACTGGCGCTTTCGGCAAAGACGACGGCAGGTGCCTTAAGTGGATTAAACAGCGCGTAGACGAAGGCATAAATCGCGTAAAGCAAGGCCAGCAAAATACCGGGTAGCAGAGCCGCCTGAAACAGCGTGCCAACCGACACAACGGCGGGTTCGCCCAGATAGGTCAGCGCATCAGTACACCCTGCGGCAATCGCACGGGATTCTTGTGCGGCTGAATAAATATCCCCCGCCAATGTACCCAGCAAAACGATCACGATCGAAGGCGGAATGATCTGCCCCAAGGTGCCGGACGCCGCGATAACACCTGTCGCCAAAGCTGGCGAATATCCATTGCGCAACATAGTTGGCAAGGACAGCAGGCCCATCGTCACGACAGTCGCACCAACAATACCCGTGGACGCGGCAAGGAAGGCACCCACAACAACAACCGAAACGGCCAGACCACCGGGAAGCGGGCCGAAAACGCGGCTCATCGTGGTCAGCAGATCGTCGGCAATTTTCGAGCGTTCCAACGTGATGCCCATCATCACGAACATCAGCACGGCCAGCAGCGTTTCAATCGACTGCCCCGCCAGCACCCGTTCGTTCATACGGTTAACGATAAAGGAAACGTTGCGATCAAGCGCTACTTCCCAGCCTTGGGAAAACACAGGTTCGGCAAAGCGCGGTAATTCGGGGAAACGGAACACCGATATGCTGTCGGCTTTTATCCCTTCGGCAATAAGTGCCGCATATTCCGCTGTGCTTTTGTCGATCCCTTGGTGGATCAGGTAGCCTCCACTATCCAGTGCCGCCACAATCGCAAAGGAAATAACCGCTGAGCCACCAATGGCAAAGGCCACCGGAAAGCCCGACAGTATCCCTGCAAAAAGACACAAGAACACGATAATCAGGCCAAGTTCGACGCCATCAAGTCCGAAGAGCATAGGGGTTCTGCCTTTGAATTAGTGAATTTCGGCCGCGAGTTCGGCTTGCGCGTCACCCATTACATCTTTGTCGTGGTATTTGCCCACGCTATCGGGCCCTTCTTTCCACTCAAGATACGAGCGAAAGAAGAACGCGACCGCTTGCAACATCACCATAAGGGTGAAGGTTACGAGCAGCACTTTGAACATGAAGTAGGCGTTAAAGCCGTTCGGGCTAAAGCCGATGGTTTCAACGTTCCAGCGCAGCGCGCGGGCCTTGTTCACCAACCGTTCAAGCGAGTCGGACGCCGATGGATTTGGTACCACGAGGTGACGCCACATAAAGAACCAGCCATACATCCACGTCAGCACCGCTGCGGGTACCATAAAGAACAGGCTGCCGAACATGTCGATGATGCGTTTTTTGCCGTGGCTTACGGCGGAATAAATCAGATCGACGCGCACATGCCCTCCCTGCACAAAGGTGTAAGTGGCACACATGCACACGATCAGCGCGTTATAGAATTTCAGCTCTTCGGCCCACCAGCTCACGTCCTTGGTAAATACCGCGCCGAACCCGACGCTGATTTCGGCCACGGCAAAGACGCGTTGCATAAAGATGATGACGATTTGCTGCAGCACCATCAGCAGACCGGCCCATGCGAAAAATCGGCCAACATTATTGGCGAACCCTTCAAGGACACGCACACAACCCCACATAAAATGGTTCCTGAGCATGCCGACCCCTGTGACGATCAAGAACAGCACAAAGACCGCAAAGAACAGTTCGACCGAAGCACCGTAGTAGATGAACCGCATCAGCGATTCCTTGTCTTCGGTGGTGTTGGCCCATGTGATCCAGTCCAGCCATGACGCCGGATGGGTAATCACAAAGATAATGTTGTAAAAGGCTTCGATCAGATTGCCAAAAAGCCAACCCAAGGCCCCAAAGGCCTCCAGGGCGGTGATTTTCTGGATCAGCCAGGTGTCATACACCGGCCAGAATCCTGTCAGGACGTCTTGTTCCATCTGCCCATTGCCCCCAAATCTGGAAAGTCACGTTGCGCCACACAACCCCGATGGCTGCGGTTGCGCGAAACCAGCCCCCGCAACGCGGGAGCTGGAAATCTTAACAAACCAAAATGGCTTAGCCAGCGATACGGTCACGCTGATCGGTAAACGCCTGATCCGACTGCTTGATCCAAGCAGAGGACGACGCGACAGATGTCTCAAAGCTTGCACGGATGCGTGCATAAAGCTCGTCATCCATGAACTCGTCCAGCGCTTCTTTTGCGCCGACCGCGAAGGCATCCCAAACGTCATCAGGGAACTGCATAACCTTAGTGCCGCCCGAAACGAGGCGGGCCAGAGCCGCACCGTTGTTGGCGTGCGACTGGGTCAGGCTCCACTGGTGCGTAGCAGCGGCACAGTTCTCGACAATCGCCTGATGCGCAGGCGACAGGCTGTCCCAAACGTCACGGTTGAAGGCCGAGTTAAGTGCCGAACCCGGCTCGTGCATGCCGCCTGTGTAATAGAATTCACAGACTTCCTGCAGGCCAAGACGTTCATCGGCAAATGGACCGATCCACTCAGCACCGTCAATCGCACCGGACGACAGCGCTTGGTAGATTTCGCCACCAGGCACGTTTTGTACGGATGCACCGGTGAGGCCTAGCGCTTTACCGCCAAGACCCGGCATACGGAACTTCAGACCCTGAAGATCGTCAGCCGAGTTGATTTCCTTGCGGAACCAACCGCCTGGCTGGGCACCAGTGTTGCCGCACAAGAACGACTTAAGACCAAAAATCTGGCCCAGTTCGTCGTGCAGTTCAGCACCGCCACCATGGTAATACCAAGTCGCAAGTTCCTGAGCAGTCGCGCCAAATGGCACAGCTGTGTAGTAATAGAAGCCGGGATGCTGGCCACCAAAGTAGTAGTCGGCCGAGTGATAGATGTCGGCCTGCCCTGAGGACACCGCGTCAAACACTTCGAAAGCACCTACAAGCGAACCTGCCGGCTTTTTGTCGATAGTCAGCGCACCATCGGTGGCTGTCGTAACGGCTTCGGCAAAGTGGACAGCCGCATCGTCAAACACGGCGAAACCGTCCGGAACGGATGTGACCATGGTCAGTGTGCGGTTGCCTTGGGCATAAGCAGGTGCGGCCAAAGTTGTGGCTGCAGCAGCCGTGCCACCAAGTGCTGATGTTTTAAGAAAAGAACGACGATCCATTTAGGTCCTCCCGAGAGTTCAAAGCGCTGTCCCCCTCCCGGAGACAGAGCGTCCTTAGACACGCTGACCCTAGCGGCACATTTCCATCAATAGAATACCCCTTTTTCCAATTAATCGAACAATCGTAAGAAAATATTACCAATTTGGGGCACTGGTACCGCTAACGGGGCCTCGACACCCCCTTCAGCGGCAAAATCGCATAAGGATTGGGCTTGTTGGAAAGCTACGATTCGGAGGTGACCTTGCGTCACGTGACACCACACCCCGCTTCACGCTCCGAAAGAAAGTTGCGAGAAAGCTTGCCCAAACGAACTTTTCTCCAAAGTGGCGGTTGACCCCCCTTGCTGCGCATGCATAAAGTCTGCGCACGAACACAAAGGAGCCCGAAGGCATGACCGACATTCTAGTCGTCCTAAGAGAAAAGCGCATGGGCCGGTAACGGTTTACCCTGATAGGTTCCCATGCGCCCCCGAAACCTCGGGGGCTTTTTTATGCCAAACGGCCCGATACGAAACGACCAAAGACGTCAGAGATAGGAACACACGATGACACGTCAAATGACCGGAGCGCAAATGGTAGTCCAAGCCCTGAAGGATCAGGGTGTAGATGTCATCTTTGGATATCCCGGTGGTGCCGTCCTACCGATCTATGACGAGATCTTTCAGCAAAACGAAATTCGCCACGTGCTGGTGCGCCATGAACAAGGTGCTGTGCATGCCGCCGAAGGCTATGCACGGTCCACTGGTAAACCCGGCGTGGCGCTGGTGACATCGGGCCCCGGTGCGACCAACGCTGTGACCGGGCTGACCGACGCCTTGATGGACAGCATCCCGATTATCGTGCTGACGGGGCAAGTGCCGACATTCATGATCGGTTCGGATGCATTCCAAGAAGCCGACACTGTAGGTATCACGCGCCCCTGCACCAAACATAACTGGCTGGTGAAAGAGACCGACAAACTGGCCGGTGTCATACATGAGGCGTTTCACGTGGCCATGTCGGGCCGCCCCGGCCCCGTTCTGATCGATATTCCCAAGGACGTGCAGTTCGCTACGGGCGCCTATACGGAAAAGGCCAAGCGCAAGAGCCATTACGCCCCGCAGGTCAAAGGCGATATAGACTCGATCACCGAGCTGGCTCGCGCGATGGAAAAAGCCAAGCGGCCTGTGTTCTATACCGGCGGCGGCGTCATCAATTCCGGCACCGCTGCCAGCCAGCTGTTGCGCGAATTGGTCGAGGCCACTGGCTTTCCTATCACATCCACGCTCATGGGCCTTGGTGCCTACCCCGCGTCTGGCGACAAATGGCTGGGTATGCTGGGGATGCACGGACTTTACGAGGCCAACATGGCGATGCACGACTGTGATCTGATGATCAATATCGGCGCGCGCTTTGACGACCGGATTACGGGGCGCATCGATGCGTTCTCCCCAAAATCCACCAAGGCGCATATCGACATTGATGCATCCTCTATTAACAAAGTGATCCGCGTTGATATCCCGATCTTGGGTGACGTGGCGCATGTGCTTGAGGACCTGTTGAAAGTCTGGAAATCGAACGGTCGCAAAACCAACGCCGAGGCTGTTGGTAAATGGTGGGACCAGATCAAGGAATGGCAGGCCGTTGATTGCCTGAAATTTAAACAGACAGGCAAAGTCATCAAGCCACAGTATGCGCTGTCACGGCTTGAGGCGCTGACCAAGGATCACGACCGCTATATCTGCACGGAAGTGGGCCAGCACCAAATGTGGGCGGCGCAGTATCTGAATTTCGAGGACCCGAACCGCTGGATGACATCCGGCGGGCTGGGGACGATGGGCTATGGCCACCCTGCCTCGATTGGTGCGCAAATGGCCCATCCTGAGGCGCTGGTGATTAATGTCGCGGGCGAAGCATCATGGTTGATGAACATGCAAGAACTTGGTACGTCGATGCAATACGGTCTGCCCGTCAAACAGTTCATTTTGAACAACGAACGTCTGGGCATGGTGCGCCAGTGGCAGGAATTGCTGCACGGCGAGCGGTATTCTTCCAGCTGGTCCGAAAGCCTGCCCGATTTTGTGAAACTGGCCGAAGCGTTCGGGGCCAAGGGCATCCAATGCCATGACCCCGCCGATCTGGACGATGCGATCATGGAAATGCTGAACCACGACGGCCCCGTTGTGTTCGACTGCTTGGTTGAAAAGCACGAAAACTGCTACCCGATGATCCCGTCCGGCAAAGCCCACAACGAAATGCTGATGGGCGATGCGAGCACGGCTGGTGTAATTGACGCGAAAGGCTCGGTTCTGGTGTGACTATTTCTACGCAGAGACCGACTTAAGAATCTGCGCAGATTTCGCCCCAGCCCGCGAACAAAGGAACACAAAATGCCCCCACTCAAGATCAAAAAAGGCGCAAGCAGCCATTCCGCCTATAACCTGCGCCCCACTTTCTCCGAGGTGATTGAACGCCACACGCTAGCCGTGGTCGTGGAAAACGAACCGGGTGTTCTGGCGCGCGTCATCGGGCTGTTCGCGGGGCGTGGCTACAACATCGAAAGCCTGACCGTGGCCGAGATTGACCACGAGGGCCACCGCTCGCGCATTACCATCGTCACTACCGGCACGCCGCAGGCGATCGAACAAATCAAGGCACAATTGGGCCGGATTGTTTCGGTTTACAAGGTCCATGACCTGACCGTCGAAGGTGCCAGCGTTGAACGTGAATTGGCGTTGTTCAAGGTCGCGGGCAAAGGCGACAGCCGTGTCGAAGCCCTGCGCTTGGCGGATATCTTCCGTGCCAATGTGGTCGATAGCACCTTAGAGTCGTTTGTGTTTGAAATCACCGGCACGCCGGAAAAGATCGACGCGTTCGCAGAATTGATGCGCCCGATCGGTCTTGTGGAAATGGCGCGGACGGGCGTCGCCGCCCTTGGCCGTGGTGTCGCCGAACTGATGTAATGCGATCCCCCGCTGCGTTTGCCAGCGGGGGCGCTATTTCGTTCAGCCCTATTCCATTTAACCGTCGGCTATCGGCATAAGCCCCGCATCTGTTGCTGCGGCGGCTTCGGCCGCATCAAGCAAGCCGTCACCATTAACATCCATCACCATGAACATATTCTGGTCAAGGCTGGGATCGACCGTCTGAAGTTCGGGATAGCTATACTTTCCGTCACCATTCACATCGATCGTTGCATCAATGCCTTGCGCAACTGCGGGCACAATGGCCATCAGGCCAAGTGCGAGTGCAGCGACAGGCGTCAAGATTTTGGTCATGCGTGTCATCGTGGGTCTCCTTTTTGAGACATGGTCTGAAGACTGCAGCGTCTTCGTCGCCAAATTAAGCCCCAACACGCATATGATACTTTCCGTGGGCGCTTACAACGGCCTTGCGCGCGGCCGCACACGCATTTTTTCCCGCTGCAGTAACGCCGTTTCACCACCAATTTGCATCGCCCATCTCCGACCCAAGGCCCACGCCCATTTGCGCCAATCCAGGCCTGAGGTGATGTCGCCCTTAGGAGATTTCACGTCGCGCGCAGACCCAGATTTCCGTACGCGGCCCTGCTAGGTATGGCTATCGCATGCATCAAGGGATTTCTGCCATGGCTAACACCCCCTCCGATCTGTCCGCCGTCCGCGCGCCGCTTGAAACGGCGCAAGGCCTGCCCAACGCGCATTACGTTGATCCGGCAATGTACGAAGTGGAAAAACATGCCGTGTTGTTTGCCAGCTGGTCGGGATTGGCTGTCGCGGCTGACGTGCCGGAAAACGGCGACGCGGTGCCGATGGAATTTGCAGGTATCCCGCTGTTGCTGTTGCGCGACCGCGAGGGGCAAGTGCGCGTCTTTCAAAACATCTGCCGTCACCGCGGCATGATCTTAGTGAGCGAGCCGAAAAAGATCGAGGGCGCGATCCGCTGCCCCTATCACAGCTGGTGCTATTCTACCGCTGGCAAACTGGTCAGCACGCCACATGTGGGCGGCGCTGGTCATAACACCCACCCCGCAATCGTCAAAGAAGACCTTGGCCTCAACGAGGTGCGCAGCCACATCTGGTTCGACACGGTTTTTATCAATGTCGACGGCAAGGCCGATCCGTTCGAGGTGGTGCATGCCGACCTGTTGGAGCGTTGGAAAGAATTCGACCAACCGATGTATCACGGCGGCCCCGAAAGTGCGTTCGACCTTAAGGTGGAAACCAACTTCAAGCTGGCCGTGGAAAACTACTGCGAAAGCTATCACCTGCCGTGGATTCACCCCGGGTTGAACAGCTATTCGCGGCTTGAGGATCATTATCACATCGAAAAGGCGGGCAAGTATTCCGGCCAAGGCACGCTGGTCTATCGCCAGCTTAAGGGCCCCGATGACATGGTGTTCCCCGATTTCCCCAGCCTGTCCGATAAATGGGACTCGGGTGCTGAATATGTAGCCGTTTATCCCAACGTGTTGCTGGGCGCGCAGCGCGACCACACATTTGTGATCATTCTGGAACCCAATTCCCAGACCAGCACGACCGAGCATGTGCACCTGTTCTACGCCGATCCAAAGATCAGCGAAGATATGCGCGCGCGCAACGCCCACCTATGGAAAGGCGTGTTCGAGGAGGATATTTTCGTAGTCGAGGGCATGCAAAAGGGCCGCGCCGCGCCGTCATTCGATGGTGGCCGGTTCAGCCCAGCCATGGACGGGCCGACGCATTGTTTTCACGACTGGGTTGCAGGCTGCATCGAGACCCACCGCGCACAGGCTCAGACGAAGGCACAGGCGGCTGAATGAGCGATCTGGACGACCGTCTGCTGGCAGCCCATGCGCGCGACGACCGGCGCGCGCTGGTGACGCTTTATACCGAGGCAGGCATCAGCGCCAACAACCTGGACGCCAGCTGCTTCTACCTGACCCACGCCTATATCTTTGCGCTGGAAATGGGGCACGGCGATACCGACGCGCTGCATGCCCGGCTGGCGGCGCATGGGCGGGTTTAGGAAGGTTAAGGAAGCCTGCTTTATCGAGGAGTTTGGGGTGGCTGGTTTGCGGGCTTTTCTGATTTTCGCTGCAGGCGCGAAGTTGGATGGTTCGCTCCGCTTAAGCGGACATTACAAACTTTATCAAGAAAGCATCTCGGCATAATGTGCAAAAGCGCAGCACGGTTTTGGCCGATGCTGCGCTTGAGATGTACGTCAAGAGATGGACCCAGTGGGCGCCGAGTAGGTTAGGGACTTCATCGCGTTTGTGGGAGCCTGATCAAAACAATCCCGTTGTTAACTCAAACCCGTTCGCGACGTCTAACCCTTCTGTCCCAATCGATTATCGCCTGGCGAAAACCCTGATCGATTTCTCATAGTCCCATCCAAAAGGGACATTGGCAAAAAACCGGAGCCCGGATATTTCTATAC
>CALAGN010000088.1 GCA_937891785.1 uncultured Octadecabacter sp.
TTTCCGCGTCATAACTCATGAAAAAGTTCGGGTTTTGGGGTAGGAGAGGTATAGCGCCAAGATAGCCACGCCGGATGATGCCGCAAATGATGCTCCAGATTGATCGCGCGCCACCGCATCAAAATCATCGTGCCGGTGCGTACCGGATATGGGGCATCCACCCCGCTGCCCAACGGCCTGCCCTATGTGGTGCAACTGGCCGCTGACATGGGCGTGTTTTTCGATCAATTAGACTTCGACCGCCTGCCACTGGTGACGCTTGGCGGCGACAGTTTCATCGCAATCGCTTTTCACGCGGCTTATCCGGAACGGCTGACAGCGTTTATTTGCTGTGCGGGCGCGCCGCCCCTAACGCGGCCCAAAAAATATGAACGCATGGACAAACGGCACCGCATTGGCCTTACATCAGGCTGACCATCCGTGATCGATTTCCGATTTTTCAGATGCCGGACGGCTACTTATTTTCCGAAAACGGCGGGAAGTTATTCCTATCATTGAAGAATTTCAAACGCCTTAGGGTCAATTTACCCTGATCGGTGTATGACCACGACGCTCAAGAATTCTAGAAACGGGGCATTCATATACGGGAGAGCATCGCAACAAATTTTTTAGATGCCGCGCCAAGGTGCGTGATCGCAAGGCAGATATCTCAGAAAATCCGTGTGTTCTCCGGCGCAATCAGAGGCCGGATAGTGGCAATGGCACAGTCGTATTCCCGTACTAAACCCCGTCCGGTCGCTGTGTTTTCGCCCCCTAAGGGGCCACAAAACATCGCGTCTTACGCATCCATCAAGGCGCGCGCGGCGGCGCGGGCCTCGTCGGTGATGCGATCTCCCGACAACATACGGGCGATCTCGTCGATGCGGGCTGTTGGATCAAGCGCCACGACAGTTGACAGCGTGGCCAGATCGGTCTGCTGTTTTTCCACCCGCCAGTGATGCCCGCCAAGGGCCGCAACCTGCGGTGAATGGGTCACTACAAGCACCTGCCCACCCCGCGCAAGATCAGCCAACCGCCGCCCCACAGCATCAGCCGTGGCCCCACCGACACCGCGATCGATTTCATCAAAAATCAACGTCAGCCCGCTGTCTTGGCCCGTCAAACACACCTTGAGCGCAAGCAAAAAGCGGCTAAGTTCACCGCCCGATGCGATCTTGCCCAAGGGACCAGCGGGCGCGCCAGGATTGGTTGCGACAGTAAATGATACCTCGTCGATACCTTCGGGGCCTGCCTCGGCCATGCCAATTTCCGTTGCGAAAACAGCACGTTCCATCTTGAGCGGGGCCAGCTCAGCCGCCATCGCAGTGTCCAGACGCGACGCCGCAGCAAGCCGGACATCATGCAGGGCATTGGCCGCGTCATCATAATTTGCCTGCGCGGTCTGCACGGTCTTCGTCAAGACGGCCAGATCAGCCGCGCCACTGTCCAACACGTTCAGGCGCGCGCGCAAATCATCGGCAAACGGGCCAAGATCATCAGGCTGCACATCATGTTTGCGCGCCAGACCACGGATCGCAAAAAGGCGCTCTTCGCAGTCTTCCAATTCGTGCGGATTAAAGGCCAGCGCATCAAGGCAGGCTTCAACGCCCTGTTGTGCTTCATCAAGGTCAAGCATCACGCGTTCCAAAGCCGCCATTGGTGCATCCAACTGCCCCTCGGCCTTGTCGGACACGCCGCCAAGCCAGCGTGTGGCATCGCCGATCATCCCTTCGGCGCCTTGCAGGCCCAAAGCTTCGCGGGCGCGGGCGATATCTACACGGATTTTTTCGGCGGCTTGCATCAGGCGGCGCTCAGCGTCGAGTTTGGCCTCCTCGCCCGGTTGCGGGGCGAGCTTGTCCAACTCCTCCACTGCATGACGCAGGTAGTCTTCTTCGGCGCGCGCTTGGGCAATTTTTCCTTGCGCTGCACGCAGGTCTTTTTGCGCGCCGGCCAAGGCGCGCCAGCTTGCGCGGGTCTGTTCCATCAGCCGGGCCGTGCCCGCGAATACATCCAAAAGCTGGCGATGTCCGCGCGGGTTCAACAACCCGCGATCATCGTTTTGTCCGTGTAATTCTACCAACGTATCTGACAGGGCGCGTAGCACATCGCCACTTACACGGCGGTCATTGACCCATGCGGTCTTGCGCCCATCGGTGGTGTTGATACGGCGCAGGATCAGCTCGTCCTCGGCTGCAATCCCTGCCTCAGCCAGAACGTCGCGGGCGGCATGCGGATGAGGCAATTCAAAAACTGCTGTCACTTCGCCCTGATCGGCACCAGCGCGCACCAGGTCGGCACGCCCCCGCCATCCAAGAACAAAACCCAATGAATCCAATAGGATAGATTTTCCAGCGCCGGTTTCGCCGGTCAATACATTCAAGCCCGGTTGGAACGAAAGTTCCAGCCGGTCAATGATCAACATATCCCTGATTTCAAGATGACGTAGCATGTAGCACCCTAAGGGAGGCGGTCAGTCGACCACCTGTCAGAGCCATTCGCCCCGCACCACCTGACGGTAGATCGCCGACAGCCAGTTATTGCCCATATCGCGCACCTCAAGGTCGCGACCTGTAAGCAGCGCGTAACTATCCTGATACCATTCAGTTGATTGGTAGTTATGGCCCAGAATTGCTGCCGCAGTTTGCGCCTCGTCCGTGAGACCAAGCGACAAATAGGCCTCGACCAGACGATGCAAGGCTTCGGCGGTATGGCTGGTTGTCTGGAAATCCTCGACTACGATACGGAATCGGTTGCTTGCAGCTGCATAGTGACCACGGCGAAGATAATAGCGCCCGACCTCCATTTCCTTAGCGGCAAGATGGTCAAAGGCCAGATCAAACTTGAGAATCGACGACCGCGCATATTCGGTATCTGGATAGCGTTCAATAACGACGCGCAAGGCCTGCAAGGCGTCGGATGTCAGCCCCTGATCGCGGCCCACTTCGTCGATTTGGTCATAATAGGACAACGCCAGCAAATACTGGGCATAAGCGGCGTCCTCGTCGACAGGGTAAAAGTCGATGTAGCGTTGAGCGGCGGCCCGGCTGTTGGGATAATCACGCTCACGATGATAGGAAAACGCCTGCATGATCAGCGCGCGTTTTGCCCATTCGCTATAGGGATAAAGCCGCTCGATTTCACCAAAGTAATAGGCGGCATCATCGCCCTGCCCGCGTTCCAATTCATACTCGCCGCGCTGGAAAATTTCTTCGGCGGAATAGCTGTCCAAATCGCCCTGCGCGCGCGGATCGAAGTTGCTACATGCCGCAGTGAGCGACAGGGCAAGCGTTCCTGCGACCAAAATGGCCCGTGATTTTGATAAACTGCTGCGACCTGACATCAAGACGCCCCCGATAACGTGTCTCTTGAGGGGCATATGCCCCCTGTTGCCAGTGGTCTAGCACAGAAAAATCGGGGGCAAAATGCCTTTTGCACCAATCTGGTCACCTGTGTGTCAGGCGACGGCATAAAGATCAGCGCGACTGACCCCTACGCCGGGCAAACGGGCAGCACTTGCGGCATCAACCGTGACCCAGCGCCAGGCGTCTGGCGTGTCAAAAAGCGCGCGCAATAACTGGTTGGTCATCGCGTGACCGGCACGAACACCTGTGTAGCGCCCCATGATCGGCGCACCTGCGGTATAAAGATCACCTAATGCATCGAGCATCTTGTGGCGCACGGCTTCGTCTTTGTGGCGCAAACCGCCCGGGCTAAGGACATCGGCACCGTCAACAACGACCGCATTTTCGTACGTTCCACCAAGGGCCAGGCCGTTGGCATGCATCGCATCCACATCCGACTTGCGGCAGAACGTGCGGCTGTCACACAACTCGCGAACGAATGTGCCATTGGCCATGTTCAAGGTTTTGGACTGCCGGCCAATCGCGGCATCGTCAAAATCAATCGCAAAATCGATTTGTAAGCTGGTTGCCGGATCAAGGCGGGCGACGCTGTCACCGCGGCGCACTTCGATCGGCGCAAGGATTTCGATTGCGCGCAGCGGGCTGTTCTGCGCCACAAGACCCGCTTCGACAAAGGCGCGCACAAAGGCGGCAGCGCTGCCATCCATGATCGGCACTTCGCCACGGTCGATATCAATACGGGCATTGGTGATGCCACAGCCAGCAAGGGCAGCCATAACGTGTTCGATTGTCGAGACAACAACATCGTCGTTATTTTCAATACGTGTGTTCAACGGCGATACCATCACATGATGCCAAAGGGCCGGAATAATCGGATTGCGACCCAAGATGTCAGTGCGGCAAAAAACAATGCCGGTGCCGGCAAGTGCAGGGCGCACAACCATGCGAACAGCCCGGCCCGAATGCAGACCAACGCCGTCAAAAGTCACATGGGTTTTTAGGGTCGCCTGCACGCAGTCACCTCGGTACGATTTCGTTGGCTATGAGCTATGGCCTGCAACTCGCAATCTCAACTCACAGTTTGCAACGTTCTGAAACATCACAGTTAACCACGCGCGGATTGCCGCCCGTCGCCACGCAACACCTTGTTTTTGAACAAAAAAGGGCCGCATCTCTGCGGCCCTTTTTCCGTCGAAATGTGACGTGCGTTAGTTCGCTTGACGCCGTAAGAAGGCCGGAATCTCGATCCGTTCCTGCTCAGGGTCAGCGGCGGGCTCTTCGCGCAGCGCGGTCACTTGCGGCTGCGTGCGGGCTTCGGCCTGCTGTTCGCCGGCATGGCCTGTCATGCGGTTAATCAAAGAGTTGATCCCAAAACGCGGCTTGTCAGCATCAGCGGCAGGCGCACGCACGGCTGGGGCAGCCGGTTGTTGCGCACCCTTACGCAGTGCCGCTGCGGCCTGAAGACGGGCCATTGCATCGGGAGAAGGCGTGCCAACAGCAGGCGCCCGCGGTGCGACAAATTCTTCTGGCTCGACCTCAAAGCTCGCTTCGGCGCGCGGCTGATACGCAGGCTGGGGCAGGCCGTCGTCGGCCTCGGCCACCTCTTCGTAGTGCCGCTCTGCCTCAAATATATCCTCTGCTTGCTCCGCAGCTGTATGGCGACCTTCGTCAAACAGGCTTGGCTCGGGTGCTGCTGCGGCGACTTCGGGAACATGCACTGGAGCAGGATCTGGGATCGCCGCCTTTGCGACCGGGGCGTGATGTTGGGCCAATGGCTGCGCCATCGAACGGCGCGGCACAGGCATTGCCGTTTGGCTGGACACAGCGTCGATGCCCGTTGCTACGACGGATACGCGCATCTTGCCTTCCATGGTGGTATCCAGCGTGGAGCCAACAATGATGTTGGCTTCGGGATCGACTTTTTCGCGGATCTTGTTGGCGGCTTCGTCCAACTCGAACAGGGTCAGATCGTAGCCGCCTGTGATATTGATCAGCACGCCGCGTGCGCCTTCCAGCGAAATCTCGTCCAGAAGCGGGTTGGCAATCGCCTTTTCGGCGGCTTGAACGGCGCGATCGGGACCTTCGGCTTCGCCGGTGCCCATCATCGCCTTGCCCATTTCGTCCATCACAGCGCGCACGTCGGCAAAATCAAGGTTGATCAAGCCGGGACGCACCATCAGATCGGTCACCCCCTTGACGCCCTGATACAAAACATCATCGGCAAGTGCGAAGGCTTCGGTGAATGTGGTGTTTTCAGTCGCCATCCGGAATAGGTTCTGGTTGGGGATGATGATCAGCGTATCAACGACCTTTTGCAGGGCTTCGATGCCCTCCTCGGCCTGTTTCATGCGCCTGGCGCCTTCAAACTGGAACGGCTTGGTGACAACACCGACGGTCAAAACACCCAATTCGCGGGCAGCTTGGGCGATGATCGGCGCGGCACCTGTGCCGGTACCCCCGCCCATGCCTGCGGTAATAAAGCACATGTGCGCACCAGCGAGGTGATCGACGATCTGTTCGATGCTTTCTTCGGCAGCGGCGGCGCCAACTGAGGCCCGTGCGCCTGCACCCAAACCTTCGGTTACTTTCACGCCCATCTGGATTTTTGCGGTCGAGCGGGACTGCTGAAGCGCTTGCGCGTCCGTGTTGGCAACAACGAATTCAACTCCATCAAGCTCTTGCTCGATCATGTTGTTAACCGCGTTACCACCGGCGCCACCAACACCGAAAACGGTAATGCGGGGCTTCAGTTCTTCTTGTCCGGGCATTGATAGGTTCAATGTCATTGCTCTGTCCGCCTGTCTGTTTGTTGGCCCGTCCCATCGGGCAAATTAGCCTGTATGTCGCCGATCCTAAACAGATAGGGCCGGATCGTCACGGAAAAAGCGCCAAAGGACCGCAAAATATGGCCCTAAATGGCACTCTTTCCGCCGGATTTCGGTCAATAGGCAATATCTTGGGCATTACCAGTTGTCCTTAAACCATTTCACTGCCCGCTTAAGGGACCGCGCGGGGTATTTTTCGGCAGGAATTTCGAAATCCCACCACTCGTCTTGTGGATTGGCCGCGAACAGCGACAGCCCGACAGCACCCGCAAATGCGGGGCCGGTTGCGGCCTGTGGCAATCCGTGAACGCGCAGCGGGCGGCCAAGGCGCACCTGCTGGCCCAAAATCTTGCTCGCCAGCCCATCAAGACCGGGAATCTGGCTCGCGCCACCTGTTAAAACGATCTGCTGGCTGGGAAGATGCTCAAAGCCTGCCGCATCTAGACGGGTGCGGACTTCTTCGAGAATTTCCTCGACCCGTGGGCGTATGATGCCTATCAGTTCGGCACGTGACACGGTGCGTCTGTCATGTTCCCAATCGCCGGTATCGCCACCAATCTTGATCATCTCGCGGTCATCCATCCCTGTGGCGACGACGCCGCCGTAGAATGTCTTGATCCGTTCGGCCGTTGCCATGGGCACCGAAAGGCCCATCGAAATGTCGCTGGTCACGAGATCGCCGCCCATCCGCACACTGTCGGAATAGATCATATGTTTCTTGATAAAGACCGAAATGCCGGTCGAGCCGCCGCCCAAATCAATACAAGCAGCACCCAGTTCCTGTTCGTCTTCAACCAGCGCAGAGATGCCCGACACATAGGCCGATGATGCAAGTCCCGCGAGTTCAAGATCGCAGCGGTTGATGCAATAGAGCAGGTTCTGAATCGCCGAAGCTTCGACCGTCAACAAATGCATATCTGTGGAAAGTCGCTGGCCGATCTGGCCGCGCGGATCGCTCATGCCCGTGCGATTATCAAGCGCGAAATTGACAGGTTGGGCGTGCAGCACCTGACGACCATCGCCATAGTCCGGCACTTCGCAAGCCGCCAAGACGCGACCAATATCGCCTTCGGTGACAAGGCCACCCTGCAAATCGATCGCCCCATCAAGCCCGTAAGACCGCGGGCGTGCGCCTGACAGGCAGGCGATGACGTGGTCGACACGGACATTGGCCATCTTCTGCGCCGCTTGAAGGGCGGTGCGAATGGCGCGCTCGGCTTCCGACATCGCCTCGACCTCGCCGAAGCGCACACCGCGCGAGCGGGTTGTGGCGGCGCCGATCACGCGAAACGACGACTGGCCCGCCATTGATCCGACACCATCGTTGTCGCGAAACCGCTCGGGTCCATCAAACCGCAACACAAGACAGGCGATTTTCGAAGTGCCGACATCAAGGATAGCAATCACACCGCGCTGCATCGCGGCCTGGCGCATGTTGCGCATTGCGCGCTGGCTTTCGTAAAGCTCTTTCATTCCTGACCCAATTCCTCGTCGATCCCGTTAATGCGGCGCAAAGCTACGACCGCCTGTTCATTCATCCGGATTGTCGGGCGATCTGCGTTGCGCATATCAACAGTCACTACGTCCCGTTCCAGCATGTCTTGAGCCTGTGCCAGCGCGACGACCCGTTCGAACGCTGATACGGGGTCATCGGTTGGCAATAGGATGCGCTGATCACGATCCAGCACGATATCCCACCGGCGTTCACCCATCCGCACGACACCACGCATGCGCGGTGCAAGCGGACCAGCGGCGCGATAAAGCGCCAGCCCCTCGGCCAAGTTTTCGCGCGCACCGTCACCGGCAACAAGCGGCAGGTCGGAGCGATCACCGCGATAATGCAGCAGCGCCACGATATGGCCGTCTGCATCAATCAAGCGCAGCCCGTCTGACTGACGCCAAACCGCAACAGCCACCCGTTGCACGATATCAACCTGCAAAATACCGCCCGGACGCACCCGCAACGTGGCATCACCAACGGCGTTCAGGGCCTCGACGGTTTGACGCATCTCTTCGAGGTTCATATCAAACGACGAGACAGGAAATTCGACAGGCAGCACATCGCGGATGTCACGCGACAGGGCATCGTCTGCACCGTCCACAGCCATCATCTGCACCATGAATTCGGGGCGTTGCTGGAAGCTGGCGACAACTTCGTCGTATTTGTTTGTGATCATCGCGCGGTTGTCTTCATGGATCGCCCAGAACCCAACCGCAAAAACCACAGCCCCGATCGGCAGGCCAACCCTGATCATGCGCCGGAATAGCGGCGTCAACATCAGGCGTTGATAACGATAGCCCATGCGCGATGGCGCCGGACCACGGGGGGAGGATGATTTCAGCGTGCGCATGATGCATCCTCGATCATCCAGCGACACAACTCGGGGAATGAAATCCCACAATGCGCGGCTTGTTCGGGCGACAGGGACGTGGGCGTCATACCGGGCTGGGTGTTGGTTTCAAGAAGGATCAACCCGTCAAACCCGTGCGTTTCGTCCCAGCGAAAGTCGGTGCGGCTGACACCACGACACCCAAGGGCATTATGCGCACGAAGGGCGTAATCCATGCAGGCGTCGAAAATGTCGTGCGGAAGGTCAGCAGGCACCACATGGCGCGAGCCGCCCTCTTTATATTTGGCGTCATAGTCATACCAACCGTCCGTCAGAATATCTGTAACAGTTAGGGCGCGGTCGCCCATCACGGTGGTTGTCAATTCGCGGCCCGGCGCAAAGGCTTCGACCATGACAGTGTCGGGCATGGTGTCGTCCAGCTGTGGCGGGCCATTGGCCGCGTCATGCACCAGATAGATGCCGACGCTAGACCCTTCGTTATTGGGCTTGACCACATAAGGCGGGGTCATCACGTGTCGCGTGCGCACATCGTCACGCGCAGCGATCACACTTTCTACAACCGGCAGTCCGGCAATCCGAAACGCTGCTTTGGTCTTTTCCTTGTCCATAGCAAGCGCCGAGGCCAGCACGCCGGAATGGGTGTAAGGAATGCGCAACCATTCGAGGATACCCTGCACGCAGCCGTCCTCGCCCCAGCGGCCATGCAGGGCGTTAAACACAACATCGGGTTTGATATCCGCCAAGCGCATAGCAAGATCGGGGCCAGCATCGACCTCGATCACGTTAAAACCTGATTCCACCAAGGCAGCCGCACATTCGCGACCCGAGCTTAGTGACACCTCGCGTTCGACCGACGCGCCACCCTTCAAAACTACTACCTTGGGGTTTGTCCTGCTCGACATTCCCACTTGCGCCTTAAATGCGAACCTTTTGCGGTTCGTCGTTATCTTGCCCCTGCCTGGGCACGGCCATTTTGGCCAGATTGTTCGTCTTTCGTGTCTTAGGTATCTGCGTTCGGTTCACCGACCCGCATAATTTCCCATACTAACGTGATGCCGATTGAATCGTAAACCTTTTTTCGGACCTCTTCGCCTAATCCTTCCAGATCAGCCGCCGTCGCCCCGCCCGCGTTGGTCAGAAAATTCGAGTGTTTCATGTTCATCACGGCCCCGCCACGGGTCGCCCCGCGCATCCCTGCATCGTCAATCACCTTCCACGCTTTCAGATCATGGGTGTCACCAGCCCGCCCTGTGCTGCTGAAACCCGCTGGATTGCGGAATGTACTGCCAGCTGTGCGGTCCTTGGTGGGTTGGGTTTCGTCGCGCTTTGCGAGTTGGTCGGCCATGCGTTGTTCCAGCGTTTCACGAACACCTGCCGGTGCTTTCAACAGTGCCTGCACGATCACCGCGCCGTCCGGCAACGTGGATTGGCGATAGGCTAATTTCAGCGCATTCGCGTCCATTGTGGTAATAGTTCCGTCGCGCAGCACAACAGTCACGTCGACCAGAACATCGCCCGTGTAGCTGCCATAGCAGCCCGCGTTCATGCGCACCGCGCCGCCGATTGTTCCGGGGATCGTGCGCAGAAACGACAGATCCAGCCCTTGCGCTGCCGCCGTGCGCGCCACATGCGCGTCCAGTGCTGCAGCCCCTACCCGCACCAACGTGCCGTCAAATGTAATCCCGTTAAAGCCTCGCCCCAAACGCACGACTACTGCGCGCACGCCGCCGTCCCGCACAATCAGGTTACTTCCCACACCCATCGGGAACACGGGGATTGCAGGGTCCAGTGCAGCCATAAACTGTGCAAGATCATCCAGATCGGCGGGCTGAAACAGCCAGTCAGCGGCTCCGCCCACGCGCATCCACGTCAGATCAGCCAGCGGGCGATCTTGGGTCAGTGTGCCGCGCACCTCCGGAAGGTCAGCGGTCATTCAAACGCTCCAACATCGTGCGTTGCTTGCGATAACCGCCGATCGCCGAGCCAATCGCGGCACCGACCAAAACCGGCGTAATAATGAAGGACGCGATCACGATTTCGGCCAATCCGGCCCGCTCGCCTGATGCATGGCTGAGTGATACTGCGCAGATCACATAGCCCAACACACCCAAGACGACAAAGGCCCAGAGCGTCCCATAGCCCATCTTGCGTGCGATCAGATAGGCAGCCACACCCGCAAAAACGAAAAAGATGATGGGATAAATGACTTGGTCCACTACGCGCCCTCGCGACGGTTCAGATACCGCTGCATCCAGCGGCCCAAATAAATCACCGGCCAGCGTAACACAGATGCGCCCGCCGCCAAAACTGCGAGGCCCAACCACGGCCCGTTTTCATATGTGACATACCCGATCAATGGCACCCCGAGCGCGATCAACACGTAGGCACGACGCCACTGATTATCACGACTGGGCACCATCGCGAGAACGTTGGCGATGATGAACCACACGAATGCAAGGATCAAAGACGTGCTCATTTGGGTAGCTCCGGGCGTTGGCCGCGAGCGCGACGATAAAAATAGATCAGCGGATTGCGAAACATCGAAAGGAATGCAGCAAGGGCCGGAACAACAAACCACCAGCCATGGACCGCGCCGAGCCAGATGACCAACACAGGCGCTCCGATCAATAGTGCAAGACTTGGCACCATCTGCAAGCGCATCGGCAAGAACGCCACAACCGTCGCCCCCAGCACCCAGACAAAAGACACAATAGCAACATTGCTCATCACAAAAACCCTCGCATCACCAACCGCCGCAAGGGCGACACAAGCCCAAACCCGCCACCCATCGCCGCCAATGCCACAGCACCTTCGGTCGGGTCAGTCTGCATATGCATGAGAAGCAACCCCGCAGCGGCAATCGCAAAGGCATACAGCATCCGGCGCAACATTTTCGTGACGGCCAAAAGCCCCGTAAAAACAACCGCGGCGGCGATGATATAGGCCCAGCTCACGCTCCTACCCCTTTAACGCCGCGGGCAGCCCGTTTGCCCATATGCTGATCGTGCCAGCGCCCAGACAAACGACCATATCGCCCGGTTTGGCCACGTCGCGGACCAGTTGCGCAAGGGCCGCTTCGTCGGGGACGGCGCGGACGTCGCGGTGGCCGGCTTGGATCAGGCCTTGGACCAGATCGTCGCGGCTTGCGCCCGCAATCGGATCTTCGCCAGCAGCAAAGATATCTGCAATTCCAACCACATCTGCGTCATTGAAACAGGTGCAGAAGTCATCAAACAGGTTATGCAGCCGGCTATAGCGGTGTGGTTGGTGCACTGCGATCACGCGCCCCTCGCTCGATTGGCGCGCGGCCTTTAGCACAGCGGCGATTTCAATCGGGTGGTGGCCGTAATCATCAATGATCGTCACGCCACCAATTTCGCCGACCTTTGTAAAGCGGCGGTTAACGCCACCAAAGGCCGCCAAGGCCGCACGGATTTCATCGAGCTTCATGCCCAAATGGCGCGCAACGGCCACGGCAGAAAGGGCGTTTGATACGTTGTGATCGCCGGGCATCGGCAAGGTACAGCCTTTGATCGACTTGCCTTCGTTTTGCAAAATGATGTCGAAATGCGCCACGCCGCCTTTGTAGGTCAGATTTTCAGCACGCACGTCGGCCTGCGCATTAAAGCCATATGTCACAACGCGGCGGTCAGTGATTTTAGCGACCAGCGCCTGCACATCTGAATCATCAGTGCAGCACACGGCCAGCCCGTAAAAAGGAATGTTGGACACGAAATCAAGGAAGCCGCGATGCAGGTTTTCCTCGGTGCCCCAGTGTTCCATGTGTTCGGGGTCGATGTTGGTGACGATGGCGATCGTCGCGGGCAGACGGTTAAACGTGCCGTCGGATTCATCTGCCTCGACGACCATCCATTCGCCCTGCCCCATGCGCGCATTGGACCCATAAGCGTGGATGATTCCGCCGTTGATGACGGTTGGGTCGAAATGCCCTGCGACCATCAATTCGGCCATCATCGTGGTGGTTGTGGTTTTCCCATGGGTTCCGGCAACAGCAATGTTGGACTTGAGACGCATCAGTTCGGCAAGCATTTCCGCGCGGCGCACAACAGGCAGACCACGGCGACGGGCCTCGTCCAGTTCGGCGTTGCCCGGTTTGATGGCACTGGAAATCACCACGACTTCGGCATCGGCCAAGTTTTCGGCGCGCTGACCCTCAAAGATATGCGCCCCGTTTTTCGCCAGACGGTCGGTGATTTTCGACGCTTTCAGGTCGGACCCCTGCACCACGTAGCCGTGGTTCAACAGCACCTCGGCTATGCCCGACATGCCAATACCGCCGATCCCGACAAAATGGATCGGCCCGACATCAAGCGGAAGTTTGGTTGCAGCGTTCATCATCGGGCTTCCGTTCGTCTATCTATCGTTGGATTCATTTTGGGCCGCAACTCCGGCCAGTTCATCGACAAGCGCTACAAGACGCGCGGTCGCGTCGGGAATACCGCATGACAGCGCGGCTTTTGCCATTTGCATCGCCACTTCGGGCTGACCCAAGACGCTGACGATTTGTTCACTCAGTGTATCAACTTCAAGCTTGCTTTCGGGCAAAAGGATCGCGGCGCCTGCATCCACCAATTGACGGGCGTTCGCGGTTTGGTGATCGCCCGTTGCAACGGCATAAGGCACAAGAATCGCTGGGCGCCCGATAATGCTGATATCGGCAACGCTGGACGCACCGGCGCGGCTGATCACAAGTTGCGCATCCGCCATCCGGTTGGGCACATCGGTGAAAAATGTCTCGACTTCGGCAACGATACCTTCGTCGGCGTAATACTGGGCCACGCGCATCAGGTCTTCCTCGCGGGCTTGGTGGGAAACGCGCACGTATTGGCGGATCTCGCGCGGCAAGCCGCTGATCGCCGGGGGCACAACATCAGAAAGGATGCGCGCGCCCTGGCTGCCACCCATCACAAGGATCGATATCGGGTACTCACCAGGCGGGATATATCCGGCACCTGCACGTTCCAGCACGGTAGCGCGCACGGGGTTGCCTGTATGAATGCCCTCGACCCCATCGGGGAGCACTGTAGGCCAGGTGCCACATGCAACCTTGGTCACGCGCTTGGCGAACAGCGTATTCACGCGGCCCAACACACCGTTTTGTTCGTGGATCATCACCGGCACGCGCAACACCCATGCGGCGGCAACAGCGGGAATGCTCGGGTAGCCGCCAAAGCCGACAACGACAGCAGGACGGTCGCGCAGCGTACGCCACTTTGCAGCGGCAATTCCGCCAAGGACACGAAACGGGACGGCAAGTTTTGCCACGACACCGCCACGCGCAAAGGTCGCGCTGCGCACTTCCTTTATTGCAACCGCGCTTGGGAAGGCGGCCGTGTAACGCGCGCCGCGGGCATCTGTAGACAACGTGACACGCCAGCCCTTTGCCAGCATCGCCTCGGCTAAAGCTTGCGCCGGAAACATATGGCCGCCGGTTCCACCAGCGGCAATGACGATCAATGGTGCGCCCTTGGTCATTATCGTCCCCTACGCATCAAAATATCACCGATCTCGCCTTGCGGCCGCGAGCGCGTGAACGCCAGCAACATGCCAACCGCAATGCCCGATGCGATGACAGACGATCCGCCATAGCTGACGAACGGCAGTGTCATGCCCTTGGCGGGCAGCAAGCGCACGGCCACGCCCATATTGATCATCGCCTGCACGCCAAATGCGCAGGCCAGCCCCGTGCCAGCAAGGCGGATAAACGGGTCACGTTCTTTCATCAACCGCATTAGCGAGCGCACGACAATCGTCGTGTAGAGCGCGATAATCAACAACACGCAGATCAGTCCGTATTCTTCTGCAGCCACGGCAATAATGAAATCAGTATGCGCATCAGGCAGCGACCATTTCACCTGCCCCTCGCCCACACCAACGCCAAAAAACCCACCCTCGCGGATCGCGTTTGTCGCATAGCCAAGCTGCGTCGTCGGGTCCAGGTCGGGCGACAGGAACCCGTCAATCCGGCGGGCAAAATGTTCCGAGTTGGAGTAGAAAACCGTTCCGGCAAAGACGACAATACCCGCAAGGGTCAACAGCAGCAGCATCGGCGCTCCGGCCACGAAATACATCACGCCCCAGCTAAACAGCACCAGCGCGGCCTGTCCAAAATCGGGCTGCATCGCAAGGAGGGCTACGATCACAATCGCCAGCACGAGCGAATAGGTCTTGCCCGGCGGGCCACCCAAATCCTGAGACGCGGCCATAAACCATGCCGCAACAACGACAAATCCCGGCTTGAGGAATTCCGAGGGCTGCACCGAGGCAAAGCCGAACGAATACCAGCGCACCGCACCTTTACCGAAATCCGTGCCCAGCACCGGCAACAAGGCCAGCGCCACAAACGCACAGGCAAATCCCAACACAGCCAAACGACGCACCAATTGCGGCGACATCATCGACGTGATGAACAACGCAGCCATCGCCACGGCCCCGAAAAACGCCTGACGCTGCACATAATGAAAAGGCTCAAATCCGTTTTTCGATGCAAGCGGCGGCGAGGACGCGAGGCCCAACAACAAGCCGATCCCGAACAGGACCAGAATGCACGATAGCGTCCAACGATCAATCGTGCGCCACCAGCGCGGAAGAACAGGGTCACCCGTGTGAACAGGAACTGTCCCGAATACCATCTCGGTCATTTGGTTACCGCCAATCTGCCTCAACATCGCCCGTTTGCCGGGTCTGATTGCAACCCTAACGGCAAATGCGCCGCGATTCCAGAGAAATAAGGGCACTGGCGGACCCTCGCCTCTTGCGTGGCGATGCGTTTCGGGCCACCCCCGAACGATGGATTGCAACACACTGATTATCGGCGCCGGAGCCGCAGGCATGATGGCCGCCGCCCACGCGGGACCGGAGGTCGTGGTTATCGACCACGCCAAGGCCGCTGGAGAGAAAATTCGCATATCCGGCGGGGGGCGCTGCAACTTCACCAATATCGGCTGCACAGCCGGCAATTTCCTTTCACAGAACCCGCATTTCGCCAAATCTTCCCTCAAACGGTATACCCAGTGGGATTTCCTTGATCTGCTCGCACGTCACGGCATTGCATGGCATGAAAAGACGCTAGGCCAGTTGTTTTGTGACAATTCGGCTAAAGACATTATCGCCATGCTGCAGGCCGAAATGACGACATCTGGCGCGCAATTGAGGCTGCGCACATCCTTGTTGGATCTGTCGAAAACCGATGACGGTTTTCGCGCCGTGATTAAACAGGATGGCACCCTATACACCCTGACCCCGCGCAATGTGATCGTCGCTTGCGGCGGCAAATCCATCCCGAAAATGGGCGCGACGGGACTGGGCTATGATATCGCGCGCCAGTTCGGGCTGGTTGTGACCGACACCCGCGCCGCCCTCGTGCCCTTTACGTTTTCAGACAATCCGTTCGGGGTAATGTCTGGCCTTGCCACGCCGGTGCGCGCGCATGCCGACGGACCGGACTTTGCCGAGGCGATGTTGTTCACGCATCGCGGGCTATCGGGCCCAGCGATGCTGCAAATCTCTAGCTATTGGGCCGACGGTGCACCCATTCATATCAATTTGATCCCCGAAGCTACGCTGTTTGACGCCCTGCGCGATCAACGACAGGCATCGGGACGAAAAGCGCTGAAAACCGTGCTGTCGCAACACCTTCCCGCGCGCCTTGTGGATTACCTCGCGCCCGCCCTGCCCCTTGGCGGCAAACTTGCCGATCAAAGCGACGATGCCCTGCGTGAACTGTGCAACATGCTGGAAAACTGGGAATTACGTCCCACCGGCACCGAAGGCTACCGCACCGCCGAAGTCACCCTGGGCGGGGTGGATACCGACGGGCTGTCGTCAAAAACCATGGAAGCCAAAGAGGTGCCCGGGTTGTATTTTATCGGCGAAGCCGTGGACGTCACCGGCTGGCTCGGCGGGTATAACTTCCAATGGGCATGGTCGAGCGGCTGGGCGGCTGGAGTGGCGATCGCAGCGCAAGGCTAGCCGTGCAGCAGTTGCAGCATATTGGCTGCGAATGATTTTGACGTAGAAACAACAGCTTGGGCATCGACCTGCGCCCCACGCAACGAACCCCATAAAACAAGGCGATGCGGCCATGCAACAGGCCTGACCCCATGGAACCGGGCGTTTGTGCAGGCGCAGCATTTTCCGGTATGTTAACGCTACCGTTCATCAAGATTACCCCGCACATAATGAATCCAAGGACACTGCCATGACAGCCCAAACACTCGACGACGACGCAATTCGCGAAACTGCTTATCTGTTCTGGCTTGGCGAAGGCCAGCCCGCGGGGCGGGATCAGGACCACTGGCTGCGCGCCATCGATGCGCTGACACCTGCCAAGCGCAAGCCTGTCGCCAAAAAAGCTGCAAAAAAACTGCCGCGCCCAAAAAGGCTCGCGCGACCAAAGCGACCAAGCCAAGCGCCTAATTGCGTTATTGTGGGGGGGCGGATCGCGCACAATCTCTGCCCCTGCCCCAACAGGCAAATAAATTGTTAGGCGAACCAGCCCCCCGCAGCCTAGGTTTTCCCCTTTATTGAAACAGACTGAGGCCTTGACATGCGGGCTGCGCGCGACAGACCACAGGGCTGGACGCCAATCCCGCTACCTTTGAAAATACTCGCCGTCATGCTGGTCCTCTGGCTGCTAGGCGCGCTTGCCAACTTGCCCAACCTGCTGGAAAACGGATTGCCTCTCATGGGGTTTTTTTGTGTCCGGCGTGACAGCAGCGGCGGTTGTGTTGATCCTCGACATCATCGGCCCGCGTGCGTTTTTGTTTGCGCTCTGGACCCGCAAAAGCTGGGCCGTGATCTGGGCCTTTGCCTATATGGGATTTTTACATCGCCAATAGTGTCGTGGCCCCGTTCGCGGCGCGCGATACCCTTGGATTGTTGCCAATCCTTGTCCCCGCACTGGCCAGCGCCTGTTTCGTGATCGTGATCTATCGACAGCGAGGCTACTTCGCAGCGACCGAGGCGGGGTAATCTGGGACTGAACGTCTCGTTTGCTTTACATTCAGGCACCGACCTACAGTAAATTACCCTTGGCGCGGTGATGAACATCCGCCTGTGCAGCTAACCTAGTGGAGCCACGTTCATGACCCAGTCTGCAGTTACGCCCGAAGAGATCATCAATTTCTGGTTTCCAGACGGCCCAAATCCAGAGCCAAAGCGACACATGGACCTGTGGATGTGGCGGATGCGGGGGGGCGCAAATGATGATATAATGGCAAAATATGTTGAAGTAACCGAACGCGCGGCTTTGGGTAATTTTGACGATTGGGCTGAAACGCCAATGGGGCGGCTTGCGCTGATCGTTATCCTTGATCAATTCCCCAGAACAGTTTGGGCGGGAAGTCCAAATGCCTATTCCCAAGACCCAAAGGCGCTTGATTTGTGTCTTGAGGGGTTGGACAACGGGCATTTCGATGCCTTGGAGAATGTCTGGTTCAAATCGGCATTCAAGCTGCCGCTTGAACATTGCGAATGCCCCGATCACGTGGCTAATCTTGATCGTGCGGTCCAAATTGCCGATCGGATTCTAGAAGAGGCCCCCGAGTATTTGAAAGAAGGTTATCGGTTTGCGGCAGAACAGCCACGTAAACATCGTGCCGTCATCGCGCAGTTTGGCCGTCATTCCCATCGCAACGCAGTCCTTGGTTGCGAGTCTACGCCAGAAGAACTGGACTATATCGCAAAGCGCGAGTTTCCGCATGAAACGGACCTAAGCAAAGCGATGAATTGACGTAGATACCTGACTATTGGGGTAGAGCCGCCGTGCCGCGCGCAAAGACCTAAAGGTGCCAGCGCGGCAATGACTTGGCCTGTTCCCGGTAAGCGCTATTCGCCCAACGCCGCACGCACCTGCGCGATAAAATCATCGCCGCGTTTTTCGAAACTGTCGTATTGATCAAAGCTCGCCGCGGCGGGGGCCAATAGCACGGTATCCCCGTCCTGTGCCTCGATCACGGCGCGGGTCACTGCGGTTTCCATATCGCCACAAACTTCGGCGTTGACGCCAGGCAGTTGCATCGCAAACGCCTGCGCCTCGCGGCCGATCACATAGGCTTTGACGACCGACCCGACGTGCGGCAACAGCGCGTCCAACCCCCCGTCCTTTTCCAGCCCGCCACAAATCCAGCGGATGTTTTTGAACGCTTGCAGTGCTTTGGCGGCACTATCAACGTTTGTGGCTTTGGAATCGTTAACAAAGCGCACGCCACCGCTTTGGGCGATGATCTGGCTGCGATGGGGGAGCCCGCCAAAGCTGTGCATCGCCGCCTCGATCTGTTTTGGACCCAGCCCCAGCGTTCGACAGGCGGCATAAGCAGCGCACGCGTTCTGATGATTGTGCGCGCCGGGCAATCCGGGAATTTCGCGCAGGTCAATCGATCCGACCTGCCGCCCCTTGCGCCATTCAGCCAGAAACCCTTTGCGCGCAAAGATATTCCAGCCATTGCCGGTCAGTTTCCGCCCCGATGACACGCGGATAACGCGATAATCAGTCGGCCCTTCGGCCAGTTGGTTGGCCAGATAGTCGCCCTCGGGTTCGTCCACGCCAATCACGGCGCGGTCCGGTCCACCTTCGGCAAAGAGGCGGCGTTTGGCGGCAAAATACCCGCCCAATCCTGCGTGCCGATCCAGATGATCGGGCGACAGGTTGGTGAAAACGGCCACATCCGGCGTCAGCGCGCGGGCAAGATCGGTCTGGTAACTACTTAGTTCCAAAACGATAACTTCGCCGTCATGGGCGGGATCAAGATCAAGGACGCCGCGGCCGATGTTGCCGGCCAGTTGCACAGGGCGGCCTGCGTCCTCCAGGATATGCTGGATGAGGGCCGAAGTCGTGGATTTTCCGTTGCTTCCGGTGATCGCGACGACGCGCGGTGTGCGTTCAAAGTTGTCCCATTCCTGCGTGGCAAAGCTGCGGAAAAACAAGCCTATGTCGTTGTCGACGGGCACGCCAGCGGCCCATGCGGCAGCGATTGCGGGGTGCGGCGCTGGATAGAGATGCGGGATGCCCGGACTGGTGATGAGAGCGGCGACATCATCAAAAGCGCCTTGTTTTGTGAGGTCTTGAAGGGTGAAGCCCTCGGCCTGTGCGCTGTCGCGCGCCTGTTGGCCGTCATCCCAAACCAGCGGATTTACCCCCCCGACTTTCAGCGCCCGCGCCGTCGCAAGGCCGGATCGGCCAAGGCCAAGAACAGCCACGGTTTGGTCGGTATAGCCCTGCACTGGAATCATGTTTTTCGCCCTGTTTTGTTGCGGGGCAGAGTGCCGTTTGGTTGGGCGGGGCGCAAGGCGGGAAGCGGCGTATGGAAAGGATATGGAAAGCGTATGGAAACCGTATGGGTGGGGTACGGGTTATTTGGAGGGGAGAGCGGCGAGGTCGGCTTGGACTGCGGCTATATCCGGATGGTCCGGCGGGAGGGTCGCACGCATGATTTCCAGCGCTTGCTCTAAGAGTGGTTTTGCGTCCTTGGGCCTGTCTTGGTCGGCAAAGCACAGAGCAAGGTTGTTGAGGTGGGTGGCATAGGCCGGATGCCCCGTACCAATCGTCGCGCGGTCAATCTCGAGTGCCTCATTGTAAAGCGTCTCGGCCTCGGGGAAACGGCCCTGTGCCTGCACAACCCCCGCGAGGTTGCTGAGGCGGGTGGCATTGTTCGGATGCCCCGTGCCAATCGTAGCGCGGCCAATCTCCAGCGCCTCATTGTAAAGCGTCTCGGCCTCGGGGAAACGGCCCTGTGCCTGCACAACCC
>CALAGN010000089.1 GCA_937891785.1 uncultured Octadecabacter sp.
ACGGTTAAGAACAGGCATCCAGTAAATCGATTCCCAAATACTTTGATTGATCTACAAGGTCGAAATCGCTGATCTCTTGCCCTTGGGATCTTGGGCTTGGAGAAGACAGTCCAGGGATTTGGGTATCGAGCGGTTAGCGACTGGCGACGCCTAAAACGGTAAATCCATCCGTATCCCCCTCGATACACTTGATGCGAACAATTCTCTCGACTGCCGCTGCAAAAAGTTCTTCTTCAATGGGTTGAAGTCTGCTGTTTTTGCGAAATGTCCCCCCCGAAATCTAACGCGTCTATGAACACGTCTTAGGCACACAATGCCCTGACAACAGCCGATGGCGATTCTGATCAACTGATGGATGAACGCGAGGCAGCCTTAATCCTATGCTATTTGGTGCGCGCCTAGCAAAATTGGCGTCACCGTGGCGGTGGCCCGACGAACTACTGTCGGATCGTCTTGCAAGATGTGATTGTGCAGCAAAACGAAAGCAACGGGCCAGAAGAGGAGGGCGGCACGTCCGCGCCCTATCACACTGGATCAAGTGCGCCGGTCTGGGCGGAATGACAGTGCCGGACACCAAGGGATCGGACGATCCGGCCAGTGCGGACGTAGCGTGCCGAGGAACAGTTGAAAGAACTTTAGATAGAACCGAAGGGGGAGCCTTATCAAAGCCAACTGACGCACAGCAAGAACACCGAGGGCCATAAGCGACCAACGAAAAAGCGGCTGAAATAATGCACCAAGCATTTGGACATGAATTTTCGGTTGAGACTGGTTTCGTTAGACGTTTAAGGCAGTTTTGCTTAAGAGCGGCTCTCGATTTAAGTGGATGCTCATCCTGCAGGGGGCTCTTGGGATTGGTGGAATCCCAACGGCGCTGTTCCCACAAATACCAATTCGGCAAGCAATTTTCGTATATTCAGCGAAGTTCAGCCTCATATTCTAGAATGAAGTGCCAGCAACAGATCTCGCCGAGTTTTTGCCCAATGATAGGAAATTCGTCCTGATATAGTCTTCCGCGACTGATTGCGGCCGCCAATTTCAGTATCAATTTTCGACTGCGTTGCAATCGGGGGCAGGACTGCAAAACCCTTGCCGCGTTTCGTAAACCAACGCTGATATGCATGGTCAAGCGGAGCATTGATCAAGCGGTCGGCGGTTAGAAATTCTTGTGCCTCCGATTTTGTCCATAGTATAGCAGTCGCAAAAGTTGGGAATTTCGGGGTTTGGCAAAGACAACGGCGTTCTGATGCATGTTCAAATTCAAGAACCGACGTGCTGACGGGAACGTCGACTGACCCAAGGTTTGCTGCGCCTGTCCAGTTCGCTGAACTTGCGACAAGTTGCGATACAATCTTGGCAAAATCCTCGGACACAACGATGTCATCTTCAAGGATAAGTCCAAATTGGGATCCAGACGCGATGAACTCTCCAAGAGCCGCACGATGGCTCAGATAGCAACCAAGTTCACCCCGCGAGAGGGGTCTTCCAAAGTACCGCTTTGCAGCCCTTCGAGAATAAAGTTCGATTTGGTTTTCATCAAGGTCTTCGCCGTCGACCGCTTCATGTCTTGAAAACGCGACCCCCACGCGGTTCAGGGATTCTGACGCAAGACGCAGCCGCTCGGTGCTGCGACGCAGGTTGATAACTTGCGTAAAACAGTGCTCTTTCAACATATCCAAAAGACTTTACCCTGCTTGTGAGTGCCTGACCACGCGGTATACTATGTGTGGCGCGCCATACATAGTAAAACGGAAATCCAAAAAATGATTTACTCGGACATGGCATGTGGCCTGGGCAATCAAATGTTCCAGTTTGCACGTGGTTTTTCGCTCAGCGTAGATATGGGCGTAGAGTATCAAGTCTGCCTCGACTTCATGCCCCATACCACGTCTCATAATGGTTATCAGCTCGGACTGGTTGTCTTGGATTTACCCCGTGTGGCGGATCAGTCCGATTTGGTAAGAGCGTTCGGTTGGCTAGGATATCGTCGCTTTCGACGCGAAGTCTCGCGCCGTCCGCGATGGGCGCATTGGTTCAAATCAGCAGTTTTTCAGAATGGGATGCCGTATCGGGCCGATGTTCTTCCCCATGGCAACACGCGGCCATATCTCCTGCACGGAAATTGGCAGACGGAACGGTATTTTGTTCATAACCGTTCCGCATTGATCAAAGCGTTCAACTTTGCGCCTTCGGATGCTTTGGATACGGGGCTTAGTGGTCGCATTCGAGATTCTCAAAGTGTCGCAATTCATATCCGCGGTGGGGACTATCTCTTGCAAAAGAACCAAAACTTGTTTGCGGTGCTTGATCGGAGCTACTATCGCCGCGCAATTGACGTGATCCAGGAATCTGTAGCGACGCCAAAGTTTTTTGTATTCACCGATGATCCCGAAACAGCCCGCGCGCGCCTTCCCGAGGGACTCGAATATGAGCTTGTAACGGGGAACTCGGGGCTGGATAGCTATCTCGATATGCAACTGATGTCGCAATGCAAACATAACATTATCGCCAATAGCACCTTTAGCTGGTGGGGGGCATGGCTTAACGATGATCCCGACAAGATCGTTGTCGCGCCTCAAGAATGGTTTCACGAATTGAGTGGCCATGATGACCGTGACGTCGTACCCGAAAGCTGGACAAAAGTCAGCTCATCCGAATAGGAAATACCCAACGACTTGAGCGAACACGGCAATCGCAGCGCACCGTCTATCAGTTTCATAAAGGTCCAAGCCATGACAAAAACAGCGCTCATTACTGGGATTACAGGGCAAGACGGATCATATCTTGCAGAGCTTTTGCTATCCAAAGGCTATGAGGTGCATGGCATCAAAAGGCGAGCGTCGTCCCTAAATACACAGCGTATCGATCATATTTTTGTTGATCAACACGAAGAAGACAGCAGGCTACATTTGCACTACGGAGATATGACGGATTCATCAAACTTGACGCGGATTCTTAGCACAGTCGCGCCCGACGAAGTCTATAACCTTGCCGCGCAATCCCATGTCGCCGTAAGCTTCGAGGCCCCGGAATATACTGCTGACGTAGATGCCTTGGGAACACTACGGATGTTGGAAGCGATCCGGTTCTTGAAGCTCACGGACAAGACTAAGTTCTATCAGGCCTCGACTTCGGAACTTTATGGATTGGTGCAAGAAATTCCGCAAACTGAGACGACACCATTTTATCCAAGAAGTCCCTACGCGGTTGCAAAACTCTTTGCCTACTGGACGGCAGTAAATTACCGCGAAGCTTATGGAATCTATGCCTGCAATGGCATCCTGTTCAATCACGAGAGCCCACGCCGTGGTGAAACCTTTGTGACTCGCAAGATCACGCGCGGGCTGGCACGGCTAGCAGTCGGGCTCGACCAGTGCCTGTATCTTGGCAATCTTGATGCGTTGCGCGATTGGGGGCACGCTAAGGACTATGTCTATCTGCAATGGCTCATGATGCAACAGGATGCGCCCGACGACTTTGTGATTGCGACGGGCAAGCAAGTTTCTGTCCGGCAGTTTTTTATCTGGGCCGCAGAGGAGCTTGGCATAACGGTGGAGTTCGTCGGCGAAGGCGTGGATGAAATCGCAAAAGTAATGGAGTCTACCGGTGTGGCTGCGGATGTTATTCGTGCGGGCCAAACGATCCTGCGTGTTGATCCGCGATATTATCGCCCAACCGAGGTAGAGAGCCTTTTGGGTGATCCCAGTAAAGCCAAGGCGAAACTAGGTTGGGAACCCAAGATTTCAGCACATGAATTGTGTATTGAAATGGTTCGTGCAGATTATGATGCCCTGACCCTCCCAACAATAGCTACGCCTGCAATCGCACAGTGGCAAGATTAAGAGGTTGAAATGAAGGTATTTCTTGCTGGGCATAACGGAATGGTCGGGGCCGCCATCCATCGTTTGATGGACGCAACTGGCCGATTTGAAATAATCACGTCGGACAGCAAGTCACTTAATCTGACTGACCAAAGCGCAACACGCGAATTCATGGCGCATCATAGACCCGATGTTGTCGTGCTAGCAGCGGCAAAGGTCGGCGGCATTCATGCAAACAACAGTTATCCAGCCGACTTCATTTACGAAAACATTGCGATAGCTAGCAATGTTATCCATCAGGCACATTGTTTTGGCGTCGAGCGTCTGTTGCAGCTCGGATCATCTTGTATCTATCCGCGCAATGCGCCTCAACCAATGCACGAAGAACATTTACTGACCGGAACGCTCGAACCGACGAACGAACCCTATGCAATTGCAAAAATTGCGGGGATCAAGCTTTGTGAAAGCTATAATCGCCAGTATGGACGCGACTATCGGTCTGTTATGCCGCCAAACCTTTATGGGCGGGGCGACAACTTTCACCCTGAAAATTCCCATGTTCTTCCCGCCCTATTGCGGCGTTTTCACGAAGCTGTGGTGTCAGGCGCGGATACCGTCACGATCTGGGGCAGCGGCAAACCACTACGTGAATTTCTGCACGTCGACGACTTGGCAAATGCCTGTTTATTTGTCCTCGGGCTTGATCGCTCGACATATGAGGCCCACACCTCACCAATGAATAGCCATATCAATGTCGGATCGGGTACGGAAATTAGTATTGGCGATCTGGCCGGATTGATGGCGAAAATAACAGGTTTCCACGGAGAAATTCGCTTTGATAGCCAGATGCCTGACGGCGCGCCGCGCAAGTTGCTGGATACATCGCGCCTGAGTGACATGGGGTGGACTGCGCAGATTGGCCTCGAGGCAGGCGTCCGCGCGACATACGAATGGTTCTTAGAAACACTTCAAACGAACGCCGGTCTGCGTCAGCGATAGACGCCCGAAGGGAGTGCATAGCGTTAGTCGTCAGCCTTCCACCATTCGCTTGGCATCGTAATATCGGTTTTTTTGATAACATTTCTAGAATCTAGCGGGTGTGGCAGTGCAATTGGTCCAGTCGTCGCAATATCTTGCACGCGGTCCTTACGAATGTAGGTAATCTCGAAAACGCGGGGCACACCAACGCCATGTTGTGCAATTCCGCAGCAATTGTTGGCATGCAAATGGGCGATCGAAAAGCTCTTGTGGATCTTGTCAAAGACACCCTGAAGGTGGCGCAACGCATAGGGGTCAAAAATGGCATCCATCTGATGAACCTCGATGACCATCATCCGGAACCGTTCAAGTACAGACAGCGGGGTCTCTATAAGAACGCCGAATTCAGCGCCTTCTATATCCATTTGAAGAATT
>CALAGN010000090.1 GCA_937891785.1 uncultured Octadecabacter sp.
GCCTCGTTGGGCAATCTTGAGGTCAAACGGCAAGCCACTTGGGGAATGTCGGTTTTTAGAGATCGAATAGTTTCCCGCGTCGAACCACATGGCAATGTCAACCGGGTTCTGATTGCGTTGGTAAGGCACGTCATCAATGCGACCCTTGGGATACATATCAAGTAACATCGCCCCAAATGATTTGATCGATGATGCATCGAGCCAATCCGTCAGCGCCCGAAGCGGGCGGGTATCACAAAACGGGTAGACCAAGAATTCATCTAGATCGACCACAAGACACCAGTGCCCATGAGCATATTTCATCTGCAACCAGTTCAGCCAGTCAACACCAAATCGGGCCCGCTTATAGCTGCCTTTGGTCGTCCAAAGTGACACGTCTGGCTGATCGGCCAAATATGCACCGCCCCCGTCATCACTGTCGTTATCGACCATGATGAAATGGTTCACGCCCATCTCGCGATAATATTTCAGGAAATATGGCAGGCGGATATCTTCGTTGCGAAGGGTCGAAAAGACAAGAATATCGCCCTTTTTAATCTGCTTCGTGCGGTCCTGAACGGATTTCAATTGGCGACGTTTACGGAACGCGCGAATGCGCCAGCGCTTGCGCTGCAACCTGAGTCGATATGACTGCCAGACACCCATCTACTTCCCTTGATCCTCAGAGGTGTTCAGCCTCGCCCACCCGCCGTATCATGTCATACTTAACACGATCTTGAAATGATCCGCCCATGTTGGAGCGACCATCTTATCTTTAGGAGAGGTGTTTTTCTGCTCTGCGATCTTAATAATTGCCTTTTGCCATTTATAGCGGTCTGTGACGTCGAGGTAAACGCCCGTGTCTCCAAGCACTTCGCGCCAAATAGCAAGGTCACCACAAATCACAGGGGTGCCCAGCGCTGCGGCCTCGATGGGCGGCAACCCGAACCCTTCTGCAAAAGAAGGAAACAACATCGCATGCGCTCCCTGAAAAAGCGCGGCTATCGCACCATCACTTAGGCCCGACAGTTCTGTGACGCTTTCGATCCCGCGATCAAGCCGCGCAAATACATCTTCGTTTTGCCACCCGCGGCTTCCACAGATGAAAAGACGGGGCGCATCAGCGCCCAGCGCTTCCCAGACATCTAGCAAGAGCCCATGATTCTTGCGCGGCTCTATCGTGCCGACGGTGATGAAATAGGGACGCGTGAGATCAAGCGATTTGGGCAAGCTGGCCGCGTCAGGTGGCGTTAGATCAACGCCCAGATGCGCCACAACCGCCCTTTTGTAAGCATCCAGCTTCGCATCCGCCACATACGCATCCAGCCGGTCCTTGGTGTCTTGTGAGTTGAAAATGATGCGGTCAGCGAACCCGATGGTGGCACCAATCTTGGCCCGAAACGCTGCTACGGTTCCAGCCCGCTGCATCTGCGGCAATTCAAGTGGAATGATATCGTGAATGAGAACGTTAACGCGATGACCCTCGCGAGAAAAAGGGCGCAGCGCAGCCGGCGCCAAATTGCTATGTGCAACACTATAGTAGTCAATTGGCCCAAGTTTCGCGACCAATCCGGCTAGGCCGCGGGGGCGACAGCGCCTTATAGAATGACGACGAACAAGGCTAAGCGCGGCCTGACGTCGGGCTGACAGTCGATAAGACAAGCGCGACAGCAAGCCGCGTCGCCCCCAATCGCCGGTCGTCACGGCTGCTTCGAACGCCTGCATTCCATCACGGTCCAGCAAGAGCCACCCCAGCGATGTGCGGATCAGTCCAAAAACAGGCGTATCATCGGTCAGAAAGCGACGCAGATAGGCAAGTTCCACCCTATCAACGCCAGTCAGCGTGCGGCCAGCGCGGGACAATAGCCGCGTCAGGTTCAAAACTCGGGTGGTAGGGACCTGCTCCAATGACGCCTACTGCGCGGCGTGGCGCATCGACATCAGCTTGCTCAAATACTCACCGAGCTCGTCACGCAGTTCTTCGCGCGCAAGGCCGAACGCCACAGTTGCCTGGAGGAATCCGGCTTTGGACCCGCAGTCAAACCGCTGACCACGGAAGCGATAGCCAAATACATCGCGACCCTGAGCGATCTCTTCTGCAATTGCGTCAGTCAGTTGAATTTCACCGCCCGATCCAGATTTGATCCGGTTCAGGTTTTGCATAACTTTGGGGGTCAGGATGTAGCGGCCAATCACGGCCAGATTTGACGGCGCCGTATCGGCGGATGGCTTTTCAACCATGCCCTTTACCGACACCAACCTGCCCATGTCTTCTTTTATGTCTAGAACACCGTAGGCTGACGCCTTTTCTTGCGGAACCTCCATGGCTGCAACCATGCAACCACCCGTTTCAGCATGTGCTTCGACCATCTGCTGCAAGCACGGCTTTTCCGCCGCGATCACGTCATCGGGCAGGATCACAGCAAAGGGTTCGTTCCCGACAAGGCGGCGGGCGCACCAGACAGCGTGACCAAGACCGAGCGCCTTGTGCTGGCGGATATAAGCAATCGCACCGCTGTCCATATTGGTCGATTTCAGCTCCTCGAGCATGTCGAGATTGCCCTTTTTGCGCAGAGTGTTCTCAAGCTCGGGCGAGTGGTCAAAATAGTCCTCAAGCGCAGATTTGCCGCGCGAGGTCACAAAGATGAATTCCTTGATGCCGGCCGCGCGGGCTTCATCAATAGCGTATTGGATAAGGGGGCGGTCAACCAGCGTCATGATTTCCTTGGGGATAGACTTTGTCGCAGGAAGAAACCGCGTACCAAGGCCGGCCACCGGAAAGATTGCTTTGGTAATTTTCTTTTTCATCTTCTCACCCTATCAACAGTCCCGAATACAATCATTATAACACCCCAGCTCTAACACGTAATACCTTGTCCTAAACGAGACACAACGCTTGTTTCTAGTGGGAATTTACAAACTGTTGCATCATCCCCCATCCGCCTGCCTCCCAAATCGCACCGCCGCAACGCGAGCCGCCTCGCGGGCAACGCGGCGAGGGAACCGATAAAACCGCCAAAGTCGGTCACTTCGCAAGGATCGCCCGAACAGTCCGCCGCGCTGGACCCAATAGCCATCCGGATAAAAGCTAACCCTGTGATAACGCGCAGAGATGGAGAATAGGT
>CALAGN010000091.1 GCA_937891785.1 uncultured Octadecabacter sp.
CAGGTACCCGTATCGCTCGTAAATTTGCGAGTCAACGGGATCTTTAACCAGAACACGTTCACAGCCAAGGAGCTTCGCATACTCTTCTGCGCAAGTCAAAATTGGCCACAACGCTCTCCCAGTTAGATAGTTTGGACCATAATACCTTTCAATCCACTTAACGGTAAGGTGAGTTCTCGCACGAGAAGGATTCCCCACAGCGAGTGCCACCAGAGTCTGCTTACCATCGACTTCTTGCCAAATTGCGAGATCAAAGTGATCTTTTCGTGGCCAATAACGGTAAGCTAACGCCTCCCAACTCTCACTTAAGCCTGAATGGGTCGATTTTCCATAAAACTTTGGCCAGTCATCTCTCGCAAATGCCAAAGCATCGCCAATTTCATCTCCCAAGATCGAGCAAAGAGTTGTCTTGTCCCAACTCTTCATACTCCCCGATTTCAGCAATCGCTTGTTAACCGCGTCCATAGTTTTTCGGCGAGCTTCACTTTTTAAAACATAGAAATATGCTAAATCAGACACCAAGTATTCCCAATCTCCAAACACGACACAACTTAAAGGAGTTCCTGAGGGAGGCAAGTGGTCAAAATGCCAAATCTCCGATTTGGCAGCGCCCGAACCGCCCCCACGGGGCGGGCGCTTCGCACCAGCCCCTCGGTTCGGGCGCGGGGCCTGAATGGGCCGTGTGGTTGTGGCGAGTAAGACAGCCCCCCACCTTGACCCAAATCAAAGCCCGCCCCCTCGATCCATGCCAAAACCCGCATAACATTAACAAAGGGGCGAACCATGCTTCGACTTGCATCTATTCTTTACAGCGTGATCGGCACGACCCTTGCTGGGTCCTTTATGATTGCGGGGCTGACGATGGGGTATGACACGCTGTATCCGATCCTGATCGCGGTGGCGTTGGGCGCGGTTGTTGCGCTGCCGATCACGTGGATCATCTCCAAGAAAATCATCGACAATTAGCGACGGAAGTAGCTGTGCCGCACGTTGAACCTTTATCAATGAAAGAGGTTCATCATGGCACAGCTACCAATCGCTTATCTTTTCACGCTTGGCTTGTTCAGCCTGCTGGTGCTGTCGCAGTCGGCGGTGTTTTAGGCCGTCAGAAATGCCCGCACGGTTTGTTCAAACGCGCGCGGTTGTTGCGCATGCAGCCAATGTCCCGCGCCCGATATCTTGGCAAACCGCGCCTTGGGGAATAGCGTCTTTATCCGGTCACGGTGTTCGGGTTTCACATAGTCCGAATCCGCCCCGGTCAGGAACAACGTTGGTCCTGTGAACTGCCCCGTGATTTCGGGAAAGCCGATGATCTTGGCCATTTCCGCGTCCAGCGCATCAAGGTTCAGCCGCCACCGCTGCCCCCGCACGTCAAGGCTTTGCAGAAAGAAATCGCGCACCTCGTCATCTACCTGCAGCAGGTCCGCCGCTTGCGCCCGCGTTTCAATCGCCGCCAGATCAAGCGCCTTCATCGCTGCGATATGGTGGCTTTGCGAGTGCCCGTAGGCGACCGGTGCGATGTCAGCGACCACCAGTTTACGCACCTTTTCGGGATGGTTCAGCGCCATGACCATCGCCGCCTTGCCCCCCATGGAATGCCCCAAGATATCGGCAGGACCGTCCAGAAGCGCTTCTAGGTCACCGGCCATTTCGGCATAGCTTTGCGTGGGAAATCGCGGGCTTTCGCCGTGATTGCGCATGTCAGCAGCAACCACATGGCGCACATCCGAGAGCCGTTTGGAAATCACGCCCCAGTTGCGCGCCGAGCCAAACAGCCCATGCGCGACCAGTAGTTTCGGCAGGGTCGCATCGCCGTATTCAAGTGTGTTTAACATAGGCCCAATCTAGTTGTCGTGCGGGGTGATTGCCAGCGCCCAAACGGCTGGCTAGATTGCGCGGATGGACGCCAATATTTTGCACAAACAGATCGAAGAAATCCGTGGCCTTATGGCTGACCGTCTGCGCGTGCGGGGCCGTGATCTGGAACATCAACTGCGCAAGGCGGGGCGGCTTTTGCCCAGGCACCTGCGCCGCGACGGTGCATTTCTGACACAGGCGCAAGTCATGTCGCAGAACCCTAAACTGGTCCGTCTGGTCGACGGCCCGCGCCCATGCCGATATGGTTACGTTTCTAAAAACGGTCGACCGCATAGATCGTGCCAAAGCAAAGTTGTCGGGCATTCTTGGTGCGGTGGCTTTTAATCTGTTGGTCGTTTTTAGCGCGGTGGTTTGGTATCTGTGGTGGCGCGGCTGGGTGTGATCGGTATCGCTGACAGCACATCCCGATAGACCAGTAGAACCGTCGCAAAGCTAGCGTAAAGCAGCAGATACCACGACCCGAGCTTGGCAAAGCTGATCCAATCGAACACCGATTGCCCCGCGCAAACCCACGTACCCGTGCTGGTCCCGACATTTTCAGCGATCCACAGGAAAAAGCTGGTGAGGAGTGCCGCAAGGGGCAAAGGCATCCAGTAGTCGCGCGCACCGATCCGAAACCAGATACGGGTGCGGGCGTAGATAAAAATCGTGGCGGCGAATAGCACCACGCGCATGTCCCAGACATAGTGGTGCGCAAAGAAATTGAGATAGACCACGCTGGCCAGCACAGCCGTAATCCAGAACGGCGGAAAGGGCGCGAACCGCATGTCGAAAATTCGAATGACGCGCGCCATGTAAGACCCGACGCTGGCATACATGAACCCAGAAAACAGCGGCCACGCCGAACAGCTTGATCAGCCCCGGTTCGGGATAGGCCCAACTGCCCGTGTTGACCTTGAAAACCTCCATCGCGGTGCCATTGATGCGGAACAACAAGATCACCCGCGCCTCGCGCCAGCTTGCGAGTTTGAGCGCCAGAAACGCCGCTTGGATCAACAGTCCGTAGATCAGCAGGGCATCATAGCGGGCCAGCGCCCAAGTCTCTTGCCAGATCGCGTCGCTGATCAGTAGCCCGCCAGTCATCAGTCCGCCAAACAGGCAGGCCCAACCCTGTTTCAGCACGAACATGACAAATTCAGCAGCGCCGTGCGGCAAGTGGCGGCGGGTGGCATCGCCAAAGCGACGCTAAAGGGACAGGTTGTGCATCAATCGCGCAGATTTCCGTTATAGGCTGGCATAGATCGGGAAGCGGGCGCACATGGCTTCGACTTCGCCGCGCACTTTGGTTTCGACGGCATCGTTGCCGTCTTCACCGTTTGCGGCCAGCCCATCGGTGACTTCGACGATCCAGTCCGCGATCTGGCGGAACTCGACCTCTTTGAACCCGCGCGTGGTGCCCGCGGGGGAGCCAAGGCGGATACCGGATGTGACCATTGGCTTTTCAGGATCAAACGGGATGCCATTCTTGTTGCAAGTGATATGCGCGCGGCCAAGGGCAACTTCGGTCGCGTTACCCTTAACCCCTTTGGGGCGCAGATCGACCAGCATCAGGTGGCTGTCGGTGCCGCCCGAGACGATATCAAGGCCACCTTTCATCAGCTGATCAGCAAGCGCTTGTGCGTTCTTGACCACCTGCATTTGGTAGGTCTTGAATTCAGGGCGTAATGCTTCGCCAAAGGCCGCAGCCTTGCCCGCGATCACGTGCATCAAGGGACCGCCTTGAATACCAGGGAAGATGGCCGAGTTGAATTTCTTGGCGAGCGCTTCGTCGTTCGTCAGGATCATGCCGCCGCGTGGGCCGCGCAGGGTCTTGTGCGTGGTGGTCGTGGCCACATGCGCATGCGGGAAGGGCGATGGATAGATGCCAGCGGCGATCAGGCCCGCAACATGCGCCATATCGACCAGCAGATAGGCGCCAACGCTGTCGGCAATCTCGCGCATGCGGGCGAAATCGATGATGCGTGGGATGGCAGAGCCGCCAGCGATGATCAGCTTGGGTTGGTGTTCTGTCGCCAGCGCCTGAACCTGCTCGTAATCAAGCAGATTGTCGGATTGGCGCACACCATAATGCACAGCGTTGAACCATTTTCCCGACTGGTTTGGCTTCGCCCCGTGTGTCAAGTGGCCGCCCGCGTCCAGCGACATCCCAAGGATCGTATCACCGGGAGTGATTAGTGCTTGAAACACACCTTGGTTGGCCTGAGAGCCAGAATTGGGCTGCACGTTGGCAAAATCACAACCAAACAGTTGCTTGGCGCGATCAATCGCGAGATTTTCAGCAACATCAACGTATTGGCAGCCGCCATAGTAACGACGCCCGGGATAACCTTCGGCGTATTTGTTGGTGAGGACCGAGCCTTGGGCCTCCATCACGGCGGCAGAGACGATGTTTTCGCTGGCGATCAATTCGATCTCGTTGCGCTGGCGGCCAAGTTCATCTTGCATGGCGGCAAACAGCGCAGGATCGCGGGTTTCGAGTTTTTCGGTGAAAAAGCCAGAATCGTTGGTCATGGTGGGGCCCCTTTTGTGACGTGTGACGCGTTGGCCGTGTCTTAGCGTAAGGCGGGCGCACTCAAAAGCGACAAAACGACCCGTTTGCGTAATCTGGCGCCATGGAGCCAAGCCGGGCACGCGCTTGCCTTTCCATGCTGATCGGTGGACAACTTGATTGAAACGTAAAAGGCAGCCATATGACCGCCCACTCACAGATTGCATTTCTGGCCAGTGACGCCCCAATTGCCCAAGACGCACTTGCGGATTTGACCGCGCGCTATGGCAATTGCCCGCCCGCGCAGGCGCAGGTGATCGTCGCGTTGGGCGGCGACGGGTTTATGTTGCAGACCCTGCATGCCACCCAACACCTACCCGCGCCAGTCTACGGGATGAACCGGGGCACGGTTGGGTTCTTGATGAACGAATATCACGGCGATGATCTGCTGGAACGGCTGGCCGAGGCCGAAGAGGCGGTGATCAACCCGCTGCGGACCACTGCCGTCTGTGTCGATGGCACTGCGCATGACGCACTGGCTATCAACGAGGTGTCCCTGCTGCGCGCCGGTCCGCAAGCAGCGAAACTGAAGATATCTGTGGATGGCAAAGTGCGGATGAACGAATTGGTTTGTGATGGTGCGCTGGTGGCGACGCCTGCCGGATCGACCGCCTATAACTATTCGGCCCACGGGCCTATTCTGCCGATCGGATCAGACGTTCTGGCCCTGACGGCTATGTCGGCGTTCCGCCCGCGCCGCTGGCGTGGTGCGTTGTTGCCCAAAGGTGCGGTGGTGCGGTTTGATGTGATCGAGCCGGACAAACGCCCGGTGATGTCGGACGCCGATGGCAAATCCGTGCGCGACGTGGCCTGGGTCGAAATCCGCTCGGAGCCTGACGTCGCCCACCGTATCCTGTTTGACCCCGGTCACGGACTGGAAGAACGCCTGATCCGCGAGCAGTTTGTTTGAGGTCGGTCAAGCGGAGCGCTACCGCGCGTTTCTAATCAGAATGTGGCGAGGCGACGATTCAAAATCACCGGAAGCGCTGGTTTGAAAGATGCGCCTCCGGCGGGAGTTTTATGAACAGAAGAATGGGTTAAGCCCCTGCATAGCCCATCAGTTTCAATGCCGCGCGGATTTCATCGAGGATAGCCGGATCGTCGATGGTCGCGGGCATTTTGAAGTCTTCGTCGTCGGCGATTTTGACCATCGTCGCGCGCAGAATTTTTCCTGAACGAGTCTTGGGTAAGCGATCAACCACGGTGCAGAGTTTGAAGGCGGCCACGGGGCCGATTTTTTCGCGCACCAGTTTGATGCATTCTTTTGCGACATCCTCGTGTGATTTCGTCGCTCCCCTGTTGAGGCAGACAAAGCCCATCGGTAATTGGCCCTTGAGTTGGTCCGTCACGCCAATCACAGCGCATTCGGCCACATCGGGATGCGCGGCGAGGACTTCTTCCATGCCACCCGTGCTAAGGCGGTGGCCAGCGACGTTAATCACGTCATCGGTGCGCGCCATGATATAGAGGTAGCCGTCCTCGTCGATCATCCCCGCATCGCCGGTTTCATAAAAGCCGGGGAAGGTGGTGAGGTAGGATTTGATGAAGCGGTCGTTGGCGTTCCACAGACCCGGAAGTGTGCCGGGCGGCAGGGGAAGTTTGATGGCGATTGCGCCAAGTTCACCCGCAGGCATCGAGTGGCCTGCTTCATCAAGGATTCGCACATCGTAACCTGGCATCGGCACGGTGGGTGAGCCGATTTTGACGGGAAGCGCTTCTATTCCAACGGGGTTACCCGCAATGGTGTAGCCCGTTTCGGTTTGCCACCAGTGATCGTAGACTGGCTTGCCCAGTTTTTCTTGCATCCACAAAATCGTGTCCGGATCTGCGCGTTCGCCCGCGAGGTAAATCGCGTTAAGGCAGGACAGGTCGTATTTCTTGATGAATTCGCCGGTCGGGTCTTCGCGTTTGACGGCGCGGAATGCCGTGGGGGCGGTGAAGAACGATTTGACGTTATGCTCCTCGATCACCCGCCAGAAGGTGCCCGCATCGGGGGTTCCGATAGGTTTTCCTTCGAAAACGACTGTGGTGTTGCCGTGGATCAGGGGGCCATAGCAGATGTAACTATGGCCAACGACCCAGCCAACATCAGAGGCGGCCCAGAACACATCGCCGGGATCGACATTATAGATGTTCTTCATTGTCCAGTTGAGCGCGACAAGATGGCCAGCTGTCGGGCGCACGACGCCTTTGGGTGCGCCCGTGGTGCCGGATGTATAAAGGATATAGGCGGGATGGTTGCCTTCGACAGGGACGCATTCGGCGGGCTCAACCCCGTATTGAAAGCCGTGCCAGTTGTAGTCGCGACCCTCTTCCAGGTGCGCAATTTCTTGTTCTCGCTGATAAATAACGCAAAAATCCGGCTTGTGCTTGGCTTGTTCAATCGCGCCGTCCAGCAGCGGTTTGTAGTGCACCACCCGCCCCGGCTCCAGGCCACAGGAGGCGGCGATGATTGCTTTGGGTTTGGCGTCGTCGATCCGCACGGCAAGTTCGCTGGCAGCAAAACCGCCGAACACGACCGAATGCACCGCACCAAGGCGCGCGCAGGCCAACATCGCCTCGAGCGCTTCGGGGATCATCGGCATATAGATAATGACGCGGTCGCCCTTTTCCACGCCCTTGGCGCGCAGGGCACCGGCGAGGGTGGCGACGCGGTTACGTAGCTCGAAGTAGGTGTATTCGCGTTTGGTATGAGTGATTGGGCTGTCGTAAATGATCGCGGTTTGATCGCCGCGTCCGTTTTCGACGTGGCGGTCGACAGCGTTGTAGCAGGTGTTGACCATGCCATCGCTGAACCATTCATAAAGCGGGGCGTTTTCGTCAAACAGTGCTTTGCTTGGCTTGCGGTCCCAGTCAATCGCCTCGGCGGCGTTCATCCAATAGCTTTCCGGATCTGCCTTCCAGCTGTCGTAAACCTCGCGATAACCCATAATTGCCTCCTCCAAAGCTTAATGGAGTTGGTAGGGAGTGTCGCGGCGTCGGGCAAGTCTGTTGCGGGGTGGCGCGCCACAATGCCAAAAGAAATTTGCATGTTTTGATATTTATGGCTGCAAATTTTTGCAAAGTTGACGGAAAAGCAGGGTTAGCTGTATATTTTTCGCCAACTTTGCAAAGTTAGTTTGCATCTGTGCAGGTCAGCCGTAGTGCGTGACTGGAGTTCCGGCGATGGCTGCCATATTAAGCAGGCCGCGCGCCGTAATCGACGGCGTCACGATATGTGCGCGGTTGCCCATACCCATCAGGATCGGCCCGACCTCGAGGCCGCCGCCCTTCATCTTGAGGATGTTGCGCACACCGGAGGCAGCATCGGCATGGCCAAACACCAGCACGTTTGCTGACCCTTTCATGCGGCTGCCCGGCAGCAGGCGTTCGCGCAGTTCGGGATCAAGCGCCGCATCGACGTTCATTTCACCCTCGTAGACAAAGTCGAGGTTCTTGGCATCCAGGATTTCGATCGCGTCGCGCATGCGCTGGCCCGTGTCACATTCAAGGTTGCCGAATTGGGACTGAGCACAAAATGCGACATTGGGTTCTAGACCAAAGCGGCGCACGTGGCGCGCGGCACCAATAACGGTCTGGACCAATTGTTCGGGCGTGGGTTCCGAGCGTACATGGGTGTCGGCAATAAACAGCGGGCCATCTTCGAGGATCATCATCGACAGGGCCCCGTGGGCGCTGTGCCCGTCGCGGCCAAGCACGTTGTCGATGTAGTTTAGATGCCAACGATATTGCCCGAACGTGCCGCAAATCAGGCTGTCGGCATCGCCTTGCTGCACCATCACCGCGCCAATCGCGGTGGTGTTGGTGCGCATGATCGCCTTAGCCAGATCGGGTGTAACACCGCGACGCGACATCAATCCGTGATAGGCCTGCCAATAGTCGCGATAGCGCTCGTCGCTTTCGGGGTTCACGATCTTGAAGTCCTTGCCGGGACGGATCGTAAGGCCAGCACGTTCGCTGCGCGCTTCGATGACTTCGGGGCGGCCAATAAGGATCGGCAGTTCGGTGGTTTCTTCAAGGATCGCTTGGGCGGCGCGGAGCACGCGCTCGTCTTCGCCTTCGGCAAAGACAATCCGGCGGGAGGCGGTCGCCGCGGCTTGGAATACTGGGCGCATTAGCAGGGCTGATTTGAACACAGATGCATCAAGGCTGGCTTTATAGGCTTCGAGGTCTTCCATTGGGCGCTGGGCCACACCGGTTTCCATCGCCGCCTTGGCAACAGCACTGGCGACGACGCCGATCAGGCGCGGGTCGAACGGCTTCGGGATCAGGTAGTCGGGGCCAAAGGTCAGTTGTTCACCGTGATAGGCGGCCGCTGCTTCAGCGCTGGTGGTGGCGCGGGCAAGTGCGGCGATCCCTTCAATGCAGGCGATCTGCATTTCATCGTTGATCTCGGTCGCGCCGACATCCAGCGCACCACGGAAAATGAACGGGAAACATAGCACGTTGTTGACTTGATTGGGGAAATCGCTGCGTCCTGTTGCGATAATTGCGCCGGGCGCGACCTCGCGGGCAAGATCGGGCAGGATTTCAGGCGTTGGGTTGGCAAGCGCAAAGATGATCGGATCCTTGACCATTTTCGCGACCATATCCTGCGTTAGTACGCGCGGGCCCGACAGACCAAGGAACATATCAGCACCTGCGATCACCTCGTCCAGCGTCGCGGCTTTTGTGCCTTGGGCATAATCCGCCTTTTGCGGCGTCATTTCGGTTTCGCGCCCCTGATAGACAAGGCCATCAATGTCACACAGCCAGACGTTTTCGCGCCGCACGCCCAGTTTCAGCAGCATGTTAAGGCAAGCAATGCCTGCCGCGCCGCCACCTGTGCTGACAATCTTGATGTCTTCGAATTTTTTGCCTGCGACGTGCAGTGCGTTCGTCGCGGCGGCGCCAACAACAATGGCCGTGCCGTGCTGATCGTCATGGAAAACGGGGATGTTCATCCGCTCGCGGCACAGCTTTTCGACGATGAAACAATCGGGGGCTTTGATGTCTTCAAGGTTGATCGCGCCAAAGGTCGGTTCAAGCGCGCAAACGATAGCGGCCAGTTTTTCGGGATCGGGTTCGTTCACCTCGATATCGAAACAGTCGATATTGGCAAATTTCTTGAACAGGACGGCCTTGCCCTCCATCACCGGCTTGGATGCGAGCGCGCCGATATTGCCAAGGCCCAACACGGCGGTGCCGTTGGTAATGACCGCGACCAGATTGCCGCGTGCGGTATAATCACGGGCGGTGTCGGCGTTTTCCTTGATCTCGATACAGGCTTCGGCAACGCCGGGGGAATAGGCGCGCGCAAGGTCGCGACCGTTTGCCAAAGGCTTTGTCGCGCGGATTTCAAGCTTACCGGGCTTGGGGTATTTATGATAATCCAGTGCTGCCTGACGCAGATTGTCGCGCGGTGTATCGACCATGATCTTCTCCTGGAGAAATAATAGTTTAATGCTAAACCACTTTGCTTCCGCAAGGGAAGCTCGCAACAGCGATTAACCACGAACAACAGCTTCTTGCAAATCAAGAAGGCCGCGATCACTTTGGCGCTTATGAATAGAACAGACATAATCCACGCCGAGGTCGTTCTGCCTACGACCGCCTTGCGTGATGACATTCCGTATTTTACGCAAACGCTGAAAATGCGGATGGATATGATTTTTCCGGCAGACAGTCCGACCGTTGCCGTGTTTAGCGGACACGGGTTGCGGATCCGTCTTGATCAAAGCGCGACGGGCGCAGTAGGTCAACTGCGTATCCATACGGACGACGCTGATTTTGCCCGCGGTACCGTCACTTCCCCTGGTGGCACGCAGATCACGATCGATGCGCTGAACCCGCAGGTTGTTCTGCCTGCAACCGATCACGCCTTTGTCGTGCGCCGCTTGGCGGATCAGGCCCCTTGGGTGATCGGCCGCGCGGGGATGCATTACCGTGATCTGATCCCGTCGCGATTGGGTGGGTCGATCATCGCCAGCCATATCCGCATTCCCGATGGTGGGCCCGTGCCCGACATGGTGCATTTCCACCGCGTCGGGTTTCAGCTGATCTTTTGCTATCGTGGTTGGGTAGATGTTTTGTACGAGGACCAAGGTGGCCCGATCCGACTGCATGCCGGTGATTGCTTTATTCAGCCGCCCGAAATCCGTCATCGTGTGCTGGAGGCCAGCGAAGCTATCGAAGTGATCGAGATTGGCGTGCCGGCCGAACATATCACCGAAATTGACTACTTAATGCAGCTCCCCACCCCTGACTTGCGCCCCGATCGGGAATGGCAGGGACAGCGGTTTGTGCATAATAGAGGGAAACATGCGGTGTGGCATCCGTTCCGTCTGTCAGGCTTCACTTCGCGCGATACAACCATCAACGACGCCACGAAATCCGTGGCTGGCGTGCAGGTCGTTCGGCGCGGGCAGGGGGCCACCACACCCGCGCGCCACAACGCCGATATCCTGTTCGGGTTCGTGATGGAGGGGCGCATGACCTTACATGGGACTGGCAAAGACCCGTTTGAACTGTCGGCGGGCGATGCTTTTGTCATCCCGCCAGACATGGAAACCCATTGGGCCGATCCGTCGGATGATCTGGAAGTGCTCGAGGTCAGTCTGCCCGGCGCGTTCAGGACAACGCCCAGGGTCTAGCTTGGCCCTTGCATCCCACCTGACAAGACCACAGAGTCAGCACTAAGGAGACGATCCATGAGTAGAACCCAAGACCTGATTGATGCCGCAACTGCGGTACGCGAACGCGCTCACGCCCCTTATTCGGGGTTCAAGGTGGGCGCGGCCGTGCTGTCTACCGGCGGCACGATTCATCGCGGCTGTAACGTCGAAAACGTGGCATACCCCGAAGGCACCTGCGCCGAAGCTGGCGCAATCGCGGCAATGATCGCTGCCGGTGAAAATGCCATCGCCGAAGTGGCGGTAATCGCGGACAGCCCGCTGCCTGTCAGCCCCTGCGGCGGTTGCCGTCAAAAGTTGGCCGAATTCAGCGCACCTGACATTGTCGTGACGCTTGCAACGACGGACGGAAAAATACTGCGCACGACCGTGGGCGAACTACTGCCCGGCGTGTTCTCGCAGGACTATATGGAGCGCACATAGCTCATGGATGCCCGCGCAATTATCGCCAAAGTACGCCGCGAGCACGATCTGAATCATGATGAAATTGTGTGGTTCGCCAAAGGCTTGGCCAGCGGTGCCGTAAGTGATGCGCAGGCGGGTGCCTTTGCGATGGCCGTGTGCCTGAACGGTCTGGGAGAAACTGGCCGTGTGGCCTTGACCCAAGGCATGCGCGACAGCGGTGATGTGCTGAAATGGGATCTGGATGGTCCCGTTGTAGACAAACATTCCAGCGGCGGCGTCGGGGATTGCACTTCGTTGATCCTTGCGCCCGCACTTGCGGCATGCGGTGTTTTTGTTCCGATGATTTCCGGGCGCGGTCTTGGCCATACTGGCGGCACGCTTGATAAACTCGAGTCGATACCGGGTTATGATACCAAGATTACGGACGCCCAGCTGCGCAAGATCACCCGCGATGTTGGCTGCTGCATTATTGGCGCGACGGGATCAATCGCGCCTGCCGACAAACGCCTTTATGCAATCCGCGACGTGACGGCGACAGTTGAAAGCATCGATCTGATTACCGCATCCATTCTGTCCAAAAAGCTCGCAGCGGGCCTTGAGGCGCTGGTGCTTGACGTCAAGGTCGGCAGCGGCGCGTTTATGAAAACCGCCGAAGATGCGCGGGCGTTGGCGCAATCTCTGGTCAGCACCGCCAATGGTGCAGGCTGTGCCACTGCCGCATTTATTACCGATATGGATCAACCGCTTGCACCCGTTCTGGGCAATGCACTCGAGGTTGGTATTTGCATGGAAATTCTAGCGGGCAATCGCCTTGCGGCCCCGCGTTTGCATGACTTGACGGTGGCACTGGGCGGGCGGCTGCTTGCGCTTGTTGGTCACGCCGAAGGTGAAGGCGAGGAAATGATCAGCGAGGCGATTTCATCAGGTCGCGCGATGGAGCATTTCGCGGCGATGACGGCTGCGCTTGGTGGTCCGCCTGATATGTCAGACGACTGGCACACGCATCTGCCCAAAGCGCCTGTTATTGGCGAGGTTTCGGCTCCCGAAAGCGGATATATAAATAGAATCAATGGCCAAGCGCTTGGCTTTGCCGTCGTCGATATGGGCGGCGGGCGGCGCGTTGAAACCGACAAGATCAACCCCGCAGTCGGTCTAACCGAAGTCTTGATGTTGGGCGCCAAGGTAAACCGCGGCGATCCGCTAGCGATCATCCACGCTGCCGACGAAGACAGCGCCGAAGCCACCGCGCGCGCGGTGCTGGATGCAATCACAATTGGCGACGCGCCTGAACTGGCTGATCTGATCCGCGAAAGGATAGACATATGACCCGCGCCTTCTTGGTCGTGATCGACAGCGTTGGAATTGGCGGCGCACCTGATGCAGACGAATTCTTTAATGGCGATGTGCCCGACACCGGCGCAAACACGTTGGGTCATATCGCAGCTGAATGTGCGGCTGGTCGCGCTGATACGGGGCGCAAAGGGCCGCTGCATTTGCCGACGCTTGACGCGCTGGGCCTTGGCGCGGCGGTGACACTGGCGAGTGGTGAAGCCCCTGCCGGATTAACTGCGACTCCGACAGGCGCATTTGCCGCCGCGACCGAGGTTTCGCGCGGCAAAGACACGCCGTCGGGCCACTGGGAAATCGCAGGCGTTCCTGTGCCATGGGATTGGCACACATTCCCCGATACCGACCCATGCTTTCCCAACGATATGGTCGTGCAAGTCTGCCAAGAGGCGGGCGTGGGCGGTATTCTGGGCAACCGTCATTCATCGGGCACCGTGATCTTGGACGAGGAAGGCGCGCGCCACATGAAAACTGGCTGGCCGATTTGTTATACCTCGGCTGACTCTGTGTTCCAGATCGCCGCGCACGAAGAAACGTTCGGCCTTGAACGCTTGCTTGATCTTTGCCGCGCGCTAGCGCCGACGTTGCATGCCATGAAGATCGGTCGCGTCATTGCGCGCCCGTTTGTCGGAGACGCGGATGCCGGATTTATCCGCACGCCGCACCGTCGGGATTTCGCGATCGCACCGCCTGCACCAACTCTGTGTGATTGGGTCAGCGGGGCAGGGAAAAAAGTGCATGCTGTTGGAAAGATCGGTGATATTTTCTCAATGCAGGGCATTGATGATGTTGTGAAGGGCAAAGATGTTGATCTCATGGCTCACTTGAACACGCTGGTGGACGAGGCCGAGGATGGGTCGCTAACATTTGCCAATTTCGTTGAATTTGACAGCGAATACGGCCACCGCCGTGATCCCGCCGGATACGCGCGTCACCTTGAATGGTTCGATAGTGAGTTGGCAAAAATACTGCTGCGCATGCGCGCTGATGACCTGATGATCATCACGGCAGATCACGGCAATGACCCGACTTGGATCGGCACCGATCACACGCGCGAACGTGTGCCGGTTTTAGTGCACGGTGTTGGCCAAAAGGACTTGGGGCGGGTAGCATTTGTTGATATTGCCGCCACAATCGCCGCCCATCTGGGCGTGCCATCGCACGGTTCCGGAAGGACGTTTCTATGAGTTACCAATCCATGCCAAAAGTCGAATTGCACCTGCACCTTGAAGGGGCAGCACCGCCCGCATTCATTGCCGGACTGGCAAAAGAAAAGAACATAGATATCAGCGGGATTTTCGATGAGACGGGCGGCTACGCCTTTCGCGATTTTGAACATTTCCTAAGCGTCTACGAGGCCGCTTGCACGACGCTAACAGGCCCCGAAGAATTCTATAGGTTGACCAAGGCTGTGCTGGAAGAAAGTGCCAGCCATGGTGTGGTCTATTCCGAAACCTTTGTGTCGCCCGACTTCTGCGGCGGTGGCGATGTGGCGGCTTGGCGCGAATACTTGGCGGCGATGGAAATGGCGGCGGACGAAGCCGAGCGGGATCTTGGCATTACCCTGCGCGGTGTCGTCACGTGTATCCGCCACTTTGGCCCCGAACAGGCAAAAACTGCCGCCAAGTGCGCGGTGGAAACCAAGGGAAAATTCATCACGGGCTATGGCATGGCAGGCGCGGAAATGGTTGGCCGCCCGGGTGACTATTCCTATAGTTTCGACATGGCCCGCGAGGCCGGATTGCATCTGACCTGTCATGCGGGTGAATGGGGCGGGCCGGACATGATCGCTGATACGATCCGCGATCTGGGCGTGGCGCGCATCGGTCACGGTATCAACGCGATCAAAGACCCCGCACTTGTGGCTCAAATCGCCGACTCCGGTATCGTTCTCGAAGTTTGCCCAGGCTCCAACGTGGTCTTGAACGCGTCGGGCGGCTGGGCTGATCATCCAATCAAAAAGCTGCGCGATGCTGGCGTGAACGTGACGATATCCACAGATGACCCACCGTTTTTCCACACGACGATGACCGCTGAATTCAATAATTTGGCCGAAACGTTCGGCTGGGACGATGACGATTTCCGAGCGCTGAATGCAACCGCCCTGGCTGCGGCATTCTGCGACGATGAAACCCGTGCCAAAGTGGCAAGAAAACTAGAGGCAACATGACAGATACGCCCCACCTCAATCACGTGACCCATCCGTTGGTACAGCACAAGCTGACCCTGATGCGGGACAAAGACACCTCCACGGCGGTGTTTCGCCAGCTTCTGCGCGAAATCTCTCAACTGCTTGCCTATGAAGTCACGCGCGGTTTACCCCTGACAACACGTCGTATCGAAACCCCGCTCGAACCGATGGATGCTCCTGTTCTGGATGGTAAAAAGCTTGCTTTGGTCTCGATCCTGCGGGCGGGAAATGGTTTGCTTGATGGGGTTCTTGAATTGATCCCTTCGGCCCGCGTTGGCTTTGTCGGGCTGTATCGCGACGAAGAAACGCTGAAGCCAGTCCAATACTATTGCAAGCTGCCTGAAGCGTTAGAGGATCGGTTGGTAATCGCTGTTGATCCGATGCTGGCGACCGGCAATTCATCCGTTGCGGCGATTGATTTGCTTAAGAGAGCCGGTGCGACAAACATCCGTTTCCTGTGCCTGCTCGCGTCACCCGAGGGGATTGCGCGCATGAAAGAAGCCCACCCCGATGTCCCGATCGTCACTGCGGCCGTGGATAAGTGCCTCAATGACCATGGATATATTGTTCCGGGGCTAGGGGATGCGGGCGATCGGATGTTTGGCACAAAATAGCGGCGCCGATTAGCCAATTCCCGCGGTCAATCTCTTTACAAATTAGGCATTGTCCGGCATCCTTCCACAATATCTTGTGGGGGCAGCATGTCGAAGCGTGTATTTTTAACAGTGGCGTTGCTTGCCACGGGCGTTTTTTCCGGCGTCGCGTCAGCACAAAGTCTGCGTGATGCGGGGCCGCCTGCGGAAACGCCGCCAGCGTCCTATACCGCGAACCAATATGTCGATAGCCGTGGCTGCGTCTTTATTCGCGCCGGTATTTCGGGGAACGTAAGCTGGGTGCCGCGCGTCAGCCGATCGCGTGAAATACTGTGTGGGTTCCAGCCCTCGCTAGGTGCCGCGTCAACGCAGGTTGCGGCGGCACCTGCCGTATCCGCACCCAGTGCGGGTGGCGTTCGTCAGGTTATCAATCCGCTAGATCCAACTGGGCCGACCCAAACTGCGACACGGATCACGCCGCCAGTCGCGACGCGCCCGACAGCTGTCGCAGGCGACAGCGCACCAACCATTGCGACGCCGCGCGTCTTTGCCGTGCCCACGCAGGCACCAGCGCAACGCACAATGACCCGCGCGCAAGTTTGCCAAGGACGCAGCGGCCCACAGCCAGGTTTCGTGAGTGGCCTGACGGGCCTGCCGATCGATTGTGGTCCGACCGCCGGCATACAGGTGGCAGTTGCTGCCCAGCCAGCGCAGATCGCTGTCCCAACGGCGGTACCGACGCGCACCCCTGTCAGCCGGGCCACGGCCTGCGCCGATATGGATGTGTCCAGCCGCCAGTATATGAGCACAACAACCGGCCTGCCCGTGCGTTGTGGCTCGCAAAGCCAACCGATCTTGACCACGGGAACAATTGGTCGGGTCGCTGCGCCGACGACCGCAGGCATTACTGTGCGTCCGGCAACGGCAACCGCGGGCACGGCGACAGCTTCGCCAACATGCGCAAACATCGGCATGACCGGCGGTACTGATTACGGAGTGCGGTGCGGTCCGCAAGCGCAATCGCCCTCGGGCATGGTGACCCGTTCCACGCGGTCGCCCAGCACTGCGCCGTTTTCCAATCCGGAACTCATCGGTGGGTGGAGCGCTGCACGCACGCCGGACACGCCAGACGGATACACTGGCGTTTGGGATGACGGTCGCTTGAACAGCCAGCGCGGTCTGCCCCAAGGCCACGCCCAAGTTCTTGGCGGCACCGTTGACGCCCCAATTGCGCACGTATCGACTCGTTCCGTTCCCCAGCCTGTCGCCCCCGCGCATCGTTACGTGCAGGTCGCGACCTATGGGTCGCGCACCGATGCACAACGTGTCGCCCAAGATTTGCGCAGTCGTGGTCTGCCCATGCGGATCGGCGTTTATACACGGGGTGGCACAGAGTATCGCATCGTCATGGCGGGACCCTTCAATTCGGCCCAAGCTTTGCAGGGCGCCCTTAGCACCGTCCGGGGCGCTGAATACGGCGGCGCAAGCACGCGCAACTAGTTCTCCCGGGAAGGGGCCCTGCAGGTTTTCGCGGGGTCTTTTCTTGTGTAAAAGTATGACTTAGCTACAGATTCCCTGCAGGCTGATCCATTCGCCATCGTTCAGGATCGCAGGCGGTTCGATGCCTTGCATCGGATCGGCCTCTATCAGCCCAAGCGTAGATTCCCCTGACACATCCACCGCATAAGCGAACGGGGTCGATGGAATTTGCGCCGCTTCGAACAGCGGCAAAAGGTTGTCGTCTGATGGGCGCTGGGGCGGGGAAGCGATGAGAACCTCGGCATAGGCGCGCAGCGTATCAGCGCTTAGGTCACCCGTGGTCAGCAATTGGAATGTTGCGCGCAGGCCCGCAGCCTCAAGCAGTCGTGCGAGCGGGTCTTGCACCCGCAACTCGGCTACCGCCGCAATGGCATGACCGGCAACTGTGGCGGGGTCTTCGGTATCTTCGATCAGCGCGCGGTTCATAACGATGATTCCGCCGGGCAGATAAAGCGCTTGTTGCACGCCACTTGGCACCACAACGATCTGCCCGCCTGCATCACGCCCCAAGGCGCGCTTTCGCAATTGATCCAGCGCTTGTGTTCCCAGCGGGCTGCGACATGTCGGGCCTGTCACGCGCTGGATATGACCCAAGAGCGTGCCGCCAATCTCGGATCGTTTCACCGCAGGCACAACCGAGACTGTTTGCCGTATCAGCGCATCAGGAAGCCAGAATACCGCAAGTGCAACAACCGCTGTGACCGAGATAGCAAGCCCAAGGTAGCGCAACCGTCGCGGCTTGGGGCGACGTCGTTCAATTGATATTCGCACCTTTTCGATGGCACCAATCATTGTGTCGTCGTCGATTTCAAGGGTCTCGGTGGCGTCAGGATCGGGGCTGAAAACAGCTGGATGCTGTCCTGCGTTGAGCCGTTCAATTGCGGACAGGGACCAATGCGTTAGCGCACGTCCGGCACTATCGGCGATGACTAGCGTCGCATCACCAAAGGACACGATCACATCGCGACGCTGGGCGTCCGCTTCCGGGCGCCACAATCCACCGCTTTCCAGTCGTTCGAATTCCTTAAGTGCTGTCATATCGTGGGGCCTGCTCTGCCGCCGTTGTTTTGCGGTATCTTAGGGCAGGCGGACGCGAAATAATAGACGGTTCGACGAGCGGGTCGCTTTGATGCTAACTCAAACCCAATCCGCGACTGAAAGACCCTAAAAATGCCCGTTATAATCCGCCCTGTCGCCCCAGATGATCGCACCGAGTGGGAGGTGCTCTATCAAGGTTATGCCGATTTTTACGGTGTGACCCAGACCCCCGATATGCGTGCACGTGTGTGGGGCTGGTTGCACGATCCGGACCATGGAACCGAAGGGCTTGTGGCGGTGGGTGACGATGGCACCTTGCTGGGTCTCGCCCACTTTCGTGCCTTCGCGCGGCCCTTGGCTGCGGCCACCGGCGGATTTCTTGACGATATGTTCGTCAACCCTGATGCGCGCGGAGCACGTATCGGTGATGCTTTGATTGATGCCCTCAAGGCCGAGGCAGGCAATCGTGGCTGGAGCGTTCTTCGCTGGATCACCGCCGAGGATAACGCCCGCGCCCGCCGTCTGTATGACCGGATCGCGACCCAAACCAAGTGGGTCACATACGATATTCCTCTCTAGCGCAGCAGCTTGCGCAATTCGAACTTCTGGATTTTCCCGGTCGAGGTTTTGGGAAGCTCTTGAAAGATCACCTTTTTGGGGCATTTGAACCCGGCAAGGCGTTCGCGGGCAAATGCGATCAGGCCGGCCTCGTCCACGCTGTGGCCGGTCTTGAGCTCGACAAAGGCGCAGGGCACTTCGCCCCATTTATCGTCTTGCATGGCGACCACGGCACAAAGGTTCACATCCGGGTGGTGCATCAGCGCTCCTTCAACTTCGACGCTGCTGATGTTTTCACCACCCGATATGATGATGTCCTTGGCGCGGTCGGCGATCTGCATGTGCCCGTCGGGATGCTGGATCGCCAAATCCTCGGAATGGAAATATCCACCTTTGAAGGCTTTGGCGGTCGCCTCGGGGTTCTTGAGATACCCCTTCATGACAGAGTTCCCACGCATGACAATCTCACCCTGCGTTTTGCCGTCCATCAAGACCTGAACGCCGTTTTCATCCATCACGGTCACGTCTTCCATCATCGGCATGGCCACGCCTTGGCGCGCCTGAATACTTGCCTGCTGATCGGCGGGCAGGGCATCCCAATTATCATTCCACAGGCATTCGGTGACATGGCCGTATGTTTCGGTCAGCCCGTAAACCTGCGTGACATTGAATCCCAGCTTGCTGATCGCGGCAAGTGTTGCTGCGGCGGGTGGCGCGCCTGCGGTGAATACCTCGACCGCGCGATCAAAGCTGCGCCGTGCGCTGTCGGGTGCGTTTACTAGCAGGTTGAGAACAATTGGCGCGCCGCCAAAATGGGTGACATCTTCGTCGGCAATCGCATCATAGATCGCGCCGGCTGTCACATCACGACAGCAGATTGCCGTGCCACCAATCACAGGCAGCATCCATGTGTGGTTCCAGCCGTTGCAGTGAAAAAGCGGCACGATTGTCAGGTAGCGCGGATGCAGCACCATGTGCCATGAAATCGGTGTGCCCATGGTCATGAGGTAAGCACCGCGATGGTGATAGACCACGCCTTTGGGTCGCCCCGTGGTGCCGGATGTGTAGTTCAGCGCGAGGCTCTCCCATTCATCTTCCGGCATAATCCAGGCAAAATCTGGGTCACCAGTTTCAAGGAAGCTCTCGTAATCCATCTGTTCGCCGATTTCCGGCACGCCGGCCTCAATATCAGGCACTTCGATCACCAGTGGGGCAGTCCCTTCCATCAGATCAATCGCAGCCATGGTCAGGGGCAGAAACTGGCTGTCGGCGAGCACGACTTTGGCGCCACCGTGATCAAAAATATAAGCGATTGTGTCCGCATCCAACCGGATATTGATCGTGTTCAGCACCGCCCCACAGGCAGGCACACCAAACGCCGCTTCGCATTGCGCAGGGATATTGGGCAGCAGCGTCGCGACAACATCACCAGATGCAACGCCTGCCTTTTGCAGGGCAGACGCAAGCAGCGACACCCGCGCATGATACTGAGCGTAGGTGCGCCGCGTGCTGCCGTAAACCAGCGCCTCGTGACCTGCAAAGATACGTGCGGCGCGCTGCAAATGGCTCAGCGGGGTCAGCGGCACATGATTTGCCGCACATTTGCCAAGGCCGACCTCGTCCTGCATCCATCCCATCGCGTGCCCCCCTTTGGTGCCTGAATCACTGTGTTCGCGGCAAGACTAGCGCAGGTTTCCATCTTAGGGAAAAGAAATGTAAGACAATTGAACTGCGAATGAAATGCGAACTAGGCCGTGCGATGTCGTCTTTGGGATTGCAACGTGCGTCTGTGCTGGAGACACTCGCCCGAGCTCAAAGGGATAGACATGGCGCAGACGGAACCACTCAAGGCCACGATCTTCATCATAATTGGCATGATGGTACTGGGCCTGTCTGACAATTACGTGCGTATGATTTCCGCTGATGCGGGCCTGTGGCAGTTCCACGCGACCCGCGCGGCCATGGCTATTCCTATAATTATTGTCGGGTCGTTTCTGGGCCTTGGCGCGCTGCGCCCTTCTCGCCCATGGCCCGTTCTGGGGCGCAGCACCTTGATCGCACTTTCGATGTTGATCTATTTCGGCTGCCTTGCGTTTCTGCCCATCGGGGTGGTCGTTGCCGGGCTGTTTACGGCACCAATATTTGTTTTGTTGATCTCGGTTCTGTTTCGCGGTGAGCAAATCGGGCTCGTACGCTGGTTGGCAGTGGCGGCGGGGTTCATCGGGGCCTTGCTCGTGATCCAACCTGCCGAAGGATCGCTGACGGCACTGTCGTTCGTGCCAATCATCGCAGGTATCCTTTATGCCTGCGGGGCCGTCGCGACCCGCGCATGGTGCGAGGGTGAAGGTACGGCGGCGCTGGTGTTGGGGTTCTTTGGGGTGCTGGGCCTGTTGGGATTGCTGGGGCTGGGGGTGTTGGCGATCTGGCCGCAGCACGTTGCATTGGGCAATGACGGTTTCATCACGCGCGGTGCTGTGCCGATAACAGGCGATTTCTTGTTCTGGACGGCGGTGCAAGCCGTGGGCGCGATTGTCGGTATCGGCTGCCTGACCAAGGCATATCAGATCGGCGAGGCAAGCTTTGTGGCGATCAATGAATACTCCCTGATCGTGTTTGCGTCGTTCTGGGCCTATGTGATCTGGGATGAAACGCTGGGCAGTCTGGCTATTGTCGGCATTATGCTGATCGCGGCGTCTGGCGTTGTGATTACATTGCGCGCGCGTCGCTAGCGCGTCACACTGAGCGCATGATTATCTCGCGCGGTCGCCGCTATATCTTTGTGCATATCCCCAAAACGGGCGGGACGGCCATGGCGCTGGCGCTGGAACGCCGTGCGATGGCTAACGATATTCTGATTGGTGACACCCCCAAGGCAAAGCGGCGCAAAGGCCGCCTTAAGGATGTGCAAACGGCGGGGCGGCTGTGGAAACATGCAACGCTGGCAGATGTCGAAGGCCTGTTGACGCGCGCGCAGATGGCCGAATTTATGACCTTCACACTGGTGCGCAATCCGTGGGATCGCGTAGTCAGTTACTACCATTGGTTGCAAACGCAAGGGTTTGACCACCGGGCGGTGCGACTGGCCCAAGGCCAGTCATTTGCAGATTTCGTTGGCGATGCACAGACCCAAGCCAGCCTGCGCGCGGCGCCCTATGCCAGTTACATGCGGGACGGCGCGGGGCAGGAGCATTGCACCCATTTTGTGCGGCTCGAACACCTGACGACAGACCTTGCCCCGATCGCGCAACACCTTGGGTTTGAAATCGACATGACGCGCGCAAATACATCCGAGCGCCGCGCAGATTGGCACAGCTACTATGACGCCAAAACGGCCGCAATTATTGACGATGTATGCGCCGAGGATATCGCGCGTTTTGGATATTCTTTCGACGAATCGGCCTGAGTGCTTGGAAGTTTAGGCAAACCGCCTACGGCCTGAAATGGCCATAGGCGGTTCATATTTGTGCAAAGACTTTCAACAAAAGCCTGCTACGCCGCGTTTTTCTGCGCCCCGAACCGGCCATAGAACGTCTGACCCTTGGCTGCCATTTCTCGCAGCAGATCAGGTGTTGCGAACCGATCACCATAGCTTGCCGTCAATGCGTCACAGCGTTCCGCTGCATAGGGCGTGCCCAGCATATCGAGCCAGCTGAACGGACCACCCGACCACGGCGCAAAGCCCCAGCCAAGGATCGCGCCAACATCACCTTCGCGGATGTCTTCGAGCACGCCTTCTTCCAGTGCGCGCACGGCCTCAAGCACCTGCGCGAACAGCAAGCGGCGCTGCACTTCAATCAGGTCGGGCTGATCGTCAGAGGCTGGATACTTCGCCGCCAACCCCTCCCACAGATCGCCGCGTTTGCCCTTGTCGTCATAGGTAAAGAAACCCGCGTTGGCCTTGCGCCCCAGACGGCCTTCATCGGCCATCCAGAACAGCACTTCGTCAACTTCGTCGTTGGGGTAATCAGCACCCATCGCCGCCTTGGTCGCCTTGGCAATCTTGACGCCCAGATCAATGCTGGTTTCGTCGGTCAATTGCAGCGGACCCAACGGCATGCCGACCAGTTTCGCGGCATTTTCGATCAGCACGGGGTTCACACCTTCGCGCAGCATCCGGATGCCTTCGTTGATATAGGGAATGATGCAGCGGTTGGCGTAAAAGAACCGCTCGTCATTCACCACAATCGGCGTCTTGCGGATCTGGCGCACGAAATCCAGCGCTTTGGCCACGGCCACATCTCCGGTTGCTTTGCCTTTGATGATTTCCACCAGCAACATTTTATCGACGGGCGAGAAGAAGTGAATGCCAATGAACTGATCAGGACGGGCCGATGCCTTGGCCAGTTCCGTGATCGGTAAGGTCGAGGTGTTGGAAGCAAAGATGCAATCCTTGCCGACAATTTCCTCGACGGCTTTGGTCACAGTCGCCTTGATGCCCAAGTCCTCGAACACAGCCTCGACGATCAAATCACAGCCCTTGAGGGCCGCGTAGTCTGTGGTTGCGGTGATGCGGGATAGCGCGGCCTCTTTCTGTTCCACGGTCGCCTTTTTTCGGGAAATCCCCTTGTCGTAGTAATCCGACGTATAAGATTTTCCCTTGTCAGCAGCGTCCTGTTTCTGGTCCAGCAAGACTACTTCGATACCTGCCTTGGCTGACACCAGCGCGATGCCTGCACCCATCATTCCAGCGCCCAAGACGCCGACTTTCTTGACGGTTTGGTCAGCCACATCGGGACGGTTGGCACCCTTTTCCAAAGCCTCTTTGTTGATGAACAAACTGCGGATCATCGCCTCACTGCTGGGGTTCAGCAACACATTAGTAAACCAGCGCGCCTCGATTTTTAGCGCGGTATCGAATGGTACCAATGCACCTTCATAGACCGCTGACAACAGTGCTTTAGCCGCCGGATAGACGCCCATCGTGTTGCCGTTGACCATCGCCGAAGCCCCGACAAACGTCATGAAACCAGCTGGATGATACGGCGCGCCGCCGGGCATTTTATATCCCTTTTCATCCCATGGTTTGACGATCGTGGGTTCAGACAGAACCCACGCCTTGGCCGCAGACATCAATTCATCAGCTGCAACGACTTCGTCGATCACGCCAGCCTGCATCGCCCGTTTGGGATCGTTCAGCTTGCCCTGCAACAATAGCGGCGATGCCGCCATCGCGCCCATCTTGCGTACAAGGCGGGTAGTGCCTCCCATGCCCGGAAAAATCCCGACCATAATTTCCGGCAAGCCGATTTTAGCCTTGGGATTATCAGCGGCAAAAATCCGATGACACGCTAATGGAATTTCCAACCCTATTCCCAGGGCAGTGCCCGGCAGGGCAGCGGCAATTGGCTTGCCACCTTTGTTGGTCTTTGGCTCCATGCCCGCGCGCTCGATCTTGCGCAGGATGCCGTGGGATTTCATTAGGCCCTCGAACAGCCCCTTTGCCGGATTGTCGCCGGCGCTCGCCTTCATCTTGGCGATGATGTTCAGGTCCATGCCGCCCGCAAAGGTATCCTTGCCGGATGTGATGACAACGCCTTTGACGGCATCATCCGCAAGGGCCTGATCAACCAGCGCGTCAAGATCATCCCAGCCTTCAAGGCTCAGGACGTTCATGGATTTGCCTTTGACATCCCAAGTAATAATAGCGACGCCATCAGCGTCAGTTTTCATTGTGAAATCCGTCATTTATCTGATCCTCACACGCGTTCAATGATTGTGGCTGCACCCATGCCGGAGGCAATGCAGAGTGTGGCAAGGCCGACCTCTTTGTCGCTGCGTTCAAGCTCGTCCAGCAAGGTACCGATGATGATCGCACCCGTCGCCCCAAGTGGGTGGCCCATGGCGATGGACCCGCCGTTAACGTTCACCAGTGACGGATCGACGTTAAACGCCTGCATGAAACGCAACACGACCGAGGCAAAGGCCTCGTTCACTTCAAACAGATCAATGTCGCCAATCGCCATGCCCGCATCGGCCAAAATCTTATGTGTCACAGGCACGGGGCCGGTCAGCATGATGGTTGGGTCGGTGCCGATCTTGGCGGTCTGACGGATGCGGGCGCGCGGCTTGATGCCATGTTTGTCGCCCCATTCCTTGGATGCCACCAACACGCCCGCAGCACCATCGACGATACCGGACGAATTGCCCGCATGGTGGATGTGGTTGATGTACGCCAGATGCGGATATTTCATCAGCGCGATCTTATCAAAACCGGGCATCACTTCACCCATATCCTTGAAGGCTGGCTTCAGCGCGCCAAGGCTTTGCATGTCGGTGCCGGGGCGCATGTATTCGTCATGGCCCAGAATTTCGAGACCATTCTGATCGCGCACAGCAACGATGGATTTGGCAAAACGGTTGTCGTCCCATGCCGCCTTGGCGCGCTTCTGGGATTCAACTGCCAACTGGTCGGCATCATCACGCGTAAAGCCATATTCTGTCGCGATAATATCAGCTGAAATGCCTTGCGGCACAAAATAGGTTTCCATGGCAATCGACGGATCAACAGCAATCGCCGCCCCGTCGCTGCCCATCGCCACGCGGCCCATCATCTCGACACCACCGGCGATATAGGCCTCGCCTGCGCCGCCTTTGACTTGGTTAGCCGCTAAATTCACCGCCTCCATTCCCGAGGCACAAAAGCGGTTGATTGCCAGACCGGGGATGCGTTCATCAAGGTTGGATGCCAGCACTGCGGTGCGGGCCAAACATCCGCCCTGTTCACCGACTTGGGTGACATTGCCCCAGATCACATCCTCAACGGCGTGACCTTCCAGATTGTTGCGATCCTTGAGCGCGTTCAGCACACCCGCAGACAGGCGCGCCGATGTGACTTCGTGCAGGCTGCCATCTTGGCGACCTTTACCCCGCGGCGTGCGCACGGCGTCATAGATATAAGCTTCAGTCATGGGATTCCTCCGATTGGGCGCGGTCAGCAGGGCTACCGGGCATCAGGTCATAGGGAAGGGCGAAATGGGGAAGGGCCGCAATCTGGTCAAGCCAGCGGTCGATGTTGGGATATGCGGCGCGCTCGAATGTGAATTCTTCGGGGTAAAACAGATATCCGGCACAGGCGATGTCAGCGATGGTCACGACTTCAGATGCCAGCCAGTAGTTGTCAGCCAAATGGGTTTCCATGATTTTCAGCGCACCGTGCAAACGGGCCGACATAAAGGCGATGACATCAGCGTTGCGCTTGTCTTCGGGCAGGAAATTCATCTGGAACCGCAAGGCACCTGCAACACCGCTGACCTTGTGATTGTCAAAGAACATCCAGCGTAGGACCTCGCGGCGTTCGGCCGCGGATTTACCACCAAGGCTGCCGGTCTTGGAACTGATGTAATCCTGTATGACTCCCGATTGTGTCAGGACCAAATCACCGTCTTCCATAACAGGCACTTCGCCCATGATGTTGAGGTCGCGAAATTCGGGCGACCGGGTCGCGCCGTTAAAAAAGTCAACAAAAACGGGGGTCCATTCGCTCTCGGTCAGGGCCAGCGTCAGCGCGGCCTTGTAGGCGTTTCCGCTTTCGCCAAAGCAATGCAGCTTGATCATGTTGTGACCCCCTCCCAAGGGCGTGCCCGCGGTGAATGCGGAAATTTGGATATTTTTGGCAAGATGAGTGTTGGTGCGGTGATCTTAAATCGACGTTAACCCATTCTTGCCAATCTTTTTGTGCGGTATAGGCTGGCAAGCCGATGACCGTGCAAGGTGAGGTTGCTCAGTGACCTGACTGGGCAAGATGGGCAGCAGTCTCATCTTGCCCAAAATATCCCAGCCGGAGGCATCCCACCTATCGTTTGCGCGCCTCCAGTTCCGAATTAAACACCCGCAACCGATGCGTAAACGTATCGTCGTTGATCACGGAATCGAAGTTTTCAAACAGAAACGACAGCGCCTCGCCTTCATCCAGACCTGCGTCCTTGCTGAACCTTTTCAAGCGGCGATAACCATCCTCGGTCATCGCCACCGGGAACCGGCGTGTCAGGCGAAGGCGTTTTGGCATGTAAGTCCTTTATGCGGGTGGGCTTTCACCCACCCTCGTTTCAGAATTGCGCGGCGTCCAGTGCCATCACGGTGTCGGCACCGGTGTTGATCCGTGCAAGGTGCAGCGCCGTCGCAGGCAATTGCCGCGCCATATAGTAACGCCCTGTTGCGATCTTTGTTTCATAGAACGCGGTATCAGAAGCACCATCGGCCAAAGCATCTATCGCGGCCTTGCCCATACGCGCCCACATCAGCCCAATGCAGACATGACCCATCATATGCATAAAATCATAAGATCCAGCCAAGGCATTGTTGGGGTTCTTCATGCCGTTTTGCATGAAATACATCCCCGCCGCTTGCAGGTCTTTTGAAGCAGCTTTCAGCGGGTCAAGGAAGTCGCGTTCATAGGCTTCATCGCCTTTGTTGTCTGCGATGAACGTTTTAATCATCTCGAAAAACGCCATGACGTGCTTGCCGCCATCCTGGGCCAGTTTGCGGCCGACAAGGTCAAGCGCCTGCACACTGTTGGCGCCTTCATAGATCATCGCGATCCGCGCATCGCGGGCGAACTGCGACATGCCGGATTCCTCGATATAGCCGTGTCCGCCATAAACCTGCTGGGCGGCGACCGCGTATTCAAACCCTTTGTCGCTCTGGAAGCCTTTGATCACGGGTGTCATCAGCGAGATAAGCCCGTCTGCTTCGGCGTCACCGTTCTTGTGCGCGCGGTCCATTAGATAGGCGCCCCAGAACGTCAGCGCGCGCGCGCCTTCGTTGAACGATTTCTGGTCCATCAAATTGCGGCGAATGTCAGGGTGGACCATGAGCGGGTCAGCAGGCCCCTCTGGGTTTTCCACGCCCGTCACCGCACGCCCCTGCAAGCGATCGTTGGCATAGGCCACGGCGTTTTGATATGCCACTTCGGACTGCGCATAGCCTTGCAGGCCGACGCCCAGACGCGCTTCGTTCATCATCGTGAACATCGCGCGCATACCTTTGTGCATCTCGCCCAGCAGATACCCTTTGGCACCGTCATAGTTCATCACACAGGTCGCATTCCCGTGGATGCCCATCTTTTCTTCGATCTTGCCGACGGACACACCGTTGCGATCGCCAAGTGATCCATCATCGTTGACGATGAACTTTGGCACGATGAACAGTGACACACCTTTGATCCCGTCAGGACCGCCGGGGATTTTCGCCAGCACAAGGTGGATTATGTTGTCGGCCATGTCGTGATCACCGGCCGAGATGAAAATCTTTTGCCCTGTGATCGCATATGACCCGTCATCTTGCGGGTCCGCTTTGGTGCGCATCAGGCCCAGATCCGTGCCGCAATGCGGTTCGGTCAGGTTCATCGTGCCGGTCCATTCGCAGGTCGTCATCTTGGGCAGGTACATCTGCTTTTGCGCGTCCGTGCCGTGAATGTAGATGGCCGAGTAAGCCGCGTGTGTCAGGCCCTGATACATCTGGAACGCCATGTTTGCGCTGACCAGCGTTTCCTGTGCAGCCATGTGCATGATGTATGGCAAGCCCTGACCACCGTATTGGGGGTCACAATCCATTGCCGTCCAGCCTCCGTCTTTCATCTGCTTAAAGGCTTCTTTGAAACCTTTGGGCGTGCGCACCGTCCCGTTTTCCAAAACACAGCCTTCGGTGTCGCCGACGCCGTTGAGCGGGGCGAGCACTTCGGAGGCAACTTTGCCCGCTTCTTCCAACACGGCACCTGTGAAATCGCGATCAAGTTCGTCAAAGCCGGGGATGTCTTGCTCGGACACTTTCAGCAAATCGTGAAGGATGAATTGCATGTCCTTGATGGGGGCGTTGTAGATGGGCATGTGATGTCTCTCCGTCGGTGAGGTGTCAGGATGCGCCTTAAGACGGCGCTGTTTTTCGCGTTCAGTTTGGCAAGTTGCGCCTTACCCAGACCATTTGGTCCTTCAACTCGCCGATGGCTTCGTCCAACTCGGCCCTTTGGGCCTCCATGTCGAACAGGTGCTTTTCGGCCAACTCGTATGTCTTGGCGAGCTGTGTCGCCTGCTGGTCACCCATGTCATAAAGGTCGAGCAGCTGCCGGATTTCTTCCAGGGAAAACCCAAAGCGTTTGCCGCGCAAGATCAGCTTCAGCCGCGCACAATCACGTTTCGTGAAAAGGCGCTTTTGGCCTTCACGGACAGGGAACAAAAGTTCCTTTGATTCGTAAAACCGCAACGTGCGCGGTGTTACATCATAGGCTTCGCACATTTCTCGAATGGTCAGTGTTTGGTCAGTCATATCTGTCCCCCCCCCGCAAGATCGTGTTGCCAGTGACATGCGGTCTCCGGCTCCACCTTACAAGTAAAGCTGACGTAAACGTAAACGTAACGCGGCGTCATTTCGGGCGCGCGAAATGTCCGGCAAGTTAACCCTAAGGTAACGCGCAACTTTCTAGCGGAGAGGGCGGGTAAAAATTTACCACTTGGCCAATAAAAGAACGGCGTCGTGGTGAATCGACATGCCGATAAGCGGCGGCGCCAGGGCCAAGCAGAATCCCCATTCAGGCGGCCTGACCCGGCTTTGTGCAGGCGGCTTGCCGCTGCGTCACATGTCAAAGCAATAAAGGTCCAGTGGTGAACAGGGTCAAAACGGATGATGTCGCTGTCGCAGTTCGAGGGGTTCATCCGGCTGTGCAGATCACCCCAGCGAGGCGGCGGTTTCGTCGCGCAGGGTCTTCAATTCGGTCATAGTTTCTTCGATTTGGGTCTTTTGATCGGTCAGCTCGGCCATTTGTTTGTCGGCAAGCTCAATCCAAGCGCGCATCTGGGCGGCGTTGCCTTCATGTTCGTAAATCAACAGCCATTGGCGTATATCTTCGAGGGCAAAACCAAACCGGCGGCCGCGTAAGATAAGCGTCATACGGGCCAGTTCGCGCGGGCCATAAAAACGCGCACGGCCTTCGCGATCAGGTGTGAGCAGTTCGATGTATTCGTAATACCGCAGGGTGCGCGGCGTCACGTCGAACTGGGCGCACATTCCCTTGAAATTGAGGCGGGTCTCGTCCATCGTTGTCTCCCTGTCGCTTATGGTATGCTGTTGGGCGTCCGCGAGCAACTGCGATAGCGCGCTCGCGGGCCTACGCAAAAGGAGCCTTTAACATATGCGGCAGTTTGGTTGGCGGCTGTCCGCAGCGGAGCGAAACTGTCATGAAGAAATATCCGCAATCGCTTATAATGCGCTTGCACCGGAAGCGACAAATGCCAAATTGCCACGCAAAGCAGGAGAGACCATGACAGACCAGTCCGATACTGAAATGATAGCAAAACGCGGGAAACTTGCGCGCCAGTTCATCGAGGCGATCCCCCATTCCCGGGCCCTTGGTATGACCCTGACCGAGATCGCGGATGGGAAAGCGGCAATCAGTATGGCGTATGACGCGCGCTTTGTCGGTGATCCCGAAACCGGTGTAATTCATGGCGGGGCAGTGTCGGCCCTGATGGACACCTGCGGCGGCGCGGCGGTGATGGTTCACCCAAGCGCGCCCGCGGGCACGGCCACGCTTGATCTGCGCATCGACTACATGCGCCCGGCCACCCCCGGCCAGACGATAACGGCCTCGGCAGAATGCTATCACGTCACCCGCTCGGTTGCATTTGTGCGGGCTGTGGCGACGGACGAAGACACAAGTCGCCCTGTCGCCACTGCTACCGGCGCATTCACAGTCGAGCGCGCAAAATGAACCAGACAAGCCCAAGGACCGTGACATGAAGCGCCCCGAACCTGTTCAAGTGATCAAACAACGCCGTGATGCCGCCCTCGCAAGCCTTGTTGGTGGCGTGCCCTATATCGGCTTTTTGGGGATGCAGTTTGACCGGCGCGGCGACGAGTTGACGGCTGTTTTGCCCTACGATGATAAACTGATCGGCAATCCGATGTTGCCCGCGCTGCACGGCGGTGTCACAGCGGCATTCTTGGAAACAACAGCAATTGTCGCCCTAAGCTGGGCAACCCTTTGGGAAGATATTGAAGGCGCACAGGCTGCCGATTTCCAGATCGACGCACGGTCCGCGCCACGCTTGCCCAAGACGATTGATTTAACTGTGGACTACCTGCGCACCGGCCTGCCACGCGATGCCTACGCGCGTGCGCGCATAAACCGCTCGGGGCGGCGTTATGCTTCGGTCCACGTCGAAGCATGGCAGGATAACCGCGCCCGTTTGTTCGCCCAAGCGACAGGGCATTTCCTGATGCCAACGCGAGATGGCTAGAACCGCCGATCTGACCCATCGGCGGGTACTAAATATTGCACTGCCGATTGTCCTGTCCAATGCGACGGTGCCGATCCTTGGGGCCGTTGATACCGGCGTCGTCGGGCAGTTGGGGCTGGCGGCACCGATCGGGGCAGTGGGTATCGGCGCAATCATCCTGACTGCATTTTATTGGGTGTTCGGCTTTCTGCGCATGGGCACGACGGGCTTTGCCAGTCAGGCGCTTGGGCGCGGTGATCTAGCCGAAGGGGCCGCGATTTTAAGTCGTGCTTTGGGCATTGCCCTGCTTGCCGGTTTAGCGATCATCGTGCTGCAGCGCCCGCTGTTTTTCCTGTCGTTCCTTGTGTCCCCCGCCAGTGTTGAAGTTGAAGGCATGGCGCGCAGCTATATGGGCATCCGTGTTTGGTCTGCGCCCGCGCTGATCTCGCTATATGCCATCACCGGCTGGCTGATTGCGGCGGAACGCACTCGTGCGGTGCTGGTGATCCAGCTTTGGATGAACGGGCTGAATATCGGCCTTGATCTGTGGTTCGTGCTGGGCCTTGACTGGGGCGTTGAAGGTGTGGCGATTGCGACGTTGGGCGCTGAATGGAGCGGTGCCGCCCTTGGCCTGTGGGTCTGCCGCGCTGCATTCGCCACGCCCGCGTGGCGCGACTTTGCGCGCGTGGCTGACCCCATCAAGCTACGCAGGTTTGCCCAAGTGAACCGCGACATTTTGCTGCGCTCGCTGATGCTGCAGGCGATTTTCGTAAGTTTCCTGTTCTTTGGTGCGCGCTTTGGTGATGTACAGCTGGCCGCAAATCACATCCTGCTGCTGTTCTTGAACATCACCGCCTATGCCATGGACGGGCTGGCGTTTTCTGCCGAAGCCTTTGTGGGGCAAGCGCTGGGGGAGGGTCGCCGCACGGCCCTGCGCCGTGCGGCTGTCTTGACCAGCATTTGGGGCTTTGCGGTGGGGGTCTTCCTTGCCGCTGTGTTCTTGATCGCAGGTGGCCAGATCATCGACATCATGACAACCGCGCCCGAAGTGCGCGCAGTCGCGCGTGTCTATCTGCCCTACATGATCCTTGCGCCGATCCTTGGCGCCGCCGCCTGGATGCTCGACGGTATTTTCATCGGCGCGACCCGCACCGCCGATATGCGCAATATGATGTTCCTGTCTGCGGTGATCTATTTCGTCGCCGTGTTGGCGCTGATGCCTATGCTGGGCAACCACGGGCTTTGGCTCGGGTTTCTGATTAGCTTTGTGGCGCGCGGGATTACGTTGGGCTGGAAATATCCGGCGCTAGAACGCTCAGTCACTTAAAGGATCGTCAGCACATTTTCCGGCGGGCGACCAATCGCGGCCTTGCCGTTCGCAAGCAAAACGGGACGTTCGACCAGGATCGGGTGGGCCGCCATGGTCGAGAGGAGTGTGGCGTCACTCGCGTCTTTCAGACCCAGCTCTTTGTAAACTGCCTCGCCCTTGCGAATTATAGCGGCGGGTCCGCCTAACAGGGTAGCGACTTGCGTTAGTTCGGCCAGCGTGGGTGCGTCCTGCAAATAGAGGCGCACCTCTGGGTCATGCCCGTTCGCGGTCAACAACGCCAAAGTCTGGCGTGATTTGCTGCACCGTGTGTTGTGCCAGAGAATCATAGCCATGCGCCTTTGTCAGTGCCGACAGCATCTGCAACGTTTGCAAAGCCATCCCGTTCAAGTAAATCACCCAACCCCCGCGCGATGTCTTCGGCAAGGCTGATGCCGCCATAAACCAGCGCTGTATAAAGCTGCACAGCAGACGCGCCCGCGCGAATTTTCGCATAGGCATGTTCAGCGCTGCCAACCCCGCCAACCCCGATCAGCGGTAGATCGGTGAGCGTGGATAGTTTTGCCAGCACCCGAGTCGATTTTTCAAACAACGGCTCGCCCGACAGCCCGCCCGTTTGATCGCGATGCGCACTGGTCAGCCCGTCGCGTGACAGCGTGGTATTGGTGGCGATGATCGCTGACAGTCCGGATGCATTGGCAACCTCAGCGACCTCGGCCAGTTCGTCACTATTCAGATCAGGGGCGATTTTTAGAAAAATCGGGATACCCGTGACGTTGGCCTGCATAACACCGCTTAGCAAAGCAGCCAGCGCGGCCTTACCCTGTAAATCCCGCAGCTTTTCGGTGTTGGGGCTGGATACATTCACGGTCGCGAAATCAATATGCGGGCCGCAATGGGCCAACACCCGCGCGAAGTCCGCGGCGCGGTCCCCGCTGTCTTTGTTCGCACCAAGGTTCAGCCCGATGACTGCGCCACTTGGGCGCTGGGCGAGCCGATCCGCAATCGGCCCCATCCCTTCATTATTGAACCCGAAACGATTGATCGCCGCGGCGTCCTGTGTCAGGCGATACAGGCGCGGCTTGGCGTTGCCGATCTGCGGGCACGGGGTGGCAGCGCCGACCTCAAGAAATCCAAAGCCGGTGCGCGACAAGGCATGCAGCGCCGTTGCGTTCTTATCAAACCCCGCAGCAAGACCGACGGGGTTAGGCAACGAAAGCCCTGCCAAGGTGGTCGCCAGACGCCTTGAGGTCACAGGCCCACCCCGTGGCCCAAGCCCCGTGTTGAGCGCGCGCAGTGCCAACCCATGGGCGCGTTCGGGATCAAACCCACGCAAGATGCGCAGCCCGATCTGTTCAAGCGCTCTCATGCGAAATCCAAGCAGTGTTTTCCATCAACCAGCGGCATCGGGCGGGCCCAAACCACTTCCTTCACGGGAATATCGCGAAAGATATGCGGGAACAGGGCATCGCCGCGCGACACCTCCCATTTCAGGTCATCGCCAAAGCTGTCAGCCTCCAGCGCCGCCAAGATTAGCCCATCTTGACCCGCGAAATGCTTGTCAGCGGTTGCCTGCGCCTGCTGGGCGGTGGACGTGTGAATATAGCCGTCCGCCAGATCAATTGGCGCGCCGGTGAAGGTGCCATCGGACTGCCAAGCGGCCCATTGATCACCCGTAAGGATTTTGTAAATCAACATGCGCCTCACATGCCGATTTGGCGGGTGCGGGTCAAGGTTTCGCGCCCCTGACAAAGCGACGTTACGCCATCGCAGACGCGAAGGCTTTGACTCTGCATCCGGTTCTGGCCAAGCTATCGACAAATCAACAAGGGGGTTTCCTACCATGCTTGCTCGTATTCTCACATCTACCGGCGTTTTGGCGCTTTCTGCGGGGGCGGCCGCTGCCGATTACTCGCTGACGATTCTGCATACTAACGATTTTCACGCGCGGTTCGAGCCGATCAGCAAGTATGATTCGCCCTGTTCTGCCGAAGACAACGCCGCCGGCGAATGCTTTGGCGGCACAGCACGCCTGATCACAACAGTAGCCGAGGCCCGTGCGCGCACCGACAATTCCATCCTTGTGGATGGTGGCGATCAATTCCAAGGCACGCTGTTTTATACTTACTACAAGGGTGCGATGGCCGCTGAATTCATGAACCAACTTGGCTATGACGCGATGACCGTGGGTAACCACGAATTCGACGATGGCCCCGAAGTGTTGCGCGGCTTTATGGATGCGGTCGATTTCCCGATCCTGATGTCGAACGCTGACTTTTCCGGCGAAGAACTGCTGGCTGGCGAACTGCTGAAATCCACGATCATCGAACGTGATGGCGAACAAATCGGCCTTATCGGCCTGACACCGCAAAACACCGATGAGCTGGCCAGCCCTGGCCCCAACGTGATCTTTACTGATCCAAGTGACGCGGTGCAGGCGGAGGTTGATAAACTGACCGAAGCTGGCGTGAACAAGATCATCGTGTTGTCGCATTCGGGCTATGGCGTCGATCAAATCGTTGCCGCCAATACCACAGGCGTTGACGTGATCGTCGGCGGTCACACGAATACGCTGCTGGGCGATATGGACGGCGCTGTTGGGCCTTATCCGACGATGGTTGGCGATACCGCGATCCTGTCAGCCTATGCCTATGGCAAATTCCTTGGCGAATTGAACGTTACGTTTGATGATGACGGTGTCATCGTTGAGGCCAGCGGCCAACCGCTGCTAATCGACGGCACCGTTGCCGAGGATGCAGCCGCCGTTGCGCGTATTGCCGAACTGGCGGTGCCGCTGGACGAAATCCGCAACGAAGTCGTGGCCAGCGCGGGCGAAGCGATCGAGGGTAACCGCGATGTCTGCCGCGCCATGGAATGTGCGATGGGCAACCTTGTAGCTGACGCCATGTTGGACCGTGTGGCCGATCAGGGTATCCAGGTGGCCTTTGCCAACTCGGGGGGGCTGCGCTCCAGCATCGACGCAGGTGACGTAACGATGGGCGAAGTACTGACTGTGCTGCCATTCCAGAACACGCTGTCGACGTTCTTTATCAGCGGGCAGGACCTGCTCGATGCGCTCGAAAATGGTGCGAGCCAACACGAAGAAGGCTCGGGTCGGTTCCCGCAGGTTGCGGGCATGACCTTTACTGTTGATCTGTCCATGGAGCCGGGAAGCCGGATCAGCGATGCGATGGTTGGTGGAGCAGCGATTGACCCTGCCGCGACCTATGGCATCGTGTCCAACAACTTTGTGCGCAATGGCGGTGACGGTTATTCCATGTTCGTGAATGCTGACAACGTCTATGACTTTGGCCCCGATCTGGCCGATGTCGTCGCCGAATATATGGCCGCGCAGGGCGATTATATGCCCTACACCGATGGCCGTATCATGATGAAGTAAGGATCGTTTCGATCCATAAAAAAGGGCGCGCCACTGGCGCGCCCTTTTTGCGCTATGCAGGGCGTGAACACCGATAGAAGTATCAATCCTACGTCATTTGCACTGTTCCCCGAAGCGGTAGCGCGATGATGTGCAGAATGCTGGGCGCGACCAGCGTCGCGCGATTGCCGGAGTCCTATTTTTATGGCCCTATGGTCGCCGACTGGATGCGCGGGATTGATCTGACAGCGACAGGGACGGAAACGCTGGCTGAGATTTTCTCCGCCGTACGAGACCTTGGCACCGCAGGCACAGGTGTCTTTGGCATACGGATGCAACGGGGCAGTTTTGCCCATTTCCGCGAGCAAGCGCGCACTCTTTACACAGACGCGCAAACCGATCGCGCGCTGTATCAAGCAGCGTTCGGCGATGTTTTATCCACCCACCTGACGAGGCGCGGCAGGTTTGAGCATGCTATATGCTGGGTCATGGCATCGCAAACCGGCCTTTGGCATAGGTTTGCGGATGGAACCGAGTTCGAACGCCTGACCGAACCGGCCCTGCCTGCATTCGACGCCGATGAAATCGCTGCTCAGATGGCGCGGCTTTCGAGTCTTGACGCAGAATGGGACCACTGGTTTGCCGCCGAAGCGATCACGCCGCACCGGATTGCTTACGAAGACCTTGCGCGCGACCCGCTTGGCGAACTGGGCGCTGTTCTAGATGCACTCGGTCTTGATTGTACCATCGCTGAAAATATTGCTCCTATCACCGCAAGGTTGGCTAATTCTACAAGTCGGGAATGGTCTGTCCGCTTTCGAGCGGCGCGCAGAAAAAATATAGGTGCAGCTCTGCCCAACGGCAGTTAAGTTGTGCGAATGGTATCAGTCTCTGATCAATACGAAGCTTTCCCTTATCCCGAGCGCGATCCCGCCGACGAGCGTACGCGTTTGATCACGGGATCACCCTCGGACCCTATTGAAATGGATCACTACCTGTTTGGTGGCGCGCGCGATTGGTCGAAACCACTGCGGGCGATGGTGGCAGGGGGTGGCACTGGCGACGGGTTGATCCAACTTGCGACACGGCTAAGTCGAGCAGGCCGACCATTTGAAATTACCTATCTTGACCTATCCTGCGCGTCCCGTGCAGTTGCCGAAAAACGGGCGGACGTGCGTGGGCTGACGGGGATTACGTTCCACACTGCGAGCCTTTTGGACGCGCCGGATTTCGGTGAATTCGACTACATTGATTGCTGCGGTGTGCTGCACCATTTGTCCGACCCTGGGGCGGGTTTTAAGGCCCTACGCGCAGCCTGTGCCCCGACCGGCGGGCTTGGATTTATGGTCTATGCGCCTCTGGGGCGGTCCGGTGTTTATCCGCTCCAACAGGCATTTGGTGCGCTTTTCGCGAACCACGGCCCAGCCGAAAGGCTCGCAGCTGCGCGGGCCATTTTTGCCAAGCTTCCTAGCGGTCATCTGTTCAAAACCAACCCTCACCTCGGGGATCACAAACAATCGGACGCAGGGTTTTACGACCTGTTGTTGCATAGCCAAGACCGGTCTTATGACGTGGGTGAATTGCTGGACGAACTGACAGGGGCGGGGTGGGATCTGGCGTCTTTCTGCCAGCCCGGGCGCTATGATCTGGCGCGCTTTGTGGAGGTGCCAGCGACGATGGACGCAGCACAGGCCATGGTCATTGCGGAAAAACTCAACGGCACGATGAAAGTGCATCTGGGTTACGCCGTGCCTGCGGGGGCCGTGCGACCCGTGGCATCGGCAGCCAAACGATCGCTGGTGCCACATCTGCGTGCGGCCACGCCCGCGCAATTGGCCAAAGCTGTCAGCACGGGCAATCCGTTTTCAATCAAGTCAGGTTGTGAAACTATCCGCATTGCGCTGCCGAAATCTGCTGCACCGCTGATTGCCAGAATCAACGGCAAACGCAGCCTGAATGACATCGCGTCCGGCATGGACCCGATCACATTCGGTGGCATCTGGTCACAAATCGAGGCCGCGTTTACCCCTTGGGATGTGCTGCTGTATTCGCGCCTTTTGACTTAGCTGTCGGTGCCGCGCAGCAGTTCGGTCGTGCCTGTTGCCGTGCTGCCATAGGTTAGCCGGCCAGTCTCCGACAGGGCCAAGCTCACGCCGACACCATCGGTCAGAACTTGCGAAATCATGCAGCTTGTTTCGCCAAATGTGACGCGGTCAGCCATTAGGCCAACCTGAAGATCCTAGCCCACGCAAGTCGCGGTTGGCGCAGAGGCCCCAAGGAAATTCCCTTGATAAATGTCAGCCGCACCATCGGCGGTGGCACTGGAGACAAAACAGGCGAGGGCAACGATAATTGGGGCTTTCATTGCATTCTCCTTTGCTTTGGCTTTTGATGCTTAGGGCCGGATTGATGCGAAAATGCGAGGCAACTTGGAGGCGGATATGTGCGGACGTATGGCAATCACGATGCCACATGACGCGATGGCGCAGATGTTCGCGGCGACCCCTGCCAACGACCTGCCGGAGGTGCCCAATTACAATGTTTGCCCAACTGTGCAGGTTCATACTGTCACGAGCGATGATGGCACCCGCCACCTGCGACCCATGCGCTGGGGTTTCGTGCCGCAGTGGTACAAAAAACCCAATGATGGTCCGCTGTTAATCAATGCGCGGGCTGAAACGATTGCTGACAAGCCCGCCTTTCGCACAGCGGCGCGCGAACGGCGATGTTTGATCCCTGCAACCGGATTTTACGAATGGACCAAGACGCCCGAGGGCGCGCGATTGCCATGGTATATCATCCGAAAGGACGGCACACCGCTGGTCTTTGCGGGTATCTGGCAGGCGTGGGACAAAGGCGAAGATCCGCTCACAACATGTGCAATTGTCACCACGGGCGCGAATGCGGCCGTGGGCAGCATCCATCATCGAATGCCGGTCGTGCTGGAGCCTGCGGATTGGGCCTTGTGGCTGGGTGAGGCAGGCAAAGGCGCGGCGCGTCTGATGACGGCCGCGCCCGAAGATACGCTGGAGTTTTATCGGGTTGATCCAAAGGTGAACTCAAACCGTGCAAGCGGCGCTGATCTGATCGAACCGATCTAAGCCGCCCTAATTGTCGCGTTTGGGAAAGCCACCGCCACCCTTTGGTGCGCCTTTGCCTTTTGAGCCGCCTTTGGCCGCATGGGGCTTGCCGCTTTTGGGTTTTGCGCCAGGAGGGGTAAATCGCTTGGAAGGATCGCTGGCACCATCAAACGAGCGTTTGGCGGGGGCTGCGTCGGTCGCGCGTGGCGCGCCTTTTCCAGCTGGTTTGCCGCCGAACTTGCCTTTTGGCTTACCCTCGTAACTCGACTTCGGCTTACCCTCGTAATTCGATTTTGGCTTGCCTGCCGGTTTGCCCTCAAAGCCGCCCTTGGGTTTGCCGCGGGGTTTATCGTCAGATTTGCCTTTATAGGGCGCGCCCGCTGGCTTGTCGGCCTTTGGCTTCCAGTCGGCTACCGCATCCCCGTGGTCCTTTTTGGGCGCACGTTCCGGTTTCGGGCGCGGGCCACGATCATCGTCGCGCGCCTTGTAGTCAGGCTTGCCGCCGCCACCGCTTTTGCGTGGCGGTGGGCCCGACAACACGGGCGCTTGCGCCAATTGCGTGATGCTGGTTCCAGCCTCAAGTTCCATGCCGCTGCCAACACGGCCCAAAAAGCCGTCAACGCTGGATTTCAGGATTTCCACATAGCTCTGGTCTTGTTGGATGCGGATCGCGCCGATGTCGTCTTTGCTGATCCCGCCTGCCTTACACAGCAGCGGAAGCAGCCAGCGTGCTTCGGCGTTTTTGTCGCGGCCCACATTGACCGAAAACCAGACCGATGGGCCAAATGCCTCGCGGGGGCGTGGCTTGGCGGCGTCTTCCGCGTCGCTCAGTTCTTCGGGGGCCGATTGCCGTTCGCGGTGCACACGCAAGAATGCTGCGGCCAGTTGTGGAGCACTGAATTGCGTCGCGAGCTTGTTGACGAAAGCCTCGTCATCTTCGCTTACGGGGTCGTTCCATGGGGTATCGACCAACAGGCGTTCTTCGTCGCGTGCCAGAACTTCAGTAGCAGAGGGCGGTGCGCCCCATTCCGCCGTAAGTTTCGCGAACCGCAGCAGGCGTTCGGCCTTGCCGCGCATTTTCACGGGTACGATCAGCGCCGAGGTGCCTTTGGCGCCTGCGCGACCTGTGCGACCAGACCGGTGCAAGAGCGTGTCCGAGTTGTTGGGCAGTTCTGCATGAATCACCAGTTCCAAACCGGGAAGATCAATACCACGCGCCGCCACGTCGGTCGCCACGCAAACGCGGGCACGTCCGTCACGCATGGATTGCAAGGCATGGGTTCGTTCGTTCTGCGTCAATTCACCCGACAGAGCCACAACGCTGAACCCACGGTTGGAAAAACGGGTCGTCAGGCGCGCAACCATGGCGCGGGTGTTGCAAAACACGATGGCATTGCGCGCATCGTAAAACCGCAGCACGTTGATGATCGCGTTTTCGGCGTCGCGCGGGGCAACGGTCATGGCCTTGTATTCGATATCGGCGTGCTGACCACCGTCGCTAACCGTGGCGACGCGTACGGCATCACGTTGGAAGTTCTTGGCCAGCTTGGCGATGGCCGCAGGTACGGTCGCGGAAAACATCAAGGTGCGGCGGCTCTCGGGGGCCTCGCCAAGAATATACTCAAGATCCTCGCGGAATCCCAGATCAAGCATCTCGTCCGCTTCGTCCAACACAACTGCGCGCAGCGATCCCATGTCGATCGAGCCACGCTTGATATGATCCACCAGACGGCCAGGTGTGGCGACAACAACATGTGCCCCACGCGTCAAGGTGCGACGTTCTTCGCGCATATCCATACCGCCGACGCAGGACGCGATAACCGCGCCCGCAGGCCCATAGAGCCAAATGAATTCGCGTTTCACCTGAAGCGCCAATTCGCGCGTTGGCGCGATGATCAGGGCCAGCGGTGCGCCCGCTGCACCAAATGTGTCATCCTCGCCCAAAAGGGTAGGCGCAATGGCAAGGCCAAAGCCAACGGTCTTACCCGAGCCGGTCTGCGCAGAGACAAGCAGATCAGCCTCGCCCAACTCGGGCGCGGTGACGGCCTCTTGGACAGGGGTCAGGGTGTGGTAGCCTTGGGTCTCAAGGGCGGCGGCAATAGTCTTTTTCACGGGCAGCTTCTTTGTCATGCGGGATTAAAGGCCTGCCAATAGGGGCAGCGCGCGCAAAAGTATATGGGAAATCGCGCATACCGTCTATGTGCAGCGATGTCGTCGACGCAGCGTCGTGCGCTGGTTTGGTTGTTCAGTGCTGTCGGGCGGAATATGATGGCGGCGAAACGGATATTTTTTCCGGCGCGCGTGAAAGGACAGGTCATGACCAGACCTGATGCCGGAACGCCCGCCTACCGCACGGCTGGGCTGGCCAAAGTCTACGGCGAGGGTCATTCGGCTGTGCATGCCCTGCGCGGGCTTTATCTGGAAATTCGGGCGGGTGAGATCGTCGCACTGCTTGGCTCATCGGGGTTTGGGAAAACGATCTTGCTCAATATCGTCGGCGGGTTGGATCGCGGCACGCAAGGCACTGCGCATTTTCGCGATCAGTGCCTTAGCGATAGGAGCGATGCGCAGCTGACCCGCGCTGATTATGTCACCGAGAATGCGCCACTCGTTCAAATTGATTCGAGATCACAGCGCCGCGCAAACCCAAGTGCGTCAGATCCGGGGATCGCCGCCGCCCATTCGGACAGCAAATTGTCTTCGATGCCGGGGGCCTTGGCGGCGGCAGCCAGTAATTGCGCTACTTTGACGCCTGTTTCGCAGAAAAACAGTGCCCGCGCTTCAGTTTTATCCGTTCCGACGGACTATGATCGCTCAAAAGCGGCGGAAATTTCGGCGAGGGCAGACAGCGATCCTTTGGAGTTTTCCATTCATGCAGCGTAGCGCGATCACAGTGGGGAAAATAGCCACAGTTTCTCATAAGACGTCCCAATTGGGGTTGGAGCATTGCCGCGAGGCCAATAAGATGAATCCAATAGCTTTTTTGAGGGCATCATGAAAAGATTCGTTTACGGGGCGGCACTTGCCCTACTAATTTCGCCACTGGCACTAAGTGCCCAGACACAAGGCGATGAAGACGATCTTGCCGAAGTGGAATCGTTGAACCCCAACCCTATCGCGCGCCTGACAGGTCGCCTTGCCTACGATACTGATTACGGCGTCGTCGTTGGTATGGGCTTTGTGACCGACAGGCTGCTGGGCAAGGATCAGACCCTCGAGTTCAATATCGAAACGCAAGAAGACGGAACGCGCGTCAATTTGCGTTATAACAACGATGCAATTTTCGGGGAATCTCCGGCCTTTGGCATGAATGTGGTGCGCTCGGAAACATCTGCAAGTGCGACATATGATTTTGACTCGACCGTTACGCGGATCGAACCGCGACTAACCTGGGAGGTGTCTTCGGCGCTCAAGGCCTCGGCCTATGCCAGTTATTCCGTGAGCGATATTTCGGGTGTTCCGGTCGCCAGTTCGGCACTCATTGTCGGGGACGAGGGTGAAGAGACCACCAGCGCGATTGGCGCCAACCTTGAATACCGGTTACCGATCGAGCCTGGTGGTACAATACGCACGGCGCGGCTGAGATTTGGTGCCGAGATCGGGTCAACAACGCCGGACAACGACTTTTTGCGCGTTACTGCCTCGGGGCAGGCCATCCATGTTTTTAACGATGGCAATGTCGTTTTGCGCAGTCAGGTCCGCCTTGGTGCGCTGAGCAGCCAAGCTGGTACCAGCAGCATCGGCGACCGCTATAGGCTGGGCCAGGGATCGATCCGAGGGTTTGAATTTGGCGGCCTTGGACCGCGCGATCTTGCAGTTGCAGGCACGCCGGCACTTGGCGGCAACTACTACGGCATTGCCAAGTTTGACGTGCAATTCCCCAATGCGTTTGGCGAACAAGCCGAGCGCCTGACACCGGGCCTGTTCGTTGATCTAGGCAGCCTTTGGGGTCTTGACGATGTGGCGGGCGGCATTGCCGGGGCAGATATTGTGGACGATGCAAGCCATCTGCGATCTTCGGTCGGGGTATCGCTGAGCATCCGGACGGGCCTTGGCGCGATCCAGATGTATCTGGCACATCCGATTGCCTCGCAGGATTATGATAGCACCCAGACCTTTGGCCTCGAATTGAATCATTCATTCTAATTCTAAGTTGGCTTCGCGCCCGGTAACCAAGGGCGAACGCACGCTGCGGATCGAATCGACGAAATCTTCGATAGTGGCCTGACGCCTTGCTTATGTTGCGCCCGCCAAATGCGCCTAGACAGACCCTTGCGGGTCTCGCGGATCGGTCTCGTGTCTCCCGTCGCGCCAGTTCACAACTAACGCGTCTTGGCTGATTAGCAACGACCGGCGCTCAAAATGCAGCGTGATCGTTTCGGTGCCATGCGGGGATGTCGCGGTGCTCGCTACCAGCGACCATACCGCGTCGGATGCGAACCTTAGGCCTGCCAACGCGAAATCCTCGGACTCTCCATGGGGTGCAACGGCGTGGCCCCCTCTGTCAGGGATGTTGTCCGCTGCTCTATTTATCTCTAATTTTCAGGTG